>WHSU01000026.1 GCA_009379925.1 Dehalococcoidia bacterium | reverse complement strand
GCGACGCCGCCCACGATGAGCAGCGAAAGAAGAAGTCGCTTAACCAAAACAGTCTCCCAACCGGCGCGTGGCGCCGATCTGCGCGGTGTTGTGTGGAAGCGGGGACCTGGCCCGGGATCCCGCATGGGGAGCCCGAGGCGTGGTGACCGGGCCGCGACCCGGCCGTCAGGCCTCGTCCCGCGCCCTCGCGGGGCACGTTGATTCATCCCCCTACGTCCACCTCCCTTGGGTGCGTGGATGCAGGGGACATCGAGAGTCGACCGAGGCCTTCGGTGGTGTCCCTGACATAAGTCAAGACACGCAGCGCGCTACACTGGGGTAGCAAGGCAGGCACGTGGACCCCTTGCATCCGGCCCCGACACGGTGCCAGCCGTGTCGGGGCCACTCGTGTTTCATCCGGTGTCACGGGCCGGGGAGCGGTGACGAAGGCCGCCCCACATCGGTGGTTGCCCGTCCGCCCCAGCCTTCCCATCAACTGATGGAGCCGGGGAGGGGCCCGGCCCGGAGCTGCCGAGACGCTGACGAGACGGCAGACCGCGCCTCTGCACTCTAGGCAATCAACCGTAAATGTCAATAATCCATATACACAGATCGGCGAGGCGTATCAAGTTCGTTGCGATGCAGCGGGGGCGATCGAGGGCGGTGGTGCTACGTACGCGCCCGTGCGGGCCGGATTCCGGAGAAGAAGCGCTCCAGCGCTTCGGTCTGGCCGGCCAGCACCAGCACGTCCTCCGTCGCGAGCACCTCGTCGCCGCTCGGATAGACGATGACGTGCGCACCGCGCACCAGTAGGAGCAGCGAGACACCCTCGTCCGCGCGCAGGGCCTCGTCCAACCGCCGCCCCACGAGTCCCTCGGGGACCATGACGCGGCTAATGATGTAGCCCTCCACCACGTCCAGCGAGTCCGTGATGTCCATGGACGACCAGGCGTGCGCCAGCCGCATCCCCGTGTCGCGCTCCGGGTAGACGACCCGGTCCGCGCCGACGCGCTCCAGGATCTCGCCGTGTAGCTCGTTCCTCGCCTTCGCGATCACCCGAGGCACCCCCAGGCGCTTGGCGATCAACGTGGCGAGGATGCTGGTCTCCAGCACCTCCGTGATGCCGACGATCACCGTGTCGAAGTCCTCGATGCCCAGGCGCTGCAGGGTGTCCTGGTCAATGGCGTCTGCCTGCACCACGTGGCTCAGGTCGGCGGAAAGTTCCTGGACCACGTCCAGATTGTGGTCGATGCCCAGCACCTCATGGCCGGCCTTCACCAGCTCCCGCGCCACCGCGGTGCCGAAGCGGCCGAGCCCGATCACCGCGACCTGTTGCTTCATGACTGCCTCGATCCCTCGTCGTCAGAGTTATCCAATGGTGATGTCCGCTTCCGGGAAGCGCAGTCGTTCCGGGCCCCCGAACCGGGCGGCGAGGGCCAGCGCGATCGTCAACGGCCCCAGGCGCCCGACGAACATCGCCAGCACCAGGATCGCCCTCGCGGCGTCGTTCGTCTCCGGGGTCATGCCCACAGAGAGGCCGCACGTGGCGAAGGCGGAGACCACCTCGAACAGCACGTCCATCATCGGGCGGTCCGTCGTGTGCGAGAGCGCGAAGGTGATCGCGAAGACGAAAGCGACCGAGAGCAGGGCGATGCTGAGCGCTCGGTTGACCTGGCGCCACGGGATCTCGCGGTCGAAGGCGTGGACGTGCTCGTCGCCACGCAGCGACGCGACGATGGCGAAGAGTAGCGAGCTGAACGTCTGTATCTTGATACCGCCCGCCGTGGAGCCTGAGGCGCCACCGATGAACATCAGGCCGGACATAAACAGCAGGGTCTCGTCTCGGACCGCGCCCACCTCGACGGCCGTGAAGCCCGAGGTGCGCGCGTACAGGGACTCCACGATCGCACCCAGGACGGCCATCCACGCGGGGTCGTCCGAGTATGTGCCGCCCGGGAAGATGTAGTCAGTTAGGATCACCGCGGCGCCGATCGCCGCGAGCAGGCCCGAAGTCAGCAGCACAATCTTGCTGTTCAGCTCCAGACGCCGCCAACGCCGCTCCCGCCACACATCGGAGACGACGGCGTAGCCGGTCGCTCCGATCGTGGCGGTCGCCGCGATGGTCCCCAGGACGAAGGGGTTGCCCTGGAACTCGGTCATGCTGCGGAAGCCGCCTTCCAGGTCAAACCCCGCGTTATTGAAGGCGGAGATGCCGGTAAAGGCCCCGCGCCACACCTGGTTCGCGGAGACCTCGTTTGCATCGATGCTGAAGAACACGATCAGCCCGACGGCCGCGAAGCCCTCGACGATGACGGTCATCAGAAGAATGCGCTTGAGGAGCGTCGTCACCCGTTCCGTGCCGAGCCGGCCGAGCACCTCACCGGTGAACATGCGCTGGCTGTAGGAGATGCGCCGCCCCAGCAGCAGGAGCAACAGCGTGGACCCCGACATGAACCCCAGGCCGCCCAGCTGGATCAGCGCCAGGATCACCGCCTGCCCGAAGGGGCTCCAGAAGTCATAGGTGTCGACCACCACCAGCCCGGTGACGCAAGCAGCCGAGGTCGCGGTGAACAGGGCGGTCATGAGACTTGCCTGGTCGCCGCTCCTCGTCGCGAAGGGGAGCAGCAGCAGGGCCGTCCCGACGAGGATCAGGCCCAGGAAGCCGATGATGAGGTAGAGGACCGCCGGCAGATCGCGACGAGGACCCCGCGGCCGCGTGACCTCGATGGTCCGGCTGCGGCGACGCCCCCGCCGGATGCGGACATCGCCGGGCCGCTCACCGCGGTGCGGGACGCCAGCGTGCACCGGCTACGCCTCGGCGCGGTGGCCGGAGGCACGCACCGCCGACGGTAGTCCCAGCTCGCTCACAGGCATCGCCCGCCCTCTCCTCGCCCGCGAGGATCGCCCTCGGCCGCCGCAGTCGCAAGCGGGGTGTCCCCCTAATGCACGACGCGGCCGCCGAGGAAGACGGTCGAGGCGTCGACGAAGCACAGCGGGTTGCCGAAGGGGTCGCGAACGTAGAACGAACGCTCACCCCACGGGTACGAGTCGATCTCCGCCTCTACGTCGGCGCCCGCTGCTCGCGCCCGCTCGAGCGCCGCCTCCAGGTCGTCGACCGCGAGATAGCAGTAGTCCGGGAGTGGACGGAAGTGCTCCTCGGTGGCGTGTCGCTCGCTCACGCAGGCCAGGAGCGTGCCGCGACAGTCGAAGTAGTGCCGCCCATCCGACACCCGCTCGCCGTCCGTCTCGAGCAACGTCGAGTAGAACTCGACGGCGCGCGTCAAATCGGTGACCGGCACAATCATGCGGTAGAGGCGCGCAGATGCAGCCACAGCAGTCTCCCTACCGAATCCTAGTAGGGGCGCAAGGCTTTGCGCCCCGGTGCCGCGCGCGCAGCACACTGCCCCCCCTACGCCGAGTCCACCAGTGCGTCCGCCAACAACTCGACGACGTGGCGCGGGCGGCGGCTGGTGAAGTGCCCAATTTGCTGGCGGCACGAGACGCCGGTGATCAGCACCTCCGTGTCGTCGGGCGCCGCCTCGATGGCGGGGAAGAGTCGCAGCGCGCCCATCTGCCGCGAGATGTCGTAGTGCTCTGCCTCGAAGCCGAACGAGCCGGCCATGCCGCAGCATGGCGAGTCGATCAGCGACGCCTCCAGGCCAGGGACGAGCGCGAGGACGGCGAACGTCTCGTCCATGCCGGCGAGCGCCTTCTGGTGACAGTGCCCGTGGACCAGCGCGCGCCGCGGCCCGCGGTCGGCGAACAGCTCGCCCACCGTGCCGTCCTCGATGGCCAGGCGCGCGAGCAGCTCATCGAGGAGCAGCGCCTGTCCCGCGACAGCACGCGCATCCGCGCCGGGGAGCAACTCCGGGTACTCGTCGCGCAGCGTGAGCAGGCAGGATGGCTCCGTCCCCACGATCGGCACGCCGCGCTCGGCGTATGGCGCGAGGCGCTCGATGTTCCGCCGTGCCCACTCGCGGGCCGTACCGAGCTGCCCCTTCGAGATCGCGGGCCGGCCGCAGCAGCCGAGCCGCGGGACGAGGACGACCCGGTAGCCCAGCGCCTCCAGCACGCGGACGGCGGCCTGACCGACCTCCGGGTGGTAGTAGTCCGTGAACGTGTCATCGAACAGCACCACGTCGCCTCGAGGCGCGGGCCGTGCGGCCGCCGGTCGGGCGTCGAACCAGCGCCGGAACGGCCTCGATGCCAGGGCCGGCAGCGGCCGCTCGCGGTGGATGCCCAGCGTGCGGTGCAGCAGCAGCCGCACCGGCGCCAGCCGTGCGATGGCGTTCGCCAGCCCCGGCGTGCGGCTGCCCAGGGCGCTCCACGCGCGGATGTAGGCGAACAGCCGGGCGCGCAGTGGCAGCCCGTGCGCCTCGTGGTGCTTCGTCAGCACCTCGTACTTCAGCTTCGCCATGTCGACGCCGGAGGGGCACTCGGCCTTGCACGCCTTGCACTCCACGCAGAGGTCGAGCGCGTCATAGATCGCCTGGCCCGTCAGCGCCTCGGGCGGCAACACGCCGTTGAGGGCCTGGCGCAGCAGGTTCGCACGCCCCCGTGTCGAGTGCTCCTCGTCGCGCGTGACCATGTAGGAGGGGCACATGCCGCCGTCGTCCTTGCGGCAAGCACCCTGCCCGTTGCACAGCTCCGCGGAGCGCGCCATCCCGCCGTCGGCGGAGAAGTCGAGGTAGGTCGGCGGGTTGAGGTTCACGGTGCGCGGACTGAGCCGCAGGTTGTCGTCGAACGCCGGCGTGTCCACGACCTTGCCCGGGTTGAGGATGCCCTGCGGGTCGAAGAGCCGCTTCACGTCGCGGAACGCCTCGGTCAGGCGCGCGCCGAACATGCGCTCCGTGAAGACGCCTCGCAGGATGCCGTCGCCGTGCTCGCCGCTCAGCGAGCCGCCGAACTCCAGCACCAGGTCAGCCACGTCCGAGGCGAGCCCCTCCATCGCCTGCAGGCCCTCGACCTGCTTGATGTTCACCATCGGCCGGATGTGCAGGCAGCCGACCGAGGCGTGTCCGTAGTAGGCGGCGCTCGTCCCGTACGACTGCACGAGGGCGTCGAAGCGCTCGACGAAGCGGGGGAGCAACTCAGGCGCGACGGCCGCGTCCTCCACGTACGCCAGCGGCTTGGCGTCCCCCTTCACGCTCATCAGGATGCCCAGGCCAGCCTGCCGCATCCGCCAGATGCGCAACTGCTCACCGGCATCGACGCTCACGTGCACCGCGTACCCCAGCTGCCGCTGGCGCATGTCCTCGACGAGCGCGGCGATGCGGCTGTTCACGGCGTCGGCGCTGTCGCCGGTCAGTTCGACGACGAGCAGCGCGCCGGGGTCGCCCTGCACGAACTCGACCAACGAGGCGAAGCCAAGCGACTCGCGGCAGCGCTGGATGATCGTGCGGTCGACCAGCTCGATGGCGGCCGGGTCGTGCTCCAGGAGTGGGAGTGTCGCCTCGCATGCCCGCGGTACCGTGTCGAAATGGAGCACGGCCAATCCCTTGGCCGCTGGGATGGGCACCAGCCGGAGCTTCGCCTCGGTGACCGCGACCAGCGTGCCCTCGGACCCCACCACCATGCGCGCGAGGTCCATGGCGCCCTCATCCAGGAAGTCGTCCAGGTTGTACCCGGAGACGCGCCGCTGGATCCGCGGGTACCGCGCATCGATCTCGTCCCGGTGCTCGTCGGCGATGCGCCGGACTCCGCGGTAGAGGTCGCCCTCGATGCCCGGCAGGTCGAGCTTCGCCTCAAGCGCCGTCCCATCGAGGCGCTCGAAGCTCGTGCGCGAGCCGTCGGAGAGCACCACGTCGACGGCGAGCACCTGGTCGATGGTCTTGCCGTAGCGCACGGAGTGCGAGCCGCAGGAGTTGTTGCCGATGCCACCACCGATGGTTGCGCGGTTCTGCGTCGCGGGGTCCACGGCGTACTGCAGGCCAGTCGTCCGCAGCGCCCGGTTGAGGTTCGCGAGCACCACGCCGGGCTGGACACGCGCCCAGCGCTCCTCGACGTTCACTTCCAGTACCCGGTCCATGTGCCGCGAGAGGTCGAGCACGACCGCGTGATTCACCGACTGGCCAGCCAGCGACGTCCCCGCCCCCCGAGGGAGTACGGGGATGCCTCGACGCCCCGCCACGAGGATGGCATGGCGTACATCCTCAGCCGAGCGCGGATAGACCACGGCGACCGGCTCCATCTCGTAAAGCGAGGCGTCCGTGGAGAACAGCAGCCGCCCGGGCCTGTCGACGAGCACGTCCTCGGCGCCGCCCTCGAGTCCTGCCGCGAGCTCGGACGCGAGCGCGTCGAGAGCGGCCGGAGGCCCGTGCAGGACATCGAGCGCCGTGCGCACGGAGGCGTAGGGCGCGTGACCGCGGCCCTCGATGACCGGGCGGATACGCGGAGGCGTGGCTTCGGCGGTCATGCCGGTGAGGTTAGCCCACGGCGGAGGCGGGTGGCGACCAACGGGCGTGGTTCCCCTTCGCGCCCGCCACCACCTCCGTGAGCACTACACGTGGCCCCGGCACTCGCCGCGGACGAACCGCGAGAGCAGCGGCCGCGCCCGGTCGATGCCGGCGTAGGTGATGTCGCGGGCGACGGTGGCCAGTGGGAGGTCGAGGAGCCGGCCCAGCCAGCCGAGGCGCGTGAGCCGCAGCACCTGCGTGACGGACTCGCCGCCGTGATACTCGATGCCGCCCGGCGTGATGCAGTGCGCGGACCGGCCGATCTCATCTCGCGAGAGCACGGTGAGCAGGCCACTTCCTGGCATGTCCTCGAACGTGAGCAGGAGCAGCTGTTCGCGGGCGTGGCGCTGAATCCAGCGAGCCGACGCGCAACAGAAGGGGCACTCCCCGTCGTAGACGAGGGTTGCCTGCATCGGCGGACGGGTCGCGCGGGTCGGGCCTCGGTATCGCATCGTGTGTTCGCCTTCGAGCCGCCGGTTGGGGCATGATTGTGCACCCCGGAGCGGAAGCCCCCTGATGCGTACGCTGCCGAGCCCAACGGGTCATCCGCGACAGCATGTCCCACGATGGGCCCCGACTTCGTCGGGGCCCATCGGCGTCCTGGTGGTTCCGGTGGCCCAGGTCCCACCACGTTGCGTCGGGTTCCTAGCAACTGCTGGAACGATCGCCGAGAAGCGCCAGTACCTCAGGAATCGCGGCTCGGAGTGCGCTTCGTCATCGGCGGAACGCGGCTCGGGTCGCGGCTGCGGTTGCGCTGATGTACTCCGGGTCGATGAAGCCCCAGTCGATCCTGCCTTCGCTGCCGCCGGGCTGGTGGCCGTTGGTGAGGGAACGCAGGTAGCCGAAGCTGACCAGGTACAGCGGCCGTACGTACATCACCGCCTCGAACCGGTCCAGTTCGTCGTCGGTCAACTCGACGTGGCGACGGTACGCGTTTACGGCCGCCTTGATGCGGTCCGCATCGCGCCAGGTGCCCCACATCAGCCAGGCGAAGTCGGCGAGCCGCGGCCCGCGCCCCGCCGCCTTCCAGTTGATCGCCACCGGTCCCTGCTCGGTCAAGAGCGCGTGATCAGGGTCGTGGACGAGGTTGCCGTGGAGCAACGCCTCGGGCAGGCCGTGACCATCGTCCGCTGAGCGCACCTGGTCGCGGAGCCGCTCGAATGGCTCGCGCTGGGCCCGTGAGACCTTCGTATCGACAGCATCGAGGAACGCGAGGGCCGCCAGCAGGTCCTGCCGCGGGCTGCCCTCACGGCTGGGGTCCTCACCACTGGCCCCACCGGGTCGGCTGGCGGACTCGTCGAATGGCAGCGCGTGCAGCCGCCCAAGCAGGTCGCCCATCATGCCCAGCTTCTCGCTGACCCCTGGGAACGGCCTGCTCGCGACGAACCGGGTGACGAGGACTGAGCTTCCGTCGAAGTCTGACACCGCGTCCTCGACCGCTAGCCGCTCAGCCGGGTAGTCGTGCCGGGCGAGGAACCGCAGGATCGCGGCGTCGGCCTCGACGCCCGCCCGCGGGCGAGCGGGGGGAAAC
Source organism: Dehalococcoidia bacterium (assembly GCA_009379925.1). GTDB lineage: Bacteria > Chloroflexota > Dehalococcoidia > UBA2979 > UBA2979 > WHSU01. The sequence continues at coordinate 37,568 of WHSU01000026.1, read as the reverse complement.
GCGCGGGCGATCCACGGCTCGCCATCGTTCCTGTCGATGCGGAAGACGTAGGACTTGTGCTGGCTGACCTTTGTCGCGGCGACTGCGTCGATGCCGTAGCGGTCCCGGAGATGGGCGAGCAGCCGCTCGGCGGTCGGCTCGTGGAACATGCGCGAGCCGAGGCCCTCGAGGTCGGTCAGCGCTTCGGTGTAGCGCTGACCCGTTTCCTGCGCGTGGCGGCGGACAACATTCTTGAAACTGGCGTCTTTGGTCATGACAAGCCTCCTCTTGACACCCCCGCCCGCCAGCGACGTGGTGTTGTGAGATGGCCTGCGACATTGACAACCGTGAGGGCAGCTTCCCCTTCGCCGACGGGACCCCGGCTGGCGCGGATGTCCCACGGCTCGGCGACTGGTCTGGCGCCGTGGCGCGAGCCTGCCTTACCGGCCTGGCTCGTGTCAACCCTCCGCAACGGCTGCACGCGTCCCGCGATCCCGTTGCGGGTCGCTCGCATCGCACACGAGCCACGATGCTCCGCCGGGTGTGCGCGGGCGTAGTAGCGACGTACCCCACGAGCGGTGGACCATCGACGCCGCGTCTACAATGCCGGCGCGGCGGGGAGGGTGACCATGACCGAGGCGTCGAGACCGGACTACGGCGTGATGCTGGCGCGGGACGTGGAGATGCGAACGCGCGACGGCGCGCGGCTGGCCACAGACGTGTGGCGGCCGGCGCTCGACGGGGCGCCGCTGCCCGGGCCGTTCCCGGCGGTCATGGTCCGCACGCCATACGACCGCAGGCTGGACCGCTACCAGCGCGAAGGCGAGTTCTGGGCCAGCCACGGCTATGTCCTCGTCCTTCAGGACGTGCGTGGCCGCTTTGGCTCGGAGGGCGAGTTCCGGCTGCTGGCGAACGAGGGCCCCGACGGCTATGACGCCGTCGAGTGGGCGGCCGCGCAGCCCTTCTGCGACAGCAACGTCGGCACCTTTGGGACCTCGTATTCCGGGTGGGTGCAGGGCGCGCTGGCGCTCGAACGGCCGCCGCACCTGCGCGCGATGTGGATCAACCAGGGCGGGTCGAACGGGAACTCGACCGCTCTGCGACATAACGGCGCGCTGGAACTGCGCTGGCTCACCTGGGCGGTCAGTCACGGCGCCGTCTCGCCCGAAGCAGCACGCGACCCCATCCTACAGCGCCGGCTGCACCAGAACTCGATCGATATGTACGAGTGGCTCCGGCGCCTCCCATGGACCGAGGGCAACACACCGCTGGAGGGGCTCCCGGTCTACGAGCAGTGGGCGCGGGACCTCTACGAGCACGCCGACGACGGCGAATTCTGGCGTCAGCGCGGCCTGAACTTCGAACCGTACGACGACGAGACGGCGGATGTCCCCACGATGTACTCGGGCGGGTGGTACGACTCCTACACGAAGGCGACGACCGACCGGTACGTGTCGCTGAAGGGGCGGCTGGGGCAGCAGCGGCTACTGATGGGACCGTGGACACACGGCGACGCGGCGCTCGACCACTCGTGGGCGGGCGAGGTGGAGCTTGGGTCGGACGCGCCCATTGGACAGAGCCGCGGCGGGGCACGCACTGACAACCGCCGCCACGTCCTGCTCCGCTGGTTCGACCACTGGCTCCGCGGCGTCGACAACGGTGTCGGCGAAGAGAGCGCCGCGCGCATCTTCGTGATGGGCGGCGGCTCGGGCGAGCGGACGGCCGAGGGCCGACTGCTCCACGGCGGTGCGTGGCGAGACGCCCCCGACTGGCCGCTGGCCGAGGCGCAGCCGCGACCGTTCTACCTGCTATCGGACGGCGCTCTGGGCGCCAGTGCGGCGCCCGATGCCCAGGTTGGCGCCTCGACCTTCCGGTTCGACCCCGCGGATCCCCTGCCCACCATCTCGGCGAACACGTCGTCCCTGAACGAGGTGGTGCCGACACCGCCCCGGGTCACGGTCGCCACGCCGATCACCCTCATGCGAGTGATGGTCGTGCAGGGCGGGGCGGACCAGCGGACGCGCCCCGATGTCCACAGCGGCGGCGGACCGTTCGGACCGCTGGAGGACCGTCCGGATGTCCTCGCCTTCACCTCGGAGCCGCTGGCGGAGGACCTGGAGGCGATTGGACCGGTGGAGGCGGTGTTGTACGTGGATTCCGACGCACCGGATACGGACTTCTTCGTTATGCTCCAGGATGTCTATCCCCCCTCGGACGCGTGGCCCGAGGGCTACCGCCTCAACATCACGGACGGGATCATGCGCGCCCGCTACCGCGAGGGCATGGACTGCCCCCGCCTGCTCCAGCCGGGCGAGGTCACCGAGGTGCGGTTCGCGCTCTATCCGACCTCCAACCGCTTTGCCGCCGGACACCGCATCCAGGTGCTCGTCAGCTCCTCGTCGTTCCCGCGGTTCGATGTGAACCCGAATACCGGTGAGCCCGTCGGGCGGCACACGCGGACGCACGTCGCCACGAACACGGTCCACCATTCGGCGGAGCACCCGTCGAGAGTGGTGTTGTCCGTGGTGCCTGCTGCTTAGGTGGCGGCTCGCCAGCGATAGTGGACGGGCCGGTGCCTCGGCGTGCCCCAGTCCAGCCACCTGGTCCAGCCGACGAGTTCGAGGTCGAACTCGTAGAGGACCTCCCAGTCGTGGATCGGATGCGGCATGACCAGGCGAGCGGCCTCGCGAGTGTCGGGATCGTCCTCTCGTCGTGCACGGCCCGCGACCCAGAACTCCTCGTCCTCGTCGGCAAGTCCTGCGTGGATGGTGTACTGCCCGCGACGCTCGAGGTCTTCCCGCTTTGGCGAGTGCTGCACGATGAACGCCCAGAGGCGCCCATCGGCGACCTTCGGGATGAACGGGTGAATGCGCGGGCGGCCGTCGGAGGTCACCGTCCCGAGCAGGGCGACGGGGACATCCTCGAAGAGCAACCGCTCGCCGGCCGCGGCGAGGGCCGTCGCACCGCCCTCGAACGCCACCCACTCGCCGGGTGCATCCGGAGTCTGGTGCTCCCGCACCTCGGCTGGGCCTTCTGCGAACTCCGCCCACGTCGCCATCGATCCCTCCTCAACGCGAGGAGGATAATAGCACAGACGTTCTGTAAATGGGCAGTCTACGGGGGCTAGGAGCGCAGGCCGCGGGCCGTCTCCTTGAGCGCCTCAGTCACGATCCACATCGCGCCGGCGGCGGGGAGGAGGAACAACAGCGCCGTCACGCTGCCGTCAGTCGCGAACTTCAGCACCAGGACGATCGCGCCCGCGGCCACCTGCGCGTACAGGATGCCGATGAGGCCCATGATCGCGGTCCGCAGCGCCGATGCGCCCTTGAGCTGCACTCCCGCTCCTCGTCTCTCCACGCGGCGATCCTTCCGCGAAGAGTACGACGGCTTGTCGAGCAGCGCATAAGAGGGTTCGTAAGAAGCATATACAGTCTGAGGCGGTGGAGCGGCTCCAACAGTCAGGAGCGGCTCAGGCGGCGGCGGACGAGGAGTCCGCCCTCCAGCTCGCGATCTCCTCCGCCTTCCGCTGGATCGGGCCGCCCTCGGCGGCGAGCGTGTCCAGGAGCGCGAGCAGCTGGTGCTCGTCGAGCGTATCGGTCTCGCTCAGTCCGGCGACCAGTTCCGCTCGGGCGACCGCCTCCTGCCCCCGGCGAGCGTTGGTGACGCTGGTCAACAGGAAGGACACGTTGTCCAGGGCTTCGCTCTTGCGCATCATCCCTACGCTCCCAGATCTCACGGGCCGGACCTCATCCTGACGGTGCTCTGACTGTCGGCCAGCCCTGGCCGGTGTCGGACAGGGGATTCCCCGCGACCGTCGGCGGGCGCTCCCCGATCCGCGCGTGTCCGTGCGCCCCACGCGAAGACGCCGCGGTCACCCGCGGCGCCTCCGCACATCGCCTCGCTGCCGCGTGCCTATGCCGCCGGCTCCACCCTCTGTGCGCGCTGCACCTGCAGCATGGTGGCGCCGATGGTGATCGCATCGCCGACCTCCAGGCGCGCCCACGTCGAGGGCGTGCCGTTCACCGTGCAGGTGGCGCCGGCTGTCGCATGGAGGACCAGGTCCTCGCCGTTGACCCAGAGCAGCACCTGCTCGTTGCCGTCGGCCTCGTCGACCAGCTCGACCGCAATGTCGGCGTCGGCGGCGGATCCGATGCGCAGCGGGCGTTCTCCCAGCCCGACGCGTCGCGCGCCGACCGGCGTCTCCAGCACGATCTCGTACAGGCCGCCGGCGGTTGATACCTGGCCGGTCTCCCGTGGCTGCTCGAGCCCCTCCTGCGCCAGTACGTGGACACTGGCGGAAAGCCGGCGCTGCAGGTCGAGTTGAATCTCGGGCGCCTCGTGTTCCTCCTGGCCGAACCTGGCGACCTCCTCGCCACGATAGACGGCGATCATCGAGGTCACGCCCCAGCTGACGACACGCGCCGTGCCCGCCACCAAGCGACCGGTTACCGCGACGGCGCCACCGGCCACTTGCTGCCAGTCGCGCCCGCGCAGCCACGCCGCAAGGCCACGGACGGCCTGCGCGAGGTTGGCGCCGCCACCCCTGGACAGGCTGTCCACGTGCGGCGCCATCGCCAGGGTGTAGGCACGGTCCAGCTGCTCCAACGACTCGAGCGCCAGGTCCGGTGCATTGCGCAGCTGGGCCAACCAGGAGCTGGCCAGCGTGCGATACGCGAAGTCGATGTCCTCGGGCGTGGCGCCGGGCGCCAGTTCCAGCACGTCGAATGGGGTGCGGAGCAAGCGCCGCTGCAGCCCGGCGCCTACCAGGCCGGCGCCCAACGTGCCGATCACCAGGATGAAGATCAGGGGCGGGACCGGCCTTGCGAGCAGCTCCATCCCGGCCGCGTCCGTGGCGAACAGCGCGACCATGCTGGCGGCGAAGATACCGGCGCCCACCGCAACCGCCCGAGGCGAGCGCTTACCTCGCCGCGCCGGGATCGGCGTGGCCCCCGACGTTGCCGTGGTGCCGGGCTCGGGGAGCTCCTCCCCGCGGTTGTAGGCCACACGGCGTGAATCGTCCGAGATGATCTGCAGCGCATCGTTGAGCTGCTCGATCTCGTCTCGGGCGTTCGGTTCACCTGCCCGCTCCGCCTCACGAAGCTCGCGGATGCGCGCCCAGTACATGGCCTGTGCCATTTTGGGGGACGCCTCCGGGCTGATGCCCAGCAGGTCATAGATGTCTCGGGCTTCAGTCGTGGAAGATGGCATGGCCGACTTCCTCCGTCTCTGCTTCGGTGAGCAGGGTGATCACGTGATCGCCGATCGCGATCGACTCGCCAGAACTCAGGACCGCCCACTCATCGTGGCGGTCGTTCAGATACGGCGAGGCGGATGACTGCGCCACGCCGTGGACCTGGAACTCCCCGTTCGGCCGCGCCGAAACACGCGCGTGGACGGGCCGGATCGCCGGGCTGTGCAGCACGACGTCGCAGTCAATGGAGCTGCCGACGGTGAGCGGCTTCAGCCCCATGGGGATCGCGCGCTCGCTGCCCTCGGGTGTCCGCAGGATCAACTGTCCCAGCGTGTCCCGAGTGACAGCGGCCGGCACGGCTCGCCGCACCGGACGGGCGCGCATCGACCGCACCGCGGGCGCGGGCGGCGCTTGACGCTGCCGCCAGTAGAGGAAGCCGGCGCCCCCGGCCGCACCCACCGCGCCGAGTCCGAGCAGGATGGTCATCAGCGACACGCCTCCGCCGTCTTTCGCCACGTCGGCTGAGAGGGCGCGGACGGACTCGCTGACCAGCGCGGTCGCATCCGCCCCAACCAGCTCCACGGTTGCGTCGTCGAGGCCCTCTGCGCCGACCATTAGGGTCTCGTTGGCCGGCCCCTCCGCGAGTACCTCGCGGTCGACGAGCACACGGAGGACGCTTCCCTCACCGCCGCCTTGCACGCGGGCTGAGACGTTGAGGACCGGCGGTGTGACCGACGTGTCCGTGCGGACGGTCAGTATCGGCTCTAGCACCGGGATGTCGACGGTGATGGTGCGGCGCGCCGCCAAGCCGCCACTGACGTTCGCGATGATCTCCGCCTCGTGTGAGCCGGGTGTCAGGAGCCAGTAGTCGAAGAACACCGTCCCCTCGCGTGTGGGACGGACCTCGACGCCGCCGATCACGCCGCGAATGTCCAGCATCGCAAGCGGGACGGACGTCTGCAGGGCGACCACGAGGCGGTCGACCTCGTTCTCTGTTACCTCCGCGGACAGCAGGGCGTCGTTCGTCACGTTCAAGGTCGTCTGCGCGGTGACCGGCGTGCCGTTCAGGTTCCCGCGCAGTTCGACGGTGTGCTCGCCGATCGGCAGCGGGGGTGCGGCGATGTCAACGCGGATGGTGGCGCCCAGGCGGTTGCCCAGGGACTCAAAGAGCGAGGCGAGCGCTTCCTCGCTGGCGACCTCCCAGTAGGCGCCCGTCGCGGACAGCCGCTGGAGGTACTCGACGTCCGTCTCGCTGCCCAGCGCGAAGGCGTAGACATCGATGTCCTGGGCGGCGACGAGCGCCAGTCCCTCCGCCGCGTCGCCGCTGTCGCCGGAGTCCACGCCGTCCGACAGCAGCACCATGGCCCGAGAGCCCTGCGTCGGCGCATTGGCGAGCAGGTCCGCGGAGAGCCGCACGGCGTCGAACAGTGCCGTGTCGCCGGCCGCAACCAGCGTGTTCAGGACCGCGCGGGTCACCTCGCGATCGGTGGTGAAGTCGGAGAGCAGCACCGGCTGCGCGGAGAAGCCCACGATCGCCACGGGGTCATCGGGGTCGAGCCGTTCGACCAATGCGCGGGCGGCGTCCTGCGCCGACGCCAGAGGTGCGCCCTGCATGCTGCCGCTCGTGTCGACCACAATCGTGACGGACGTCGGGTCGGGGCGGGACTCCTCGAGGGAGGCAACGTCGACCGGCACCCCATTCAGGATCGCGGACACGCTGATCGGGTCCAGTCCATCAGCCGTGCGGGACAGTGACAGGGTGATCGTGCCGTCCGGGGCGTGCGTCACCGCAACCACCTGCAGGCTCGGCGGTGGCGCCTCCTGTCCGGACGCGGGGAGCGGGGTCAGCGCCGCAAGGGGGAGCGCGACGAGCAAGGCCAGGCGGCCACGGACGGCCAGGGCACGGAACCATCGCCTTCGGGTAGACATGCTCGAGATACCTCTCTGCATCACGAGACGAGTGGTCCGTATCGAAACACCACGATGGCCGCGCCGACCGCGAGGGCCGGGCCGTACGAGAAGCGCGTGTGCCGCCCGCCACCGCGTGCCAGCACGCCGACGGCGTGCACCGCGCCCGCCGCCGTCCCCAGCAGCAGAAATGCCGGTGCGGTAGCCGGACCCAGCACTGCCCCCGCGAGGGCGCTGAGCTTCACGTCCCCCATGCCCAGGCGGCCACGGCCGACCACGTAGCAGAGCGCCATGGGCACCCCGGCGACCGCGAGCCCACCGAAGGACTGCGCGAGCGTGCCGAGGCCGCCCGTGGCCGCGACGGCGACCGCGCCGAGCAGCGCTGGGTAGGTCCATGCGTTGGGGATGCGGCGTTCGCGAAGGTCGGTGACTGACACGGAGGCCAGCACCGCACAAAAGGCCGCCGTCACGCCAGCCGCCAGCGTCGACTGGCCAAGCGCAAGCGCGAGTGCGCCGCCTCCGGCTGCTCCGAGGCCCGCTGCGATCGTCGGGGTCAGCAGGCGCACGGCGTGACCTCCCGTGCTCGACGGGTCCCCTCGGTGCTCGTGCGCAGCGCGCTTGCCGGGAGGCGGGCATCTCGCCAGCGTCCCTCGACGGACACCGTCTCCGGCGGGTGCGTCATCAGCCGTGCGACACCGGCGAGGTGGTCGCCCGACCCCGCTCGGACGCTGCGCTGGTCGCGCCGCACAAGCCTCGAGGCGTGTGTCCTCATCGTTCGGCGAAGAATTCCATGGTGTTGAGCGCCACCGGCCCGAGCACCAGCAGGAAGATCGTGGGGAAGATGAAGAGCACGGTGGGGATCGTGATCTTCACTGGGATCGTGCCGGCCTTCTCCCGCGCCTTCTGCTTGCGACGCTCGCGGACCTCGTCGGCCTGGTTGCGCAGCACGGAACCGATGGAGATACCCATCTGCTCGGCCTGCGTGATGGCGCGGACCAGGAGGCGCATCTCGCGCGAGCCGGTGCGGTCGGCCATGGCCTCCATGGCCTCGGCGCGCTCGCGGCCGACGCTCACCTCGCGGCTCACCCGCGTGAACTCGTCCGCGACCGGACCCTCGACGTACTCGGAGACTTTGATCATGGCGGCCTGCAGGCCGATGCCGGACTCCACGCAGGTCACGATCAGGTCGATCGCGTCCGGCAGGCGCCGGTCGATCTCCCGCGTCCGCTTCCCGGCCGCCCGCTGCAGGAAGAACCACGGCAGATAGCCGCCCAGGCCCATCCACGCCGCGAACATGCCGAGCATCGGGAGCGAAATCCCGACGATTGGCGCGGACACCACGAGCAGTGTCGCGGGGATGATCAACGCGAACGTCAGCCAGACAGCGACGAACCGCCCGGGGGTGACCGTCATGCCGGCCGTATTGAGGCGCTCGGCCACCGCCTGCGTGAGGCGCGACGGCGTGGCCGTGCCCAGCGTATGCATGAACCAGCGGCTCAGCGGGAGCAGCAGCCGCTCCGCGAACGAGTCGTCGTAGGCGTCGTGCGCGTGCGCCTCGGGCGCCAGTTGCTCCACGCGGTCGCGGATCGTGACCGTCCGCCCGCGGCGGTTGCCGCGGAACGCGCCGAGTAGCAAGAGCGTGATGGTGGCGCCGAAACCCAGGCTGATGAAGGTAACCATCAGATCTCGATCCTCGAAATGCGCTTGATCGCGTAGTAGCCAATGCCGTCCATCACGAGCGCGGCGCCGAGGATGAGCCGGCCTTCGAACTGCGTGAACAGCCGGCCGAAGGTCTCCGGCATCATGGCGGTGAGGGCGAGCGCGAGCAGCAGCGGGAAGCCCGCCACGATGATCGCCGAGTACCGCTCCTTGGAGGTCAGCGCCGACACCTCCCGCGCGAAGCTCTGACGTCCGCGGATCGTGCTGGCGACGCCGCGCAAGATCTGCGCCAGGTCGCCACCGGTCTTGCGGTGGATCGAGATGGCCGTCGTGACGATCTGGAAGTCCCGGCTGTCCAGCCGGGTCGCCATCTCTTCCAGCGCCTCGTCGGCGTCACCACCGACCTGGGTCGCCTCGACCAGACGGTTCACCTCGTCCGCCAGGGGCGGCTCGAGCTGTCGTGCCGCGGACATCAGGGCCTGCATGTACCCGAAGCCGGATGACAGCATGGAGGCCATCAGCTCCGTCATCTCGACGATCTGGCGGTCCATCTGGGCCTGCCGCCGCTTGATCTTGAACTTGAGTACGAAGGGCGGAAGCATTCCGCCCAGCACCGCACCAACGACCAGCGCCATGAGCACCATGCCGCGGTCGCCGAGCGCCGAGCCCAGGAAGCCGAGGAGCGCCGCCATGAAGCCCACCGCGAAGACGCGCAGCAGCACCCACTCGCCCACGCGCAGCCGGAGGCCGGCGCGTTCCAGCGAGTAGCGGGTCGCCTCGGACCACCGTTGGCGGCGGATGAAGGCGTCGAAAGCACGGAAGTTGGAGGCGCGGCGGTCGCGTAGCACGCTGGCGCCTGACGTCGTGAACGCTTCCGGTGCACGCTGCGACAGCGCACCCACGCGCTGCCGCATGCGGGAGTCGGCGCCGCGCATGCTGCCCACGCCCACCAGGATCAAGGTGAGCGTCAGGCCCCAGCCGGCCGCCGCGATCATCAAGCTCGTGTCATCCATCTCACGCCACCTGGACGGGTCGGTCGACCCAGTGCTCGGAGACACCGAAGCGCGCGAAGCGGTCGTAGAAGTGCGGCCGGATGCCCGTCCGCTCCATCTGGCCCTGCACCCGCTGGTCGGCGCCCATCGCGCGCTGCTCGAACAGGAAGAGGTCCTGGATGGCCACCATGTCGCCCTCCATCGATGCCACCTCGGTGATGTGTGTCACCCGGCGGGAGCCGTCCACCATGCGGTTCACCTGCACCACCAGGTGCAAGGCGGAAGCGACCTGCTCTCGGATGGCGCGCGTCGGCAGGTCGAAGCCCGCCATCATGACCATGTTCTCCACGCGGGAGAGCGCGTCCCGAGGCGTGTTCGCGTGAATGGTCGTGATGGAGCCCTCGTGGCCGGTGTTCATGGCCTGGAGCATGTCGAACGCCTCGGCGCCCCGGACCTCGCCGATGATCACCCGGTCCGGGCGCATGCGGAGGGCGTTGCGCACGAGGTCGCGCTGCGTCACCGCGCCGGTGTTGTTCACGCCGGCGGGCCGCGCTTCGAGCGCCACCACGTGGTTCTGCTTGAGCTGCAGTTCCTTGGGGTCCTCGATCGTGACCAGGCGCTCACTGTCCGGGATGAACGACGACAGCGCGTTCAGCATCGTCGTCTTACCGGAGCCGGTACCGCCGGAGATGATGATGTTGACCTTGGACGCGACGGCGGCCCTCAGGAAGCCGGCGGCCGGTTCCGTGAGGCTACCGATGCGGATCAGGTCATCCATGCCGAAGCGCTCGCTCTGGAACTTTCGGATGGTGATCGCGGGGCTGCTCACGGCGATCGGCGGCAGCACCACGTTCACACGGGAGCCGTCCGGCAGACGCGCGTCCACCATCGGCGACGACTCATCGAGCCGGCGGCCCAGCGGCGCCACGATGCGGTCCGCAATGCGTCGGATGTGCTGGCTGTCACGGAAACGCACGGAGCTGAGGTAGAGCACACCCTGGCGCTCGAAGAAGACCTCCGTCGGTCCGTTGACCATGACTTCGGTGACTTCCTTGTCGTCCAGCAGGGGCTGGAGGGGGCCGAAGCCCAGCACCTCGTTGCTGACCTCGCGGATCACGTTCTGCTTCGTCACGCCGGCGATCCCGGGCGACATCTCCGCGAGCAACTCGTTGATCGTCGCCTCCACCAGGCGACGCGCCTCCTGCTTCGGTTGCAGGTGCAGGCGCGGGACATCGAGGTCCTTGATCAACCGGTCGTGTACCTGCACCACCAGCTGCTCCGGAGCATCCGAGGTTGGACGGCCGATGGTGGCCGGGGCCGTGCGATGGTTGTCCTGACTCGCAATCATGACGCGGCCTTCCCGAACAGCGACAGGCGTCCGAAGGCCGAGCGGCGTGCCAGCCGCTTCTCGGAGCCCACCCCGGTGATGTTTTCCGCCAGCTCGATGACCGAGCGCGCGTAGCGGCTGCGCGGGTCCGACTGCACGATCGGCAGGCCCGTCTGGACGGCGACGCCGACGCGCGCCTCGTATTGGAGGTGTGCGGTCACGGGCATGCCCGTGGCGCGGGAGACGTCCTCCGCGGTCACACCGGCGGCCCGGTTGTTGTCGTTCACGATCAGCCGGACGCGACTGCGTGCGAACGCCCAGGCGTCCAGGATGCGCATGGCTGTGCGCGTGTCCTTCACGCTGGAGACATCCAGACTCGTGACGATCAGGATCATGCTCGCCTCGTTCAGGGAGGCGGCGACCACCTCGTTCATCGTGCCCGGCGTATCGAAGATCACGAACTCGTGCGTCTCCGCCAGGGCGCGGGCGATCGAGGAGATGTGCTGCGGTTGCAGTGCCCGCCAGTCGTCCGGCTCGGACGTCGCCAGCAGCACGTTCACGCCGGAGTGGTGCTTGTTCAGGTAGGGCAGCACCGACTCGCGCGTGATCTCCGGCTCGTTGCGCGCCAGGTCCGCGATGCTGTGCGTGGCGTCCAGGTCGAGCATGACGGAGACGTCGCCGAACTGTGCGTCGCCGTCCACCAGCGCGACTTCCTGCCCGGTCACCTGGCGGATGGCGATCGCCAGGTTCGTCGTCAGCGTCGACTTGCCGATGCCGCCCTTCGCGCCGGCGACCGTGATCACGGTGCCTCGAGCGGTCACGGCCGACTGCTCGCCCCAGCGCGCGAGTTGCCGCTGCTCCTCCTGTGCCAGCACGTTGTGGATCGTCTCGCGCAGCGCCTGTGCCTGGAGAGGCTTGCTCAGGAAGTCACGGGCCCCGGCGCGCATGGCCTGCCGGACGAGGTCCACGTTGCCGGACGAGGAGTACACGATCACCGGGGTGTCCGGCGCCAGCGTCTGGAGCGACTCCAGCGTCGACACGCCGCGCGCGGGCGGGTCTTCCAGGGCCAGCAGGATGACGTTCGGCTTGTGCTCCGCCGCCATCACCGTGGCCTCGGTGCCGTAGGACGATTCGCCCGCCAGGTCCAGCCCCACGGACTCGAGCGACCGCGAGGTGTCCAGGCGGCTATCGAGGTTCGGGTCTACGACCAGGGCGCTCAGGTTCCGGGCCACGAGGCGGCTCCTCTACAGTTCCTTCTGTTCGTCCGTCTACGTCTAGCGGCTCGCGGTCAGGCCCTGGGCCACGCCGCTCTCAGGCTCCAGCTTCAGCTCTGGTGTGAGCGCGGCCTGCGACTCGTCGCCGAAGGGCCGCAGCGCCAGCCCCAGCGTGCCTTCCTGCGTCGCCATGAAGAGCTTCTGGGCCTGAGTCGAGTTGATCGCCAGGGTCACGGAGCCCGCGGCCGGCTGCGCCTCCGCGCCCTCGGTGCGCAGCGTGGAGGGGTCACGGCCCTCGTCGACGGCCGGGGTGAATTCCTGGCCGACTGCCAGCACGAGCACGTCCTGGAGCAGCGTGACCACCGTCGGGTGCCCCGCGTCCGTGTCCACGCCCTCCTGCAGTGGTCCGGGCCGAAGAGCCGGCCGTACTCCGTGGCCACCAGCACGTCCACGTGGTCGCCGGGGACCACCAGGCCGCCCGCGCCCATCACCTCCGAGAACGCCACGGACACGCCGCGCATTCCGGGCGGGATCGAGAACGCGAGCCCGCTGCCGGTGCTGCCGTCGCCCACGAGCTTGCTCGCCAGCAACTGCTCACCGGGGCCCAGCGGGTAGCGCAGCACGCGCCCCACAGCGTCGTCGAGTTCCGTGAGGGCCCCCACCGGCACCGTGCTCTGCGGCACCTCGACGGTGGCGAGCATCGGCGCGCTCAGGGTGGTGCCTGCGGCCAGCTCGTCGCGCCCCACCAGCAGGGCGACCATCGACTCTTGCTGTTGCTCGTTGGCCGCGGCATCCTCGGCCCGCTGCTGGTCCTGCTGACGCAGCCAGGCGGCCGTGCCGATGGTGCTGGCCGCGCCGATGACGACCGCCGCGAACAGCAGCACGCCGCCGGTGGGGAACTTGAAGCGACGAGCCATGGCGCCGTCTCCCTTTCTCGATAACGCTTACAACGACGGTCCGGCTGCCCGACGCAGCCGAGACCGTACTTAGTCCTTGAGGAACGTCTGGACGTCGCCGAGCCGGTTGAGGCCCAACGCGCCGTTCGAGATCCCGATCGCCTCTACAAAGCGCGCGTGGATCGTGAAGGTATTGCCACCGCCGCCCTGGCTGCAGTCCGCCCGGAAGCCCTGGCCCGAGGTCGAGCACCCCTCCAGGTACATGCGCGCGAAGCCCTGCACCTCGTAGCAGTGGGAGTTGTTGCCTCCGCACCCCACGCCGTCGTCCACGTCGATGTCGTTGATGATGACTACCGTGATGTTCCGTGGACTCGTCTGGATGCCGTCCAACGAGCCGTCACAGTCGACCGTGACCAGGTCCTCGGCGGGCTGGTACAGGCTGTACCCGTCATCAGGCATCCATATCTCGAAGAAATCATCGACACCTGTTGTCGGCGCGAACAGGTTCGAAAGCGTGGGATGCATATTGAAGTTGTCGGTGTCGGTCTGAACAGCGGTGGAACCCCGATAAGGGTTGTCGCTACAAACGCCCTCGTTGCCCAGGCGGGCTGAGAGGCCGTCACGGGTCGGGCCGACGTTCACACCGGTGTTACTCCGCACCGAGGCGCCGATCTGGCAGTTCACCTGGGAGCCGTGGACGATGTTGTACTCGTACACGTTTGCGCTACTGTTGCCCGAGTAGCAGGGATCGGTCGGGTCGGTGCTGAACGAGAGCTGTCCGATGTCGCTGCCGTTGCTGTCCACGACGATGTCGCAGCGCTCGCCGAAGATCGGGACGGCCAGTTCAAAGCTGCCATTGTCCTCGAAGCAGTCGCTGTTCTTTTGAAGCGCGAAAGGAAGCATCCCGATCATCTCGTAGGGCATGCCCGAGCAGGCCACGGCTTCCGTGCTGATCGTCGGTTGGACCGTGTCTGGCAAGAAGCTGAGGAAGAACGTCTTACCCGGCCGCTGGACGGTCGCGCGGACTCCCGTGTGGACCTCGTCGTTCGCCGAGTAGCAGTCGTTGACCACCTCGATGGTCACGTCGGCCGGGTCGACATTGTTCTTCGCCGCCCAGGCCAGGGCGACCGCCTCCGCGTCCGCCGCGGCCTGGGCGGCGTCCTCGAAGCTTGGTAGCTCCTGGGCGCCGGCGAGCGCGATCTGGTCCGCGTCGGTCTGTGCCTCGCGGCGGTCGCCGTACCAGGACGCGATGTCCACGGCGACGATTCCGAATGCCCCGAATAGAAAGAGGGCAGCGGCGAAGGTGATCGCCACTGCGCCGGTTTCAGAACCCAGCCGGGGCGCCCGGCGTTCTACCCTCAAGCGTGGCCGTCTCATGTTGCACAGTCCTCGTTGGTTTCTTCGAGCAGCCCCTGGTTGGCAGGTGGACCTTCGAGGCGTGCGTCTGAGCACGCCGTGAGCGTGAACGTCGCGGGGAACGAGCCGAACGAGACAACGTTCATGAGTTCGCCGAGCGGTGTCATCGTGCTGTGCGTGTGACTGATGGTGATCACCACGGAGTCGCCGCGGGAGAAGCCCGGATCGCCGTTCTCGTCGATGTACTTGACGAAGACTTCGCCACAGGTGACGCGGTTCGAGCTGGCGCGGACGGCGCGCTCCTCGATGGAGTTCGCATCGCAGGCGCCGGCGGACGTGCTCGGTAGGTTGGCGACGGCGGCGAAGCGGGCCGCTTCGCGCGCCGAGCTGTTGACGGTGATGTGGGCGTTGAACACCCACGCCAGCTCGATCAGCAGCAATGTCAGGATGAGGACGAAGGGGAACAGCAGAACGAACTCCACGGCGGCCTGTCCGTGCTCGCGGTAGAGTGATCGCACCACTGTCCCCCTTCGACCGAAGCTATGCGCTAGCTCGCTGGACTACTCCCCGGAGGTGGCGCGCGGGTCGTTACCCGTGTTCACGGCGTCCGCGACGTCCTGCGAGAGGTTGCCGATGGCGGTGTCGAGGTTCAGCGTCAGGAAGGCGAAGATGAGCACCAGTGAGATCACGCCGATGATCAGCGCGTACTCGATCATCCCCTGGCCCTCTTCGTCGGCGACCTTGCCAAGGAGGCTCTGGATGTAGTTCTGCGCGTACACAAACAGGGAAGGCATTTAGTAAGGGTTCCTCTCTCGAGTGGGTTGATCCGTCTGAGGTATTCGCTTGTCTGGGTCCGCTATCCGAGCCCCCTTCCAGACGCTCACAACGCCCGGCGGCACTGAAGCTTCCTCGACGGCGACGCGACCCGAAGGCTTACAACTTCGGGATGCCGTCGCGGAGTCCTCGTGTCCTCCGCCAGACACGTTCGTGTCGGCAGGCCGGCGACCGTTCCGTGAAGGGGTAGGGTTGCGCGGTAGTGCTTGCCCGCCATCGGCGGATAGGCCCTGTCGGTGAACGCCTTGTACTGGGATGGACCGGCGGCGCCGGGCCCGTCCCCGCCCTGGGTGGTGGGAGGCTCAACGTTCGGGTAAAGGCCTCTCCAGCGGAATCGTCGGCGGGCACCCCTGTCCGCTTGAGGCTCGCAGCCTTGCTACTTTGTAAGAATTGTCCGGGTGATCCCTGAGTCGAGGCCGCCGGTAAACCTCCGGCGCGGCGGTCCACAGCCGATGATCTCCACGTACGCGCGCTGCTCGCGCTGGACAGGTGGAGATGGCAGGCATGGTCTTCGTCCCGCGCATTCCACCGATGCCCCAGGCTCGAATGCACGCGTTCTCCCTTGTATCAGACGAAGATGTGACCATCCCGCTGTTGACGGAGGCCGCGCGGGCCGACCCGGCGCTGGCCGGGTCTGTGCTGCGCGCCGCCAACTCCGCCGTATCGGCCCCCCTCGACCGCATCGGCAACCTGCGCGACGCCGTCGTGCGCATCGGCCTCGAGGAGACGCGGCGCATCATCCGCGGCGCCGTGCTGCGCGAGAGCTTCACGCTGGACCCCCACGCGCTCGACGTGGACGCGCTCTGGCGTCACCTCGCAACGGTCGCCATCCTCGCGGAGGATCGGCTGCGCGATGCGAGCGCCTCGGACGCATTCACGGCGGGGCTGCTCCACGACGTGGGCCGCATGGCGATGGCCGCGGAAGAGCCCTCTGCCTATGCGCGCGTGCGGGGCCTCGTCGCGCGTGGCGTACCCGCGGTCAACGCGGAGCGCGCCGTCTTCGGCCATGACCACCTGGAGGTAGGCGTGGAGGTCGCCCAGGCCTGGCGCCTGCCGGACGCGATCATCGAGGCGATCGGCTGGCACCACTCGCCGGGCCTCGGATCTGTCACAGAGGCGGTCGTGCAGGCGCGCGAAGAGGCCTGGCGGAGCGGCGTCGGCGATGGCGTGACCGTGCCGGAGGCGGAGGCCGCAGCGGCGCCAGCACGGCCGCCCGGGGACGAGCGGACCGCCGATGCTGTCCGGCGCCGCATCGACCGCTACTGCGCCGTGATCGCGAACCCCTGAGCCGGCAGCCGTTCGGGAGGACCGGAGTCCCTCAGGCAGCCTCGCCTGCGCTTGCGGCCTGGCGGTCGACACGCAGCATGGCGACTCGGGAGCGGTTGATCGTCGCGACGCGCGCCTCGACGCGGGCCCCATCCGGGCACTCGATGACCGCGTCCGTCACGGCAAAGAACTCGTCGAGGTCCACGGTCAGCAGGTAGAGCGGGTCCGGACGCTCGCCCAGATGCACCAGCCCTCGTATCCGGTACCCACCGACGAGCAACTCCACCGGGTAGGCGGACTTCGGCACGTACCGATAGCCCTGCTCCACGGGCGCCTCGTGCTCGGCGTCCGGTCGGGCGACCACCAGCACGCTCGCCTTGCGCACAAGGGACAGACCGGGCGGCTCGCCGCCGTCCTCGGTGCTGTCGCCCGCGGGCCAGATCTGGAGCAGGTCAAGGTTGTGGTCGTTCAAGACGTCCATCAGCCGGTAGCCTTCCGTCTGGATGCCGGCGGTGAGCCGGTGCTGGTCGAACATCCAGAGCGCGGCGGTCGTGCCTTGGGGCAGGTCCGGGGACATGGTGTGATCCTCCAGTGCAGGCTCCGCGTCAGGTGTACTGGCGCCGAGGTGTGACGGGCATCGGGAAAGTCCCGAGGCGATCCGGACGGCGAGGGCGGGCAGCGAGGGCTATGCCGCCTCCGCGAGCGGTTCCGCCTCGACAGCGGACTCCGCGAGGACGCCCCGAGCGCCCTCGGATGTCCTGCGGCCGAGGTGGTCCGAGATCCGCCAGCCGACCCAGCCGGTCGCCACGCCGGCCACCACATCGGCGACGTAGTGCTCACCGAGGTAGACCAGCGCGACGCCCATCGCGGCTACGTAGGCGATCCCGGCCGCGCGGGCGCCTCGACGCCCCGAGCGCGCGAGCGCGACCGCGACGACGAAGGTCACTGCCACGTGGATCGAGGGCATGGCCGCGATGTCGTTGACGCCGGCGAACTCGTAGGTCTCCTGGTACACGCTCGAGTTCACGCCCGCGATGAACTCATGCGCAACGCGCGAGACGGGCGGGATGAGTCCCGCCTCGGCGGCCATCCACGGCGGCGCGGTTGGGACGGCGATGATCAGCACGAGCCCCGCAAACAGAGCGCCGACGAATGCTCGAGCGAACGGCGCGGCCTTCGGTCGTGCGTGAAACCAGAGGGTGACGAGCGTCAGATAGGGCGCTACGAAGAAGCTGAGGTACACGACGGTGAATAGGATGTCCTGTGGTGCCGTGACCCCGGGTGAATGGAACTGCTGCTGCAGCCAGACCGTGGGTACTTGCCCCAGACCCACCAGCCGGTCGAGCCCCAGGACGTAATCGAAGTGCGGACCTAACCCCGTGCGGTCCCCCCAGAACCAGAGGTACGAGTACACATTCGTCCCGGCGAGCAGCGTCGCCCAGGGCATGTAGGGCCGCCGGAACGTCCATACGGCGGCCAGCAACCCGGCGCTCCCCAGCATGACCAGGGCGTTGTGCTGCGACGGATCGAGAGGGAGTCGCTTCAACAGCGACCACGTGGCGAAGAGGCCCGCGACCACCCCAACGACCCGCATGATGCGGAGCAGGGCGACCAGCAGGCGAAGGGGCGCGGAGTCCTGGCGTGTCACCGCGAGAGCGTCGGCGGGCGGAGGCCGACCGCCCATTCGGGAGACTCCCACCTTCGCCGCGGACCGGCCCCCGCTCGTGTTTAGACGGCGCGCGCTTCCTCGTACGCCGGCTCCGTGAGCAGCCCGCCGATGTGCTCCAGGCGCTCGGCGATGGCGTCCAGTTCGGTTTCGGCGCGCCGGATGCGTGCCTCAACCTCGGCACGGTGCTCATGCAGCCGGTCGCGCTCACGCTCCAGCAGGTTCTCCAGCGTCCCGTCCAACGCACGGTCACCCGGCGGGGCCGTCGCCGGGCGCGGCGGTGCGGCATCCTCGGGCGCCGACACCGCGACGGGCGCCGGGGCAGGCGACGGCGCGGGGAGGGGAGGCGCGGCGCGCTCGGGCGTGGGCACCACGCGCAGCATGCCGTCCCCGCTGCTGTCCGCGCCGTTGGACATCGAGTGGTTGTCGGGCATCCGAGCCTCCGGCTCTGCGTGCGGCGCGTCGCCCGGCGCCGCCAGTTCCTCGTTGATCCGTTCGGCGCAGCTTTCGCAGTAGCTGCGGCCGTCCTCCATCTTGACGGGCGTGTGCACCTTCAAATGGCAGCCGGGGCATCGTCGGACGGGAGGATCCATGTTGCGCACCCCAGTGGGTAGCGGGCCGCGGGACCGCGGCGCACGCGCTGGGCGCATGCTCCGCACGGTGATTCTCGACCGCCTCCGGCCACGCCTGAACCCCCCGATGACGCAACGAGGCCGCCCAATCGGGCGGCCTCGCCGGACGTGCGGTCCGGTGCCTGACGGGTTAGTCGTGACGGGCTAGTCGTCTCCGCTCGACGCGACTCCAACCTCGACGGCCCCGCGTTCGGCCACCCCGATGGCGGGAGCCGGCGCGGGCACCGGATGGCCGGGCTGGCGCTCGACGCGGAGGTCGGGCAGCCACTCCAGCCAGCTCGGGAGGTACCAGTTCCAATCGCCTAACAGCCGCATCGTCGACGGCACGAGCACCGTCCGCACGACGGTGGCGTCCAGGAACACCGCGACCGCGAGACCGAGCCCGATCTGCTGGAACATCACCAGTTCGCCCAGCGCGAAGCCGGAGAACACGACGACCATGATGGCCGCCGCCCCGGTGATGATGTTCGCCGTCGAGCGCAGCCCGAACGCCACCGACTCGCTGTTGCGGTGCGTCTCGTCGTACCGCTCGCGGATCCGGCTCAGCAGGAAGACGTGGTAGTCCATCGAGAGGCCGAACAGGATGGTGAACAGGAACAGCGGCAGCCAGGCCTCGATCTTCTCGACGGTCTGGAAGCCCAGCTGGTCCGCCAGGAAGCCCTGCTGTAGCACGGCCACCACCACCCCGTAGGCGGCGCCGACCGAGAGCAGGTTCATCACCAGCGCCTTTGCCGGCACCACGATCGAGCGGAAGACCAGCAGCAACAGCACGAAGCTGAGTCCGAGCACGAACGCGAACACGATCGGCGTGTACTCGTCCACCATCGTGAAGAGGTCGGCGTTCAGCGCGGTGTTCCCGCCGACGAGCACCGTGGCGCCGGTGCCCTCGAAGGCCTGCGGGATGTAGTCCTCACGGAGCCGTTCGAGTGCATCGATCGCAGGGTCGTCCGCACCGTCACCCGGTAGCGACACATTGAGGATCGCGAACCGCTCGGCGGTCTCCACCTGGGAGATGACCTGGATCTCGCCGTCGGCCGCCAGCAGCCCGCCCAGTCTGTCGAATGCCTCCGCGATCTCGGTCGAACCGGTGTCGTCCGCCTGCACCACGATCGAGGTCGGCGCCAGACGGCCGGCGGAGAACTCGTCGTTCAGGATGTCGAAGGCGCGACGCACCTCGTACGACTCGGGGATCGAGGCGGCGCCGTTCGCGCCGAGTTCCATCGAGAAGTACGGGACGCTCAGCGCGACCAGCAGGCCGCCCGCCAGTAGGGCGCTGATCGCCGGGCGCGCCATCACGGTGCGCGCCGCTCCCGCCCAGAAGCCGCGGTCACCCTCAACATGGCCGTTCCTGGACAGGAACGGGACGCTCAGGCGGTTCACGTGGTCACCCAGCGCGCTGAGCAGCGCGGGGAGAGCGGTGAGGGAGATCAGGACTGAGAGGATCACGACCGTGGCGGCGCCCAGGCCGATGCTGCGGAAGATGGACGCCGGGACGATCAGCATGCCCGTCAGCGCGATGACCACCGTGATGCCGGAGAACAGCACGGCCCTCGAGGCCGTGTCGCCCGTGTGGCCAATCGCTTGCACCACGTCATCGCCCTGACGGCGCTGTTCGCGGAACCGCTCCACGATGAACAGCGCGTAGTCGATGCCGACCGCGAGGCCGATCGTCAGGATCACGTTGGTGACGAAGAACGACAGCGGCCAGATCTGGGAGAGCAGCGTCACTACGCCGATGCTGATGCCAATCGCCAGGAACGCGATCATCATTGGCACGAAGGCGGCAACGACCGCGCCGAACACCACGATCAGAATGATGAAGGCGAACGGCATGACCATGAACTCGGAGGCCAGGTCGTTCTCAGACACCTCCGTGAAGGTCTGGTTGATGCTCGCGAAACCGCCGGTGAGCAGGTCGAACCCGGAGTCCGCTTCGTGGGCCGCGATGATCTCGTGGACCAGGTCCACCTTCTCAGTGGACTCGTCAAGCGTGCCCACCAGCGTGGCGGGGATCAGGGTGGTCCGTCGGTCCTCGGAGACCAGCCCCTCCGCCTGCGGGACGCCCGCCGCGGACAGTTCGTAGTAGCTCGTCACGCTCGCCGGGTCGAAGGCCTCCGGGTGCTGCCGCAGCTCCTCGACGAGGCTGCCGACGAGAGCCTGGAACTCCGGGTCGTCCACCGTCTGTGCTTCGGAGCGGACGATCACCGTCTCCGTCAGTGGCTCTGCCCCGTTCACGTCCTCCAGCAGGTCCTTTGCCTCCTGGGACTCCGGTGAGTTCGTGTACTCGATTTCTGTCGTGAAGACACCACCGACGCTGGCGGAGGCGCCGCTGATCACGACCAGCGCGACCAACCACAGCCCGATCACCGTCCAGCGGTGCCGCGCACTCCACGTCGCGAGACGCCCGGGCCATCCAAGACTAGGCATACTACGTTTGCTCCTCGTTCAACGGGTCCGCGCGGGTCTCGATGAGGGATAGGAGGCCGGTCAGGACCTCCCAGGTGCCGGAGACGTCGAGTCCGCTCTCGTCCGGGACGAGTGCGAGCGTTTCCATCCCCAGCGTTACGGCGACCAGGAAGGTCGCCAGGTTTCGGGCGGGGATCTCCGTGCTGATGTCCCCTCGGGCCTGCGCCCGCTCGATGAGCAGCGCGATCGTGTCCCGGTGACCCCAGTAGTTCTTCGCCAGCGCGTCCGGGATCTCCCCGGCCTCGCGCGCTCCGGCGACAATCGACTGGAGTGCCAGCACGGACCGCATGTGCCCCGCGTCCGTCTCGATGGCCCCCCAGAGCGACTCGCCGACGCGGCGCAGCGCGCCCAGCGGGTCTGGCTCGTCGAGGATCTCCGCGTCGTCCAACGACGGGTAGGGTCCCTCGCACGAGCAGCAGACGGAGACGATGAGGTCGTCCTTGCCCGGGAAGTAGCGGTAGATGAGGCCGGCGCTCACATCGGCTTCGGCCGCGATGTCCTGCATCGTGGCCGCCTCGAAACCGCGCCGGATGAAGACGCGGGCGGCTGCCTCCAGGATTTCCTGGCGACGCGCCTCCAGGTAGTCTTCGGTTACCTTGGCCATAGCGCTCCTCCCGATGCTTGTTGGAGCCGGTCGCGGCGGGTCGCCCCGGTCAGGCGCGGAATCGCTGAGCCAGCGCCTGGCGGTAGTCACGCAGCGCCTCGTCGTGGCGCGGGCCGCCCCGACGATGGTCGGTGACCAGGGTGCGGAAGTAGTCTCGGAACTGCACTGCCGCTGCCTCTCTGCCAGTGATCGTGACTGGCATCACGTACTGAATGAACGTTCATTACGGTGAATGGTCATTCAACATCGAACGTGCGTCAAGGGGGTGGCCGCGGAAAGCGGTCAGGATGAGGTTAAAATTTCGCGCGGCGTCAGATCGCGGCCGGTTCCTCCTCGGCGTCTGGGTCGAGGTACGGCATCAGCGTGTCCAACAGGTCCGTTTCCGAGTTGAGAGTGCGTCCCAGGCCGGATAGTAGTCCCATCACACGCGCGATCAAGATGACGTCGCCGGGCACGTCCACCAGCGGGTTCGAGCGCAGCACACGCCCCAGGCGAGCGTTGACTTCCGCCACCATCTGCTGGTCGGCGTACGCCTTGCCGGAACGCAGGACGTCTCCGAGGAACGCCTCGCCCAGGGCGTAGTACGTCGCCTCCTCGTGTCGCTGGGTGCGGAAGCCCATGTCCTCCATGCTGGAGGTGACCAGCTCCGGCTGCTCGGACACGATCGCGCTGGTGAGCACGATCAATTGCTCCCGGAACTCGTCGCTCAGCCGCTTCGTCAGCCCGAAGTCGACCAGCCCGATCTTCGCGGGCTCGCCGGGCCCGCACGGAATGACGAAGAGGTTGCCCGGGTGTGGGTCGGCGTGGAACATGCCGCGACGCAAGATCATGGTGTTGAAGAGGTCGATCAACGTTTCGGCCACCTGCGGCGTGTCAACTCCGGCCGCCTCCAGCGCGGGCACGTCGCTGATCTTGATGCCCTCGATGTAGTCCATCGTCAGGACGCGTCGCGACGACCGGTCCCAGTAGATCCTCGGGATGACGGCGTCGGGGCGGTCCGCGAGGAGGTCGGCCAGCGCCTCGGCCGCGTGCCCTTCGTGGATGAAGTCCACTTCCTCCGGGGCGTTGCGCTCCATCTCCTCCGCGATCGGCCGGAAGTCGATCACGGTCTCAACGCGCGACCAGATGTTGGCGAGGAGGCGGATCGCCTGCAGGTCCCAGCGCACGATCGGCTCGATGCCTGGGTACTGCACCTTCACCGCCACGTCCACGCCCTGGTGAGTCCGCGCGCGGTAGACCTGCGCCAAGGAGGCGGCCGCGATAGGGTCCGCGTCGAATTCGGCGAACAGCTCCTGTACGGTGCCGCCCAGCTCGCCCTCGATGACCGGGCGCATCTCCGACCACGGCCGCGGCGGCACCTGGTCGTGGAGCATAGAGAGGGTTACGACGTACTCCTCCATCAGGATGTCGGCGCGGCTGCCGAGGAACTGGCACGTCTTGACGATCAGCCCCTGCTGGCGGATGGCCCGCCGCACAATGCGCCGCGCGGCGTCGAGGTGGAAGCGATGCGTCGCGTCGGCCATGGCGTCGCGGCCGAAGAGCCGCCGTTGGATGCGCAGCCAGCGCCAGCGCAGCCAGATGCCGATCACCGTAGCCGCCAGCGGCACCGTGCGCCGCCAGCGGCCGTAGGGTGGTCGAATCGGGGTCTGCTCCACGTCGGGGATCTCTCCGGGCATCGGCAGGGCGAGGGCGTCGATCTCACGATAGCAGCGCACCCGACAGGGGCGACCCCGGCTGGTCCCCAGACAGTGCGGGCCTCCCATCGTTGGGGGCGCAGGCGCCGAGCGCCCGCTACTATGAGCGGCCAATGGCCTCCTTCACCCCATCTCTGCCCTCGTACATCGAGAACCCATACCCGGAACTCCACCGCTTGCGCGCGGAGGAGCCCGTCCACAGGAGCGGTGACCTCGATGCCTGGGTCATCACCGCGTACGCCGAGTGCCTCGAGGTGCTGCGCGACCACGAGGCGTATTCGTCGGACCTGAGCGGCGCGAGCGGGCTCATGGCACGGCAGGTCGAGCAACAGCGGCAGGATGCCGTCCTCGGCAGCGCGACACGCATGGTCAGCAGCGACCCGCCCGAGCACACGCGGCTGCGTGGCCTCGTCACGCGCGCCTTCACGCCTCGATACGCAGAGCGGATGCGAGAGTTCGTCGAGCGCGAGGTGGACGCACTGCTGGCGGCCGCAACGCCGGACGCGCCGTTCGACCTGATGGATGGGCTGTGCGAACCGTTGCCGGCCACGGTGATCGCGGAGCACCTCTGCGCCGGCTGCGACGACCGCAAGCGCGTCCTGGGCTGGGCGCACGCCTTGATTCGCACTGCCACCGGGATCAACCTCCCGGAGGGCGAGCGGGCCGAGGCGGCACAGGCACACGAGGAGTTGCTCGCCTACCTGGAGGTGACGGCGCGGCAGCCGGGCGACGGTGCAAGCCTGATGGCGCAGATCGCCGGTGCGGCCGAGGACGGCGAGTCGCTGACCACCGAAGAGTTGCTCGAACTGACCATCGACCTTGCCGTGGCCGGCAACGACACGACGGCGAGCATGATCGGCAACGGCGTGTTGGCGCTGATGGCGCACCGGGACCAGCAGACGCTGCTGCGCGAGCGCCCGAACCTGCTGCCCCGGCGCGATCGAGGAGATGCTCCGCTACGACGCGCCCACCCAGGCCCTCGTGCGGGTCGCCACGCGCGACGTGACGCTCCGCGGACAGCGCATCGCCCGGGGCGACACGCTGCTGCTGATGCTGGGCGCGGCCAACCGCGACCCCGCGCAGTTTCCCGAGCCGGACCGCTTCGACATCACGCGCACCGAAAACCGGCACCTCTCCTTTGGCATGGGGATCCACTTCTGTGCCGGCGCGCCGCTCGCCCGCATCGAGGGAGAGGTCGCGCTGAGGGCGATCCTCGGGCGGTTTCCGCGCCTGCGGCTGGCGCCCGGCGCGACCCTTCCCCGCTCCGACGACTGGATGTTGCGTAGCGCGCGACGGATACCCCTGGACACCTCCGACATCGCCCGCGGGGCCGGCGAGGCAGGCGCCACGGCCGGCGCGCGGTAGGATCGAAGCAGATGGCTGTCTTCAATCCCTTCGTCCCCTCCTACAAGTCGAACCCCTACCGCCAGTACTCGCGGCTGCGCGCGGACGACCCCGTGCATCGCAGCCAGGCGCTGGGCGCGTGGGTGCTCACCCGCTACGCAGACTGTCTGGCCGTGCTGCGCGACCAGGCGGCGTTCTCCTCGGACGCCCGCAACGCCCGAGGGCCCGTCGCGGACGCCATCGATGAGCAAAGGCGTGGCTCGCCGCTCGGCCGCACGCCCACGGTGCTCACGTCCGACCCGCCGGACCACACGCGGCTGCGCGGCATCGTGACCCGCGCCTTCACGCCCCGACGCGTGGCGGAACTGCGCCCTCACATCGAGGAGATCGCGCGCGACTTGCTGGCGGATGCCCCGGCTGGCGAATTCGAGTTGATGGCCGGACTCGCCCAACCACTGCCGGTGATCGTGATCGCCGAGTTGCTCGGCGTGCCCTCTGAGGACCGCGCGCGCTTCAAAGAGTGGTCGAACGCGATCGCGGCCACGACCAACGTCGTCACCCGCGAGGACGAGGCCCTGGCCGCCCGGCAGGCGACCGAGCAGCTGGTGGAGTACTTCGGCCGCGTCGTATCCCAGCGGCGCCGCGAGCCGCGCGAAGACCTGATCTCGGCGCTGGTGACGGCTGAGGAGGACGGTCAGCGGCTGTCCGAGCGGGAAGTACTGGCCTTCGCCATCCTCCTACTTGTGGCCGGCAACGAGACGACCACCAATCTCATCGGAAACGGCACGCTGGCTCTGCTCGAGCAGCCGGAGCAGGCGCAGCGGTTGCGCGACGACCCCTCGAGGCTGGCGGGTGGCATCGAGGAGATGCTGCGCTACGACAGCCCGGTGCAGGGGGTCGTGCGTTTCGCGACGCGCGACGTGGAGGTCGGGGGCCGCCTCGTGTCGAAGGGAGACATTGTGCTCGCGATGCTGGGCGCAGCGAACCGTGACCCCGAGCAGTTCCCCGAGCCCGACACACTCGATGTCGCGCGCGAGGACGTGCGTCACCTCTCCTTCGGCATGGGCATCCACTTTTGCCTCGGAGCGCCGCTCGCGCGGCTCGAGGCGCAGGTGGCCTTCGGCGTGCTTTTGGAGCGCTTCCCACACCTCCAGCTGGGCGAGGGCGGCCGGGAGCGTGGCGGCACGTTCCTCCTGCGCGGCCCCTCCCGGCTCTCACTCGCCGGCGGCCAGGACCGCGACGCGCTCGACTAGGCTTGCCGCGAGGAGCGAGCCGCCTCAGGTGACCCATCCGGCATCGGCACGGAAGCACCGCTGAAGATGCCGCGGACGTCCTCGACGGCAGAGGCAGCCGAGATCACCGTCACCCGGTCGCCCTCCTCGAGCCGCGTGTGCCCTCGAGGGATGAGCGTCACGCCGTCCCGCCGGATCGCGACGATCACGGCGTCCTCCGTGATGCGGACCTCGTTCAGATAGTGATGGTTGAGCACGGACTCCGGCGCGACGCGCAGCTCCAGGTAGCGCACGTGGTCGCTGGTGACCGGCGACAGCCGGTCGAGGCGCCGCTTGGAGTCCCGCCGCTCGATGGCTGCCGCGTAGGCGTTGGTGATGTCGGACCGCCGAAGGACGCCGCACGCTACCTCCGGTTGCTCGCGGAACATGACCGGCAGGACGTGCAGCGATCGTCCGGCGAACGTGGACAGGGCGTGATGGAGCGATACGTCGGGGAAAATCGTCTGGACGTCACGGGTGCAGATGTCTCCGGCCGTCTGTTCGGTGTCCAGGGCAATGGCCTCGTTCAGGTCGGTGTTCGTGAGGATGCCAATGAGCTGCCCCGCGTCATCCGTGACGAGCACGGCGGCCTCCGCGCCGTCGCCCATCGCGCGGGCGGTCTCCGTGAGGTCGCTGTTGGGGGAAACGGTGGCCCATACCGGGCTCATCGCATCGGCGACGCGAAGCGTCTGCATGACGTTGGCCGGTAGCGTCTCCTCTTCGATGTGCACGCCGCGTCGCGCGAGCTTCACCGTATAGACGGTGCCGGTGCTGAGCAGCTGGGACACCAAGGCCGCGGAGACGACCGCCGTCATCAACGGCAGGATCAGGGCATAGTCCCGCGTCATCTCGAACAGGATGAGCACGGCGGTGATGGGCGCGCGGGCCGTGCCCGCGAACATCGCGGCCATGCCGACGGTCGCATAGGCGCCGAGCGGACCGACGTCGCCGCCGAACAGCTGATTGACGCCGCCGCCGAAGGGCCCCCCACCATCGCGCCCAGGAACAGTGACGGCCGGAACACGCCACCGCTGCCCCCCGAGCCGATGGTGATCGATGTCGCGGCGAGCTTCAGAATCACGAGCAGCGACATGGTCTGGACCGCGGTTTCACCCTGCAGGGCGGTGTCAACCGCCTCCTCACCCAGCCCAAGGACGGCCGGGTCAATCAGCGCCAGCGCGCCGACCCCGAGGCCACCGACAATCGGCATCCAGATCTGCGGCGGGTACGGTAGTTCCGCAAACCGGTCCTCGGCCCAGTACAGGGTGTGGATGAATGCCACCGCGACCAGCGCGCAGACGACGCCCAGCATGGCGTACAACGGGATCTCGGCGGCGTGTTCCAGCCGGTATGCCGGAATCGGGATCGCGGGCTCGTCACCTCGAATCAGCACCGCCGTTGCCGTCGCGACGACCGAGGCGAGCACGACGACGCTGAAATTGCGTGTGTTGAAGCGTCTGAGGATCACCTCGAGGGCGAAGAACACGCCGGCGATCGGTGCGTTGAACGTCGCGGCGATGCCGCCCGCCGCGCCCGCCGCCACCAGCAGCTTCGTGTTCTCCTCGGTCAGCCGCAGGGCCTGCCCCACGGTCGAACCGAAGGCGGAACCGATCTGGACAATCGGCCCCTCCTTCCCCACGGAGCCACCCGAACCAATGGTGAGCGCGGAAGCAATGGACTTCGCCACAGCGACACGAGGGCGGATCCGTCCGCCGCGCGTCTCGACGGCCAGCATCACCTCCGGGACACCGTGCCCCTTGGCCTCAGGCGCGAAGATCTGAGTGATCGGGCCGACGAGGATCATGCCGAGTACCGGCGCCAGCATGATCCGCCAGCCCGGCAGCATACCCAGGAGGTCGTTGACCACCAGGTCAACGAAGAACCAGTGGATCCCATCAATCAGCAGCGCGAAGCCGACGGCTCCGAGGCCAGCGGCCAGCCCCACGACCGACGCGACCACCATGGGGCCGCCGCGCGGGGATCGGTCGATCAGGACTCCCAGTTGCCCCCCAACTGCGGAGCCCACGCGGAACGGACGAGTCCTAGGTAACACGGGATCCGAATCCTAGAGGACAGACGGAAAGGCGCAAGCCTGCTACGTCGCGGGTGGCGTCTCCGTGGCCGCCACTGCCTGCCGGCGCCCGACGATGGCGGACCGGGTCGCCGAGAGGGCGAGCCGCAGCGTGACCACGGCGGCCACGCCGGAGGCCGCCCCGATGGCTATCGAAGCGCCGGCGAACTCGACGATCACGCCGAGCGCCAGCAGTGTGAATGGCTCGATGCCGTTGGTCATCGTGTAGAGGCCCATCACCCGGGCGCGGTACTCCTCGTCTGTGTTCAGTTGCACCAGCGCCTGGTTGAGCGTGCTGAATAGGGAGTGGGCGACGCCTGCGACACTGAGCACCGCGAAGGCAACCCACAGATGCTCGATCTGGGCGAAGGCGGCGACGCCCGCCATGTAGACCACGCCGGCCCACAGCATCGTCGCGGTCCCGCCTCGGCCCGCCACGACGTACCAGAGCCCGATGAGCGATCCGACGCCGACGGCCGACTGCATGATGCCCAGCTCTAGTTCGTCGCCGCCCAGGTTCTCCGTGACGAAGACGGGCATGAACTGCATGTACGGGTAGACCAGCGCGGAGACCAGGAGCGCCATGCAGATGTTCACGCGCACCGCCTGGTTCTCGCGCAGATGGGCCAGCCCGCCTCCCAGCTCGCGCCACCCGCCCAGGCGCATGGCGCTGCGGCGCACATCGACGTGCAGGCGCCCGACGAGCACCACCGAGCCGATGAGGAGGACGGCCTGCGCCGCGAACGCCAGGTCCGCGCCGCGCGCGGCCACCATCACGCCGCCCAGGCTCGGGCCGACCACCCGCATAAGGTTGCCCGTGAGGGCGTTCAGGGCCAGGCCGTTGCGCAGCTTGTCGCGGCCCACGGCGTCGTAGACCAGCAGGTTGCGCATCGGCTGGTTGAGCGCCTGGCCGATCCCATGCGCGATGCCGACGGCATAGAGCAGGGGAAGGCTGGCGTGGCCGGTGAACACCGCCACCGCGACGATGATCGCGGCCACCGCCTGGAACAACGATGCCCCCATCAGCACGCGCCGCGCGCCAAAGCTGTCCGCCAGCGGTCCACTGAACGGCGAGATCACGAGCACGAAGATGCTGGAGGCGAACCCCAGACCGGCCAGTTGCACGGCGGAACCGGTGATCTCGAAGACGACCCACAGCAGGGCGATGCGCTGGATCCAGCCGCCGAGCTGCATCGCCATCCCGGCCGCGAGCAGGTAGCGGAAGGGTCGCTGCTCCAGCGCTCCCAGACGGAAGCGCCGGCGTTCGGGTGGGTCGTCGCTCATAGGTCGCAGCCGTGCGAGGCGCGCCGTGCCGCTGCGTCCGTCCGCGGGCTGCGCCGACCTCGAAATCGTAGGCCGCGCTGTTCCTAGCGTCTCGGGACGGGCCTCTTCGTACAATCGCGGCTACCGAGGGCGTAGGAGCATGCGGAAGCATCGAGGGGAGCCGCTGTGGCGTACGACCGGGACAACATCTTCGCGAAGATCCTGCGCGATGAGATCCCCAGCGACCGCGTCTACGAGGACGGCGAGTTCGTCGCCTTCCGCGACATTGCGCCGTCAGCGCCGGTACACCTCATCGTGATTCCGCGCGCCGAGCCGCCGACGTCGCCCGCGGAGCTGACCGACGCGGACGTCGGGCTGGCCGGCCGTCTCGTGGTGACCGCCTCGAAGATCGCGGCGCAGCAGGGGCTGGCCGGCAGCGGGTACCGGCTCGTCCTGAACTGCGGGGAACACGCCGGTCAGACGGTGCGCCATCTGCATCTGCACATCCTCGGCGGCGGCCCGCTCGGCCCCGTCGCGTAGGCGCACTGCCCGCGTCGGTTGCGAGGAGCCGGGCGAGCAACGATCATCGAGGGTGCGGGGGAAGATGGGGGCCGCGCACGGCTTCCGCGGATCGGACCGGCCATGACCAGTCCCGCCCCCCGACCTGGGGTCCTGCCACGCACGGGCGCCGAGGATCTCGTGGACGCCCTCCTCTACTCGGTCTCCCACGACCTCCGTTCGCCGCTGCTCGCCCTCTCGCTGAGTGGCCAGCTGCTGCGCGAATCCATCGGCTCCGAGGCAACCGAGCGCACGACGCCCCTGCTCGATGGCATGCAGGCCGCCGCCGCGGACCTCGAGCGCATGCTGCAGGCGCTCACTGTCCTCTCGCGCGCCCGCCGCCGCCCGCTGCATGTCCGCCCCGTGGCACTCGACGCGCTCCTCGCCGGCGGCGAGGTGCGTGGCGCCATCGACGGCATGGACGTCGAGGTCGACGTGGACCTGCTGCGCGAGTTCCTCGACTGGTGCGACGCGCCCCTACAGCTGGAACAGGTCCCGGGCGGCGTGCGGCTGGTTGTAGCACCGCCGGCGCTCCCGGAGTACGAGGGCACGCCGCTCCACGCACTGACTCGATCTCTCCAGCGGTACTCCGGCACGCCTCTCGAGCGTCTGGCGGTGTTCGAGGTTGCGTTCGCCCGGGGTGGCGTGGCGCTCGTGTCCGAGGATGGCCGCGTGCTCCTCGACTTGCCGCGCGCCGGGGCGGCGTCCGGATGACCGCCCGGCTGCTGCCGTCTGCCGTCCTGATCCTGGAGGACGAGGCCATGCACGCGCTGGTCATGCGCCGCATGCTCGCCGAGCTCGCTCCGGAGCTTCCCGTCGAGGTGCTCGCCGACCCGCGCCATGCAGCGGCCGGCGTCCTCGACTCGCCGGTGGGCGCGCTCGTCGTCACCGACCGGCTGCTGGATGGCTACGACTCGCTGGAGCTGGTGGCCGCGGCCCTCGCGCGCCGCTCCGACCTCGCGCTCGCCGTGCTCAGCGCGGCCATCTCGGACCTCGATCGCGCGCGCGCCATCGAAGCTGGCGCCTTCGAGGCCGCTGAGAAGCCGGGGAGCCTCGACGGTTGGCGCGCGCTGCTCGGCCGGCTGCTCGACCTCGGGGTGGAGCGGCCCCGCCAAGTCTGAGGGCGGGCGAGTTGAGGGTGGTTCGTCCTATACTCACGACGCGGTGGGGACCCAGCGCAAGCGGGCCTGTAGCTCAGCGGCCTAGAGCAGTCGGCTCATAACCGATCGCAGCGCTCGCACCCCGAGCCACCGCAGGCCACGATCTGGCGCATTCAGATTCGAAACGGCACTCTGCCGCATGGCCCGGACCGCCCAAAGGCACCCGCGCTGACCGTCTCTTGGCGGGACTTTGGCGGGACTAGAGCGGTCGTTCGTGCTGAGCGCTGACGAGGAGACGTCGATCCAGGCGCGCTGCCGCTGCCACCCCACGCTGCCCCCGGCGTCCCGGCGCGCGATGCGCGTGGAGCACGAGTACGAACGTCAGGGTGCACTCGCGTACCTGGCGGCCTGGGACGTGCATCGCGCTGTGCTGACCGGCCGCACCGAGCCCACGACCGGCATCGCACCGTTCCACCGCCTCGTCGACGCGGTGATGTCGAGCGAGCCCTACGCCTCCGCGCGGCGGGTGTTCTGGAAGGCGGGGAACATCGCCGTGGTCGGCGCGACGAACACCCCGAACCGGCCGGGCAACATCGCGCCGAGGTTCCTGGCGCGGTAGCCGTCGTGGCGGCGTCATCGTACGCCCGGGCGTGAAGTCCAGGACGTTCGGCCGACCGGTGACTGGTGCCGGCCGGCGGTGGGGGCGGAGAATCATCCTGGCAGCAGGGCTCGTGAGGCCGTCTACGCATCGACCGCCACGCCGAAGCCGCCGCCCCCCGGGCGTCGCGTCGCAACGAGCGCCGGAGCGACGTTCTTGTTGTGCCGGAAGAAGTTGTCCGGGTCCCACTTCGCCTTGAGCTCGGCCAGGCGCGCGTGGTTGCCCCCGTACGCCTCGCGGGTCCGATCGGCGCCCTCATCCTCGGTCAGGAAGTTGACGTACACGTAACCGGTGGAGAAGCGCCTCAGGTCGCGCCAGCAGGCGCGGGCCCATTCGATGTTTGCGGCGTCGTCCGCCGCGCTCTCCCACGAAGCCGCGATGTTCAGAACGAAGGCCGAATCGCGGCCCCCCGCGGCGCTGTGATCTTCGGGGAGTCGATTGAGCGCCCCCTCCAGCTGGAACAGCAGGATGGCGGTATGCGGAGAGGCGATCGCGCGCGCATGCTCGATGAGCGGCGGCAGCATCGCCGCGTCGATTCCCGGCAGATACTCGGACTTCCAGTAGTAGCGGCGGCCCTTCGGCTGGGTCGCGTCCAGCAGCTGCTGTTGCTGGACGTACGGTCGCCGCATGATGACGTCCCCGACGGGAGAACCGAAGGACTTCAGCGAAGCGACCGCCCGTTCGCCGTCCTCGACGGATCCGCTGTGGCAGACGAGCGCCATGACGACGGCCTTGCCGTGCACGTCCTCGCGAAGCCAGGGCGCCGGCGGGGCCGGCCGCAGAACCGCGACGCACGTGAGCTCCTCCGGAGCCTCCGCGGCGAACCCACGGAAGAACTCCAGCACTTCAGCCGCATCCTCCCCTCGCCAGGCGATCGCTCCCGCCACCACCTCCGGACCGACCGGGTGCAGGTCGTACTCAAAGCTCGTCACGACCCCGAAGTTCCCGCCCCCACCGCGGATCGCCCAGAACAGATCGGGGTTCTCGCGATCGCTTGCGGTGCGCAGCTCGCCGTCGGCGGTCACGACCTCGACGGAGCGGAGGTTGTCGCTGGTCATGCCGTGCGTCCGGGTGAGGTAGCCGAAACCGCCGCCGACCGTGACACCGGCTGCGCCGGTGGTGGACACGAAGCCCATGACGGCGGCCAGGCCGTGCATCTGCGTCTCGCGGTCGACATCCCCGAGTGTGCAGCCCGCCTGCACACTCGCAGTACGTGCCACCGGGTCGACGAAGACGTCGCGCATCTGCGAGAGGTCGAGCACCATGCCGTCCTCGCAGATCGCCTGGCCGGCAATGTTGTGACCGCCGGCCTTCACCGACGTGACGAGATTGCGGTCCTTCGCGAAGCGAACCGCCTCAACTACGTCTGCCGGACCAGCGCAGCGGGCGATGAGAGCCGGGCGCCGATCGATCATGCCGTTCCAGATCGCGCGCGCTTCCTCGTACCCGGGGTCGCCGGCTACCAACACCTCGCCGGTGAGCCGGCCCCGCAGGCTGACAACCACGTCATCGTCGAGCGCGATAGTAGTTTCGTTCAACGTTCGCATTTCGAGTTCCTTCCGCCGCTGCGTGAGGTGGCAGAGATCGAGTGTGAGGCGTCAGGGCGGTGCTACGCTTGGCTTCACGTCCGAGGAACTTGACCGAAAGTCCGAAATGCAGAGCGACACGCTCTCCGCCGTCCTCCGCGCCGTGCACCTCACCGGCAGCATGTTCTTCCGCGTGCGCCTCAGCCCGCCGTACGCCATCACCGCCTAGGGCGCCCAGGAGATGATCGAGGAGCACGCGCCGGGCGTGCAGCACATGCTCCCGTTCCACCTCGTCACACGCGGGCCGATCTGGTTCGATGTCCCCGGCTTCGAGTCCATCCGCCTGGATGACGGCGACGTCATCGTCCTGCCCCACGGCGCGGATCACAGCCTCACTGACCGCCCCGGTACTCCCGGCGTCCCGGTCGCCGAGCTTCGGCACGCGGTCAAGGGTTATCCGCCAACGCTCGCCTGGGGAGGCCAGGGCGAACCCAGCGAGGCGCTCTGCGGCTTCTTCCACTGCAACGGCCGCCTCTTCAACCCGCTGCTGGCGGCACTCCCCGAGGTCCTCGTCGTTCGCCACGACCCGGCGCGTTCGCCCTGGCTGACGGCCACCCTCGAACGCACGTTCGACGAGACCCTCGAAGCGCGAGCCGGGGGCGCGGCGCTCATCGGCCGCCTCACGGAGCTCCTCTTCCTCGAGGTCGTGCAGCGCTACGTCGAGGACTGCGATGGCACCGGCTGGCTCAGCGCGCTCAACGACCCCGTCGTCGGCGCTGCCCTCGATCGGCTCCACGCGCGCCCCGACTACCCCTGGACGCTCGACGAACTCGCCCGCGAGGTCGGCGCCTCGCGCTCCACGCTGTCCGACCGCTTCACGACCGTCGTCGGCCTCTCGCCGATCCGCTACCTGATCGCCTGGCGGATGGAGCTCGCCGCCGAGCGCCTCGAGGACACGCGCGACCGGATCGCCGAGATCGCCGCGGCCATCGGCTACGACTCGGAAGCCTCCTTCAATCGCGCCTTCAAGCGCCACACTGGCGAACCCCCCGCCAGCTGGCGACGCCGCCAGCTCTCCGCACAGGCGGTCTTGCAGTCGTAGAGCAGCCGCGAGGATCGCTTCAGCACGCCGCGCGGTCCGTCCGCCGGTCGCTCCGCCCCAACAGACGCCGCCGGCAGCCGGGTGGGCTCCGCGGGCGTTATGCGGCGGCCAGGCGCGGCATGCGGCCCCACGACCTGAGCAGCTGTTCGAACTCGGGCCCGGGCATCGGCCGCCCGATCAGGTATCCCTGCGCCCGGTCGCACCCGAGCTCCCGCAGCGCATCCAGCTGAGCCGCCGTCCCCACGCCCTCCGCGATCACCGCGCGGTCCAGCGCGTGGGCAACGGCCCGCCAGCCTGCTGCCGGGCTCCCTGGCGATTCCCCGGACCGGACTTGCACCGGCAGGCGGACGCGAGCTTGCGGGCTCTCACGGGCAGGTCACGAGGATCGCCTCCTCCCGACTCCGCCGCGCCGTAGCGCACTCGATCCTCGTCGCTGCCTACCATGTGCTCGACCGGGGTGTTCCGTACGCTGACCTCGGTGCCGACTGGTTCATCCGACGCCGCCCGGATGCCCATGCCCGCCGGCTCGCTCACCAGATCGAGGCGCTCGGCTACCGCGTCAGCATCGAGCCTCAGGTTGCCTGATACCCACATGGTTCCGCACGGCGTTCCACCCTGCCTGCGCACCTATCGCTTTTCGCGTCAGTCGACCGCGGCCGGCTCCGGCTGCGCCTTGAGCAGCCACCATGCCAGCCCGAGCAGCGCCACGAAGGAGCCCAGGAACCCGACCGTCGGCACGATGAACAGGTCGCGCTCTGCGGCGGAGAGCCAGATCAGCGCGATCAGCACACCGGACAGCCCGGCCACCCAGCCGATCCAGCGCGGGATCGTCGACGCTGCCTCGGACGCTCCACCGCTCTGCGGGGCCCAGACGAGCAGCGCCCCCAATGCGATCAGGCCGAGAGCGAGGAACGTACCGCCGTTCATGGTGGCGAACTCGCTCAGCATCACGATCGCGCGCGCGAGATCGAGGATCTCTCCCCCACCCGCACCGCCGGCGTCGCCCTGGGCGAGATCGTCAGCGAGGCGGGTGACCGTGAAATCGCCGACGTCGGCGAGCATGAAGAGTAGGGCCGACGCCAGGATGCCGGTGAACGCCAGCAAAGCCAGCGGCCGGTTGCGGCCGCGGAACAGCAGGTACGCCGCCGCCGCTAGGCCCGCTGCGAGGACGTTGGTCGCTATGTCGAACGCCTGGGCGACCAGGAAGGCGCCCTCGTTGTCGTGGATATCGGCCAGGCTCTCGGCGATCTTGTCCTTCGCAGGGTCCGGCCCGTCTCCGACCGCGGCGACCTGCACAATGACGGTCGCAACGACCACGATCGGGAAGACGACGAATAGAACCCCGATCCATCGATTCAACTGAGAGTTTGTGAGTCTATTGACGACTTCGAAGTGCTCACCCCATCAGCGGGGTCATTTCGGCCGATCTTGCACGTCACGCCTCCCCACCGAGATGCGGCGAATCATCGAAACAGGGTGGGCTCCCCGCGCCGTCAATAAACTCACAACCTCTGAGTCCGAGTGATCACAACGCCTCCTGACGCTCGCGCGATCCGATCCCCTCATTCGTGGACACGAGCGCCGCGATAGTAGTCGCGCTCGAACATTGCGACCTCACCGCGGCGGAGCGATGAACCCCCGGTCTCCTACCGATCAAGCGATGAGACGTACTGCCCGAGTACCTGCGTGCGCGCGCGGCGCCCGCGCCCGTGGGCGAGCAGGTCCAGGCGTTGTCGGTGTTCCGCCTCCTCCTCGTTCCGCATCCACTCGTCGAGCGCCTCACGGCGAACGATCCAGCGCCGCCCAGAACGGCGTGCCGGGATCGAGCCCGCCCGGAGCAGTCCGCGCATGGCGTTGATCCCCACGCCACAGTACTTCGCGGCCTGCTCCGGATTCATTGCGGTCGGCGCGCCGTCGCTCTCTTGGCTGCCAAGGCCGAAGCCGCCAGCCTCGGTGGGCGTTCGCGCCGTGCGGGCTAGCGCCTCGCTTACGGCCTCGCGGACGTTGGCTGCGAGCAGCTCGGCCGCGAGCGCCGCGCGCTCCTCGGGCGTCAATTCTGCGACGAGGGCGGCATGCCTGACCGTCACCGAGGAAGGATGCTCGCGCATGCCCTACCCGTCGCCGGACTCGAGTCTAGTGACCACATCGAGCAAGCCTGCCGGCTCCCACACTCGATTCCGGCGTGACTCAGCAAGCGGTATCAGCACCCCCGCGCGCTCCAACTCGTCTATCCCGTTTGTCACGGCCGGCCTTGTCCGACCCGTTGCGACGACGGCGATCGGCACAGTCACCATCGGGTGCGCAGGGAGAACGTCGATGACCCTCCAGGCCGCTGCGTCCGCGCGTGGATTGGATCGTTCGAGGAGGCGATGCCGCCACCGGTCCTGTAGTTGGGCGACCTGGCCTCCGCAACGCTCGGCGAGCTGCGCCGCTTCGGCCGTCGCGGTCGCGAAGATCGTGATCCATTCGACAAGCCGATCCTCGCGGAACGCCGTCAGTCCGCTGATGTACCGGCCCCGCTGCCGCGAGAACATGACGCTGATCGGTGGGACGAACGTGGGCGCGAGGCCACGGCGTCGCAGGATCGCCTGGACGAGCGCCCGCCCCGTCCTGCCGCTCCCGTCCACGAACGGGTGAATCGTCTCGAACTGGGCGTGCGCGATCGCGGCCTGCAGCAGCGGCGGCAGCAGTTCTGGGTTGCAGAAGCCGCAGAGATCCTCGACCAAGCCCTCAACCTCTTCGGGTGGCGGCGGGACGAAGTCCGCCCCGCAGGGGTTGTAGTCGTTCCCTCCAATCCAGTTCTGCGAGTGGCGAAACTCGCCAGGCGTCCGCCCTCCCGCATCGCGGGCGAGCAGGACCCGGTGGATGTCGAGCAGGTCCTCCGGCCCGATGCTCTCGGTGGCTGCCCGCTGCTCGACGGCCAGCTCCAGCGCGTCGATATTGGCGAGGATCTCCACGGCCTCCGGGCCCACCTGGCGGCCCGCCTCCCGG
>WHSU01000059.1 GCA_009379925.1 Dehalococcoidia bacterium | reverse complement strand
TTCACCGTCTTCTTCGCTACCATCCAGATCGCCGAGGTCGACCTCCGGGAGCGCCGATGACCCACCCAACAGGTGTCACGCATGTCTCCGAACACCTGTCACCCATCTCTCCCGTCTGAACACCCGTACAGGGGGAGGGGGTAAGACGACTCCGCGCAGCTCATTTCCTTCTCGCCTCCTCCCCCTCCCCTTCTTGCCCCCTCCCCTCGTGGGGGCAACAATATACTTGACTCAGTAGAATCCAGGCCTTATCCTGTGTCTCAGCAGGAGGAAACGGACCATGACCAACGAACCGACCACCCTCATGGAAGCGATGCGCTACTTCGCTGACCCGGACGTGGCGCTCGACTTCATGATGCAACTGCGCTGGCCCAACGGTGTGGCCTGCCCTCGCTGCGGGAACATGGACGTGCGCTTCCTGAGCACCCGGCGCATCTGGGAGTGCAAGGAGAAGCACGCGAAGCGCCAGTTCTCGATCAAGGTGGGCACCGTCTTTGAGGACTCGCCCATCCCGCTGGACAAGTGGCTCGCCGCCATCTGGATGCTCGCGAACGCCAAGAACGGCGTTTCGTCCTACGAGCTGTCCCGCTCCATCGGTGTCACTCAGAAGTCCGCTTGGTTCATGCTCGCGCGCATCCGCGCGGCCATGGAGGACGGCACCTTCAACAAGATGGAGGGCATCGTCGAGGCCGACGAGACTTGGATCGGCGGCAAGGCGCGCAACATGCACAAGGCACAGCGCGAGGCCAAGTTGCAGGGTGGCGTCGGCATGACCGGCAAGGCTGCCGTGTTCGGCGTGCTGGAGCGCCACGGGCCGGACGGTCACAGTCGTGTCCGCGTCCGCCCCATCCCCGACAACAAGCGTGGGACTCTCGAGGCCCAGGTTCGCGAGAACGTGACTCCGGGTGCCAACCTCAACACCGATGGCGCGGGCGGATACCGCTTCCTCGGAGAGGAGTACGCGCATGGCGTGGTCGAGCACGACGCCAACGAGTACGTGCGCGGCACCATCCACACCAACGGCATCGAGAACTTCTGGAGCCTGCTCAAGCGGTCGATTCACGGCACCTACGTCTCGGTCGAGCCGTTCCACCTGTTCCGCTACCTCGATGAACAGGCGTTCCGCTACAACAGCCGGAAGATCACAGATGGCGAGCGGTTCAAGGCTGCGTTGCGCGGCATCATGGGCAAGCGTCTGACTTACGCTGACCTGACCAGTGGCCCCGCCGTCGGTACGACGCCTGCCTAGACAACGGAGGGGCAAGCGTGCCCAAGAAGGCAAAAACGGCTTTCGAGCGATTCGAGCAACTGGCCAAGCGGATCGTGAACGCGCCCAAACCGCCGACGAACCATCCGAAGGACCGCAGCGAGGGCCGTGACAGGCCCCCCGCCAGTTAGGCGACCTGCTAGAATCACCGTCTCCCCGTCTGGAGCATCGAACGTGGCAGACAGCGACATCATCCTCTACCAACCGGAGGACGGCCTTCCGGCTGTCCAAGTCATCTTGCGTGGCGGCACGGTTTGGCTCGATAAAGCTCGGATGGCCGAGCTTTTCCAGCGCGATCGCTCGGTGATACAGCGGCACATCACCGCCATCTACGACGCCGGTGAGCTGTCGCCCGAGGGAACCTGTGCAAAATCTGCACAGGTTCAGACGGAAGGCGACAGGGAGGTGACCCGCGAAGTCTCCTCCTACAACCTCGAAATGATCCTCCAGGTGGGATATCGGGTAGGGGGGCACCGAGGGGCGCAGTTCCGAGCATGGGCCACCGATAAGCTCAGTCAATACGTCGTAAAGGGCTTCGTTATGGACGACGCCCGACTCGCCGGAGAAGAGCCCAACTACTTCGACGAGCTTGTCGAGCGTGTCCGCCGCATCCGCACGTCCGAGCGCAACTTCTATGAGAAGGTGCTCGACATTTTCGCAACGAGCATCGACTACGACCGCAAGACGGACTCCGCAGCCGAGTTTTTTGCGACCATTCAGAACAAGTTCCACTACGCGATCACTGGGCACACCGCCGCCGAGATTGTGTCTGGGCGCGTGAATCACCTGAAGCCCAACATGGGGCTTACAAGTTGGAAGGCCGCTGTGATCACAGCAGCAGACGCCAAGGTCGCCAAGAATTACCTCGAAGAGCTCGAACTTCAGCGCCTCAATCTGCTCGTCGAGCAGTTCCTGTCGTTCGCAGAACTGCGAAGTATCGAGCGGACGCCCATGTACATGGCGGACTGGCGGGACAAACTCGACGAGTTTTTGGTGCTCAACGACAAACAGATCCTCGACAACCCCGGTTCGGTCTCCAGGTCCGACATGGAAGCCAAAGCGCGCGCCGAGTTGACCGCATACAACGCGAAGCAGCTGTCCGCTCCCCGCACCGACTGAGTGCCCGTGTCTAGGGCAGATCACGAATCGGCTCCGGGGCGAGGTTAAAGAACAAGTCGTGCGCGTCGGTTCGCTTGGCGCGTGGGTAGATGTGCGCCCGCCCAATGGACCGAGCGGATAGCATCGTGGCCCACTCCCGCAGCCGCTCAAGTTCACCATCGTAGCGAGGCGCATCGAGCCCCAACTCAACCTCAGCATAGCGACGGAGTAGGTAGGCAGCGGTGTCCGCCATCTGCACCAGCGCTACTTGGGTGGAATCGGCAAAATACGGCGTGTCGATTACTTGATCAAGCGGATCGGCATTTCTGGGACGCTCATAGTATGCATCGCTCCACTCCGGCGGCCGTTGCACCAGGTCAGCAAAGCGCATCTGCTCGCGCTCTTCATTGTCGAAGATGTAGACCGTATTGCCCTTGTGTTTCTCCTCCCTCATGAACCTTCGTTGCATCGCCAGCATCATGTGGAATCCGAGGAACCGCCAGATCGTCCCTAGCTCGTCAGGGATATCCTGGCGCGACCACTTGTCGTGATAACTAGCCTTGTCTAGCGCGGCGTAGACGATGTGATGACGACGTTCTTCAAACCACTCGATGATGCTGGTAATTATCCGGGCTCGGTCAGGCCCGTCGATTGTTTGGTGTTACTCACGGCGTCCCTGGTACAGATCGCGCATGTGCAACTCGGTAACCGTGCGCCCGGTTTCGCGAGAGAGATACCTCAGAAGACGTGCCCACTCGCTCTTGGTCAGGTGCATCCGATCGGCATCGACGACTACGCCAACCATCGTGGCGATGGGCTCCTCCCCCATCCCGCTCTCGTCGCAGTAGCAGAACTTCATGGGCTGACCCTCACCGAGACGCCGTTCGCGTACGCGGCAAGGTGCCACGCTAGGAATCACTTTGACCCCCGCGCCATTGCTGAGTCAAGTATGTTATTTCCCTCGTGGGGGAGGGCTGGGGTGGGGGGCCGCCTCCCCGCGCGTTGCACCTCGGGCGTACGCTTCGCGCGACCAGTCGCGGGCGCGGAGGGGGACACCGATGACCAGCACGCAGGCCCTCATGTACGACCCCAACGCGACCTACGAGGTCGAGTCCACCGACGTGGAGTACCGGCGGGAAGGGGACACGGTCTGGCTGGCGCGGGTACACCGACCCGTGGGCGCCGGGCCGTTCCCCACACTCCTCGATGTCCACGGGGGCGCCTGGGCCAACGGCGACCGCCTCATGAACGAGTCGTCCGACCTGGGGATGGCGAGGAGCGGACTCGTCGTCGCCGCGATCGACTTCCGGACATCCCTGGCCGCGCCACATCCGGCGGCGCAGGAGGACATCAACTACGCCATCCGATGGCTGAAGCTGCACGCCTCGGAGTTCGGTGGCACGGCCGAATCGCTCGGCGCGGCCGGCTGGTCCAGCGGCGGGCACCAGGTGATGCTCGCGGCGATGCGGCCGGAGCAGTACGGCGCGCTGCCACTCGAGGGTGACGCGGGCGTCGACGCGAGCCTGGCGTACGTGATCATGGGCTGGCCGGTCATCGACCCGCTGTCGCGCTACCGGCTGGCCCAGGGCCGCGACAACGAGCCGCTGATGGCGAACCACCTCCGCTACTTCGGCTCCGAGGAAGGCATGACCGAGGCGAGCCCGCCCCACATCCTGCAGCGGGGCGAGCCGGTCTTGATGCCGCCGACCCTGCTCGTCCAGGGCGCCCTCGACGAGTCCCTGCCGCGGATGATGGCGGAGGAGTTCGCGGAGGCGTACAGCCTGGCCGGCGGCGTCATCGAGCTGGCAAAGTATCCGGGCGCGCCGCACGGATTCCTGCGGGAACCGGGCCCCGCCTCGGACCGGGCACTCGCGCTGATCAAGTCGTTCATCGCCCGGAATATCTAGGCAGCACCGTTTGCGCCTCGGGAGTACGCTGCGCGCGACCGGTAGCGGGCGTGCGGAGGGGGATCCCGATGACAAACGAACGGCCGTGGCACCTGTTGACCGAGGAGGCGGCGGTGGAGCCGGACCTCCCGATCATCGACCCGCATCATCACTTCTGGGACCGGCGCCGCAACCGCTATCTGCTCGAAGAGCTCGCCGAGGACGTGCGCGACCACAACGTCCGCCAGACGGTCTTTGTCGAATGCTCTTCGATGTACCGCGCGGACGGGCCGGAGGAACTGCGGCCGGTGGGTGAGACGGACTTCGTGGAGGAGATCGCCGAGGCGTGCGCGGACGGCCGCTACGGCGACCTGCGCGCGGCCGCCGGCATCTCCGGCACGGCCGACCTCACGCTGGGCGACCGCGTGGCGCCCGTCCTGGAGGCCCAGCTGGCGGCCAGCCCGCGCTTTCGCGGCATCCGGCATCGAGCGGCCTGGGCGGAGCCGGAGGTGCTGGAGGGACGTCCGCCGGCCTCGCCGCCCCACGTGCTCCTGGACCCCGCGTTCCGCCGCGGGTTCGCACAGCTGCGTGACCACGGGTTGATCTTCGAGGCGTGGCTCTACCACCCCCAGATGCCGGAACTAGTGGACCTGGCGCGGGCCTTCCCCGACACCACCATCGTGCTCAACCACCTCGGCGGCCCGATTGGCGTCGGGCCGTACGCCGGGAAGCGGGATGAGGTCTTTGCGCAGTGGAAGACGGACCTCGCGGCGATCGCGGCGTGCCCGAACGTGGTTGCGAAGGTGGGCGGCATCCAGATGCCGGTCAACGGCTTTGGCTGGCACGAGCGGGAGCGGCCGCCGACCTCGGACGAACTGCTGGAGCCGAACCGCGACTGGTACGACTACACCATCGAGCAGTTCGGCCCCGACCGCTGCATGTTCGAGAGCAACTTCCCCGTGGACCGGGCGTCCTGCTCGTACACCGTGCTGTGGAACCAGTTCAAGAAGCTCACGAAGGACTTCACGCCGGCCGAACGCGCATCGATGTTCCACGACACGGCGCAACAGGTGTACCGCCTGCCGAGCGCGGCAGCAGTCGAGTAGCGCGCCGCCTCGAGGGCGACTCGACGGCTACTCGATGGCTATTCCGGCGGCAGCAGCGCGTCCCAGGCCTCGCGGGCCATGCGGCCGATCAGGTGGTCGGCGGCGGCGTGGCCGGCGGTGCCGTCCGGCAGCGCCAGCGGGACACCGTCCGTGAAGGCGCAGAACGTGAAGAGCGGCACATCACCGGCGTAGACCACGCCCACGTCTCCCAGGTTCCCGCCCAGCGAGCCGGTCTTGTGCGCCACCCTCGTGCGCTCGGGAAGCCAGTACGGGATGCGGTTGCGCAGCCGCTGCTTCGACATGAGGTCGAGCGCGAGCGCGCACAGCTCGGGCGTCACGTCGAGGCGTCGCGCGGCGTCGGGGTCGCGGGCGCCGTCGACGATGGCGCGGAGCAGCCGGCCCTGGTCGTTGGGCGTCGTGTCGTTGGAGACACCGGGGCCGGGGTCCCTCGGGAGGCTGTAGTCCGGCGTGGCCCGGCGGTGCGTGGTGCCGGTCATGCCCAGCGAGTCGCAGAGCGCCTGCACCGCCTCGAGGCCCACGAGACCGGTGATGTGCCGGGTGGAGACGTTGTCCGAGACGATGATC
Organism: Dehalococcoidia bacterium; assembly: GCA_009379925.1. GTDB lineage: Bacteria > Chloroflexota > Dehalococcoidia > UBA2979 > UBA2979 > WHSU01. Next base: position 5,688 of record WHSU01000059.1, on the reverse strand, counting down.
ATCATCAGCAGCAGGTCGCGCACGGCGATGTTCAGCCCCGGCGTGAACCACTGGAGGCACCCGGATGTCGTCGCGAGGTCGGTGTCCACGGGTACACGAGCATCGAGGTCGATGCGGCCGGCGTGGGCCGCCTGCAACGCCGTCATCAGGATGGCGACCTTGCGCGTGCTCGCGGATGGGAGCACGACATCTCCGTGCCGCTCGGCGCTCCACCCCGTGCGCAGGTCCTCGATGTACCACCCGGTGTGGAACGGCTGCTCGTCACACAGCGCGTTGAGGCGGGTCACCAGTGCGTCCATAGGTACCTCCGGACCGTGTGCCCCCCGGTGTGGGCCGCGGCGAGCATAGCGCGGAGCGGGCGCGAAGCGGGCCGCGCCACGCCAGACGAAGAGGCCCCGGTCGCCCGGGGCCTCTCGATTCGCGCGCTGCGCTCCAGGAGGGCTCGCTAGGCTGAGAGCCAGACGTTCGCGAACACATCGGTGCCGGCGCCATAGCCTCGGGTACGGCGCAGGCCGCGGACGCGGCTGGAGTAGCCGGACCACTGGGTGCTGGAGGTGGACTGCGCCGGGATGTAATACATCATCTCGCCCTGGCGTCGCTGCATGTTGTAGAGGATCTCCGTCCGAGCATCGGGGTCCAGCTCTGTGCGCTGGGCGACCAGCATCTCCTCCATCTCCGGCTCGTGGACGCGGCCGTGGTTGGCCGGATCCTGGCCGAAGAAGCGCTCCGCGTACCCACCGGGGGTCAACTGGCTCTCGAGTCCGTACACCACACCGTGGAAGTTCCCCACGAACGTGTTGGTGATGTAGACCGAGTTGTAGTCCTGGAACTGCTGCTCCACCACCAGGCCCGCATCCGTGAGCATGCCACCGGTCGCCTCGACGACCTTCGTGAACACGTCACCGTAGCGGTCGGTATACATGTACGGGATGGGCTGCTGGCCCACGCCCACCGCTTCGTACATCTTGCGCGCCTCGTCCGGGTTGTACTGGAAGTACGTGCTGGACGGGCCTTGCCCCTCGGACTGGGGGTCGAGCCAGAAGCGCGGACCGAAGGCGCAGGGCTCCGGAATGTTGTTCCAGCGCGTCAGGGTGGTGAAGTCGAATCCGGCATCCAACAGCCTGGAGGCGTTGCCCGCGAAGTCGAGCAGCGCCGCGCGGTCGACGGACATCGAGACGCCCTGCCGGAACCGCTCGTCGCGCCAGACGGCGTCCGGGCTCATGTCCTTGCCGGAGAAGGCGATCCACGCCATGCCGTTGCCGGTGCCGGGGAGCCAGGTGCCGCCCGGAAACCGCTGCTGCATGTCCAGCAGGTCCTCCGCGCTGATCGACGCGAAGTCGACGTTCCCAGCCTCGAACTGCGCCTTGACGTTCGCGTCCTCCGGAATGATCGCCTCGTCGATACCGTCCATGTACGGGAGGCCCTCGACGAAGTACTCCGGGTGCTTATCGAAGGTGAGCTTTGACGACGGGACGTACTCCCGCAGGATCCACGGCCCGGTGCCGATGGTCTGGACGACCGGGTCGAACCCGCCGTCCGCCTCGACGGGCTGGACGTAGAGCAGGTTGCCGTCCGCCAGCAGTTCATGGAACTCCGGCGACGGCGCGTCCAGCGTGAAGGTCAGCGTGTAGTTGTCCACCGCCTGCACATCGACCACCGAGCCGAGTTGCGTGCTGTTCGGGGACTGCGGCGCGGACAGGCGCTGGTACGAGAACAGCACGTCCTCGCTGGTCAGCTCGCGGCCGCTCACGGGTGCGATGTTGTGGAACTTGACGCCCGGCCGCAGCTTGACCGTCCAGTGTTGACCGTCGTCGGACTCGACGCTCTCCGCCAGGTCGCCCGTGGGCAGCCGGTCGAAGGGGTCGGCGTCCTCGGCGGTGTCGATGCGCATGAGGCGGCTGTACACGTGCGCCGCGATCGACTTCGTGGAGACGCTGCCGCTCACCATCGGGTCGAGGCTGGTCGGGTCCCCGGCCTCGGTGCCGCGAAACCGGCCACCGCTGACCGGACCGTTGGGCGCCGTCCCGGCCGCCGCTGTGCCATTTCCGCCGGGCGTCGCGGTCCCGTCGGAACCCGGCTCGTCGTCGTCCGCGCACCCAATCAGCGCGGCGCCCGCGAGGCCAAAGGCGCCCATCGCACCGCCCCGAAGAGCCGCGCGCCGCGACACTCGACCCGACGTCCAGTAATTGCTTACCAAGTCACTCCCTCTGTCCCGGTTGCCGGTGGCGAACTCACCGGCGTGATGTTCTCTCAACGAAACGCTAGCGCGACCTCACGCCGCAGACGAGGTATGTGTGTGATTTATCGCGCAATATCACGAGAAGATTGATGTGCGCTCGACCGCGGCTCATCCTCGCGTGATGTCGAGGTGTCCCGCGGCTTCTCGCCGCGCCTCGAAGGTGCTGCGGCGCGCACCGCCCGCAGCCGGCCCGTTTCAAGTGGGATCAGGTGATGCAGCGAAGCGTCAGTCGCCGGCGAGGCGGTCGGAGCGCGGCGCGGGGGGCGCCTCGACGGCGGCGTGGCGCGCATCGGTGGTCGCCGGGACGGGCTCGGGCGCGGCGAGCGACGGTTGCGGTGAGGCGGGCGGCGAGGGCTCGGGCGTGAGGAGGATGAGAACCGCCGCCGCGACGTACGTGCCGATGAAGACGATGAACGCGACCTCGTAGCTGCCGCCCACGTCGTAGGCCACGCCGGCGAGCACCGGGCCACCGGCGCTGGAGACGATGGTGAACGGCCGGCCGATGCTGCGCACCATGCCGAGGGTGAACCGCCCGAAGTAGTCGGCCCACACCGTCTCCTGCACGGTCACGACGCCGCCGATGCCGAGACCGAACACGAAGACCGCGAGGAACATCGAGAGGGTGGAGTCCACCGCGAGGATGAGGGCGATGCCGAGGGCCATCATCAGGAACTCGGTTGCGGCCGTGACCCGGGCGGCGAAGCGCTCGATGGCGAGCCCCCAGAAGGGCTTCGACAGCAACCCGGCGAGGCCGATCATGCTGAACCCGGCAGCTGCCTCGCTGCGCGAGAAGCCGGTGTCGGTGAGGTAGGGGAACAGGTGCAGCAGCATGGCGCCGAGGCCCATGCTGGCCAGGCCGAAGGTGAGGATGAGCATCCAGAGGGCCGGCGTGTGGATCGCCTGGCGGCGGGTCCAGCGTGCGGCGTCTACCTGCGAGCGGCGCTCCTCACGCGCGTCCCCCACGGCGGCCAGCCGCCGTCCGCCATCGGGCTCCAGGCCGAAGTCCTCGGGGCGCCGCCGCATGATCAGCCACGTCGGCGGGATCATCACCACCCACACCGCCACGCCGATCACGGCCCACGCCGCGCGCCAGCCGTAGGCGGTGATCATCGCGGAGGCGACCGTGGGTAAGAGCAGCGCCGCCACGGAGATGCCCATGGCCGAGATGGCGATGGCGCGCCCTCGACGGCGCACGAACCAGTTCGAGACGGCGACGTTCACCACCATCGCGCCCATCCCGACCATGCCGAGCGTGACGACGCCGCCTTTGACGAGGTAGTACTGCCACAGCTCGCGCACCTGCCCGAGCAGGATGAAGCCCAGCCCGGCGAGGACCGCGCCGCCGATCATCAACCCACGCCCGCCTCGACGGTCGAGCGTGCCGCCGATGAACAGCCCGAGGACGCCCATCATCCCGGTAGAGATCGTCTGGCCGAGGGAGATGTCGGTGCGCGACCAGCCCAACTCCTCGGTCATCGGCGTGATGAAGACACCCAGCGAGTACGCCTGGATGCCCGACGACATCATCGCCGCGACGAAGGCGAGCCCGACGATGTACCAGCCGTAGAAAACCGGGCGCCCGAGGAGCGTCGCGGGCAGCGGGAGGGCGGCGGGCGGACGGCCGTGCTCGGTGACAGCCTCCGTGGACGCCTCGGTGGCGGGGTGCGCATCTGGAGTCGGTGTCGCCACGATGGCCGCTCCCGCCGCCATCCTACGCTGTGCGATGACGCCTGTGTTCGCCTCGGAGCGGGCAGGCTCGGGGTTGGTGCGCGTACGGCCGCGTGTGCCGCGGACGCGGGCTACCGGCGCTGCTCGGGCTCGCGAGGTCCGCGCGGCGCTGCGTCCGGCGCGTCTGGCGCTCCCACCTCGGCGACCGCGCCGGCCGCGCCGACCTCGGGTGGGCGTACGGGCACCGAGGTGCGGACGGCGCCGCGGCGCCAGGAACTCCATTGGGCGAGCGCCGAGCCGAGGACGACCAGGAGGAGGCCGGCGAAGAGCGTGGAGCCCAGCGGCTCGTCGAGCACCAGGTTCGAGAGGAGCACGCCCCAGACCGGCGTCGTCAGCGAGAGCGCCGTGACGCCCGATGGCTGGTAGTGCTTGAGCAGCCACATGTTGCCGATGAAGCCGAACCCGGCGATCACCACGCCCTGGTAGAGGATCGAGAGCGCCAGGCGCTCGGTGAACACCCACGGTTCGCGCTCCAGCAGCAACCCGGCGGTGAGGAAGACCGCGATCCCGACGACCGTCTGCGTCAGCAGCATCTTCGGCAGCGCGACGCGCTGCGCCGCCAGCGAGGTATACGCCTGTCGCGCGCCGAGCAACGAGGCCGAACCGAGCATCAGCGCATCACCGGTCAGGCTGCCCTCCGCATTGCCCAGGCTCTGCGCGAAGATGGCGACCACGCCGGCGTAGGCGACCAGCGTGCCGGCGGTGCGCAGCGGCGTGAGCCGGTCGCCGGGCACGAAGAAGTGCGCGAATACGCCCGTCCACAGCGGAAAGGTCGTGTTGATCACCACGGCGTGCGAGGCCGTGGTGTGGTCCTGCCCGACGTTCATGAACGCGATCTGCGTAGTGAACAGCAGGGCCAGCCACCCAAGCGGCCGCAACTCCTGCCGGGTGGGGCGCAGCGACTGCTTCGTCGACAACGCCCACGCGACGGTAACGATGCCGCCGGCCACGAAGCGCATCCACGCGAGGCGCAACGGTGGCGCGTCGTCCAGGCCCGCCTTGATGGCGACGGCGTTGCCACCCCAGAGGGCTGCGAGGAGCACCGCGAACCCGGACGCGGCGGGCGTCAGCGGCTGCGCCTCGGCAGCCGTTGTCGCGGCCTCGCGCCCTTCGTCGGACGCCACCGGCGTCTCAGCCACGGGCCCTCCACCCAACGGCACCGAGCAGGGGGCCGAATCTACCACGGGGCTCGCAAGCAGCGTCCGCTCAGGCGCCCACTGGGCGGAAGCCAGCCTCGGGCCATCACAGTCGTCAATCACGTTCGTATCTCGCGAGCGCTCACGCGTCCGCCGCATCACGACCGTGGTCTGTCATTGACGGCGCGCTCGGGCGAGGGGTACGTACTGCGCCAACACTAGTGTGGTGACGGCCCGCGCCACGTGGGAAAGGATTCCCCGATGCCAGAGGGAACGAACTACTGGAGCCGGTCGCGATATGGCCGGCGCACGGCGCTGAGAGGGGCCGGCGCCGGCATGGTGGGCCTCGCCGGCGCCGCGCTCATCGGCTGCGGCGGCGATGACGACGGTGGGGACAACGGCGGTAACGGCGGCGACGGTGGCGCGACCACCGCACCGGGTGACGGCGGGAGTCCCGCGGCCGGCGCGGTGAAGCTCGAGCCTGGGATGTACGACGGGGCCGTCGCCGCGAGCATGGGCGAAGCGGACCCGGCGCAGTACGCCAAGACCGGCGGTACACTCCGCATGCGGTACCTTGACCCGCCG
>WHSU01000069.1 GCA_009379925.1 Dehalococcoidia bacterium | reverse complement strand
TACCGTCAGATCTTCTTCCCTCGCAAAAGGGGTTTACAAGCCGAGGCCCTTCTTCCCCCACGCGGCGTTGCTGCATCCGACTTGCGTCGATTGTGCAAAATTCCTTGCTGCTGCCTCCCGTAGGAGTCTGGGCCGTGTCTCAGTCCCAGTGTGGCTGGTCATCCTCTCAGACCAGCTACGGATCGTCGCCTTGGTAGGCCGTTACCCCACCAACTAGCTAATCCGCCGCAGGCCCCTCCGAAAGCGCCGAAGCTTTGGTCCGTAGACCGTATGGGGTATTAGCTCTCCTTTCGGAGAGTTGCCCCCCACTTCCGGGCAGGTTCCTACGTGTTACTCACCCGTCCGCCACTGTCCACCGGCCGAAGCCGGCTTCTCGTGCGACTTGCATGCATTAGGCACGCCGCCAACGTTTATCCTGAGCCAGGATCAAACTCTCCAACAAAATGTCTCATTCCGTCCGCCTGCTCCGAAGACCAGACAGCCGGCTTAAGTTCGTTGGGGATCCGCCGGACACCACGACGCCTCGACGTCCAGCTTGCGCTCGACGCCGTTGCGCCAGGCCCCCGACAGTTCAACGGGGATCCTGTTTTAGATTCTGCGCGCTATCCAGATGTAAATGTACGCTGCCACCCGGTTTCGAGCGGCGAATCGAGAGAGTACCCACCGGCATCCGGCTGGTCAAGTCCGTGACCCGACCGTCGGCGCGTTTGAGCCGTTGTTGGGAACGAGTTAAATCTAGGTTCCGGTGCCCGCAGTGTCAAGCGCGGCACCCGAGGGCTCGCCAGCCCTCCGAAGTGGCCGGGGAGGCCGCTTCGTTACGAACGAATGTACGACATCGATAGGCGCTCGTCAAGCCAGCGGCCGCTCGCCGACGTGCGGGACGGAGAGACCCGCGCCGACCGGCGACGCGGCCTGCTGAGGCATTAGCGGCGTTCATGGTGGCCGTGACGTGCGATCGCGCTCGATCACCAGTTCCACCTCGTCTGTCCTCGCGTGGCCGTCCGCGAGGGAGGTGCGCGCGCCCCTCCGTCCGAGGCACGCCAGCACCTGTACGGTCTGCGCCAGGTCGAGCCGCAACCCTACTCGCTCGCCCGCCTGGCGCACGACGCGCGATGCGACGGCTTCCGGCAGGGCACGCAGCACGGCGCGCTCGATGTAGACAGCGCTCCCACGTTGCGATGCGTGCGCCGTCAGCACCTGAGTCGCCCACGCCTGGAGCGCCTCGTCGTCAGCGCGCGCGAGTTCGGCGAAGGCGGCGATGCGCCGTGCCGCTCGAGGGTTGAGGCGCCGCAGTTCAGGGAGCACTCGGTGGCGGATGCGGTTGCGGTCGAACGTCACCAATTCGTTCGAGGGGTCCTCCCGCGCCTCGAGCCCGAGCGCGTCCAGGTAGTCCAGCACCTCCGCTCGGGCGCACGCGAGCAGCGGCCGCACGAGGCGCAAGGCGCCGGCCCCGCCTGGGTGGACGGGGGCGGCGTCGGGCAGCGGCCACGGGGAGACCTCGGCCATGGCAGAGGCGCCCGGCAAGCCGCTTCCGCGTACCAGGCGCAGCAGCACGGTCTCGGCCTGGTCGTCCATGGTGTGGCCGGTGACGCAGGTGCGCGCCTCCGCGTCCCGGCAGATCTCCGCGAGCCACTGGTAGCGGGCCGCGCGCGCGCCGGCCTCGCCACCAGTGGCGGGCGCGGCGCCCGCCCCGAACACGACGGGTACACGGAGGGCCTCGGACGTGTCGCTCACGACGGCGCGCTCGGTCTCCACCTCCACATCCGGGCGCAGCCGGTGGTCGAAGCACGCCGCGGTGACCCGGGAAGCCGAGCGCGCGCGGGTGACCGCGACCAGCGTCGCGGTGGAGTCGGGCCCGCCCGAGCACGCCACCACGAGGCGTGCGCCGGCCTCGATGTGGCGGTCCAGTACGGCAGCGATGCGGCGCTCGAAAGCCGCGGTGAGGCGGTTGCGCGGGAGCGTGTCGTGCGCGTCCCGGTGGGGCGGCGCGGCCGGGGCACGTGGGTCGGCCGGACCCGTCTCAGCCATCATGCGGAGAGCGTAGCGCAAGCCGGACGGCGTACGAGGGGTCGGGGCCTACTGGCCGAAGAGCGCTTCCCACCAGCGTTGGCCGGGCAGCCGTTCCTCGCCGCTGGCCTCGGGCGCATCGACCTGCACGGCGACTTCGCCGGGGCGCACGAGGCCGAACTGCTGGCGCGCGAAGCCCTCGATGTACTCGTCGGACTTCAGGTAGCGCAGCAGCCCCTCCAGCTCGTTGCGTTGCCGGGCGAGGGCGGCGACCTCCTGGGTCAGCGCCTGTTCTTCACGCTTGAGGCGGTAGCCTTGCGCGGCGGTCTGGACGGTGGCGTAGATGAAGAGGGCGAGCAGGACGAGCGCGACGGCCATGACCATCTGCGCCGGGCCGAACCTGGGGAGCCGGAACGACACGGCGTCGCTGTCCTTTGCCACCCCGCCGAGCAAAACAGTACCAACCGAGCGCGCGTGCGACAAACCGCGTCGTGGCCCGGGAGCACCCCCACGCCGACATCCTCGCTACCGGGAGAGGTCGATGATGAAGAGGCGATCAGCTGGCATCCGGCAGCGGGAGGTGGCAACCGTCGTTCAGCACGGCCACGGACCAGCCGGCGTCCGGGCGCACTTCGACGACCGACAGCGAGCAGAGGTCCTGCCGCAGGCGGCGGAACGAGGCGAGCGGCACGCCGATCGCGTGGCAGAGGATGGTGCGCGACGTGAAGTTGTGCGTGACCACCGCCACCGCCGCGTCCGGGTAGCGCGCCGCCAGATCCTCGGTGGCGGCGACCGCTCGCTGTTGCACCTCGCGCAGCGTTTCGCCGCCGGGCATGCGCAGGTCGGTGGGGTCCTCGTCGCGCCAGCGGCGCAAGAAGTCCGCGTGCTCGTGGCGCAGCTCCCCGCCGGTAAGGCCGTCGAGGATGCCCTGGTCCATCTCCTGCCAGCGCGCATCGACCGCCACGGTGAGCCCGTGCACCTGCGCCACCGCGCTCGCGGTGTCGAAGGCGCGCGTGGACGGGCTGCTCACCACCGCCGCCAGGTCATGGTTGCGCAGCATCTCCGCGAGCGCGGCCGCCTGCCGCCGCCCGAAGGCGTTGAGCGGCACGTCGCGGAGTCCCTGCGTGCGTCCCTCGGCGTTGCTGTCGGTCTCGCCGTGACGGACGAGCATGATGCGGGTGGTCATCGCGCAGGCCTCATTCTCCTCGCCGGGGGCTGGATGTCGGTCTACTCGTCCAACGTCAGGATCGCCGATCGCAGCGCGTCGCGCAGCCCGGCGTCGGTGACGCTCCCAGACTGCAGCACGACGTTCTGGTTCCAGTAGCTGCCTTCGTGCGGGCATGAGGGGTCACGAGGCGTGGGCGCGCCGCCCGTCACCCAGTGGCGTTCGCGGGCCTGGGCGTCCGCATAGACCCAGAAATACACGGTCCCGCTGGCGGAGCCGGGGCCGGTCAGCCGGTACTGCACGCCCACTCCGTCGTCGTCCGCGTCGCAGCGGTTCGTCTCGCTGCCCCGTTCCGCCTCCACGCCCTGCGCCTCCAGCGCGCGCACAAAGTCGTCTCCGCCGAAGGGCGAGCCGACCACGGATTCCACCGGCGGACGTGTGGCGGTCGCGGTCGGCGACTCGGTCGGCGTCGCCGACGGCTGCTCCTCGGCCGTCGATGTGGGCGTCGCGGATTCCTCCTCGCCGTCACCGTCCGGGCCGCCGCCCGGACCGCCGTCCAGCGCGCTGGCGCCGGTGCCGTCGCGAAACAGGGAGCCGCCGGAGTCCTGCATCAGCACGACGAACGCGATGACGGGAACCGCGAGGACGGCGACCAGCAGAAGACGCATCGCCAGCTCCTTCGCTCACCGGCCAGGCGGATACCGGGGAACGCCGTTGCTTCTATCCTCGCACGGACGGACGAGGACCATCGACCGAGCGTGAGTGCGAGACGACTGCAAGCCGCGATGGGCCACCGCTCGGTGGCTCAGGCCACTACGCCAGGCTCGGCGAGCCGGACGGCCGTGCGCGCCACCTCGGTCGGTTCGGTCTCGACGCCCATCGCGGCCAGCACCTGCTGCGGGCGCCCCGTACGCCCCTGCTCCAGGGACAGGTGCATCGCCACCACCACGCGGCCGTCTGTCTCGCGGACCTCGATGGCGAGCACGGTCTCGCGGAGGTCGTAGCGGCGCGTCTTGTCGCCTCGCTGCTCCTCCCAGGGGACCGACTCGGTCGCGAGCAGCTGCTCGGAGGCGGCACGGACGGCGGCGACCTCAACGGCGCCCGAGTCGAACGCGACTTCGTACGTCGCGGAGTGGAGCGCCGATTGGAGCGACGGCAGCGCGTCGTCCACCACCTCGATCGCCTCGACGCGCAGGCCCGGCGGCATGGCGGCACCGAGGCGCTCGGCCACCTCCTCGGGCGGCAGTGGGGCACCGAGCCAGAGGTCGAGCAGCTCGCGCCGCCCGACGACGCCGACCGGCAGGGGCGCGGCCAGGGCGATGCGGGCGTGCGGGGAGAAGCCCTGCGTGTACACCAGCGGCAAGCGCGCGCGTCGAATCGTGCGCTCCCACGTGCGCATCATGTCCAGGTGCGCCACGAACCGCAGCGGCCCCTCCTTGGCGAAGGTCACGCGCAGACGGTGCGCCGGCTGTGTGTCAGACATGTGACCAGTCTAGCGAGCCGTCTTACTGGCTCCTGCCCGAGGCAATTCGCGGCTCAAGCTAGCGGCTGTCCTCCGACGGGACACCGAGGCCGGTGAGCATCGGCATCTCGCGCGCGATCGCGTCGCGCGTCTCCGGTCGCTGGAGTGAGGCGTCGTGCGCTTCCTTGCTCCCCCACAGCTCACTCACGCAGATGAGATCGGCGTCCGTGTCCGACGTGCCCACCACATACGAGTAGCACCCGACGTCCGCGAGAGACTCGGAGGATCGCAGCAGGATCTCGATCACCTCGTCTCGGTGGCCAGGCTTCGTGCGCATGGTGCCGAAGTAGCCGTAGGTCATAGGCGTCCCATCATCGCAACCGTTCGGGCGCGCCGACCCTCAGGGCTGTAGGCCGAGGAAGGCGTCGACGACGCGC
>WHSU01000006.1 GCA_009379925.1 Dehalococcoidia bacterium | reverse complement strand
GCGCCGCCGGACAGCGCCAGCACCTTCGTGATCGCCGCCGTCAACGACGTCTTCCCGTGGTCCACGTGACCGATCGTCCCGATGTTGGCGTGCGGCTTCGTCCGCTCGAACTTCGCCTTGGCCATCTTCGCCTTCTCCTACCGCCCGCGACCGGGTCTGAGCGACTGCTGGACTCGTAGACCGCGGGGGCTGGCTACCGGACCGCCCGGCCCACGCGGGGTGTGTGATGCAGGACTGGAGCCCTCAATGAGATTCGAACTCATGACCTCGTTCTTACCAAGAACGCGCTCTGCCGGCTGAGCTATGAGGGCCTGTTGTCGCCGACCCCGCCGCCCGATGCTGCCGCACCCGCCGCACGGGACCCGAGTTGGTCAGATGGTGCAGGGGGAGGGATTCGAACCCCCGTAGCCTTACGGCGGCGGATTTACAGTCCGCTGGAATTAACCACTCTCCCACCCCTGCCCGTGGTGATCTCTGTCGCTCACGTCAGCGGCCACGATCGCCTCCGGTCTGCCTGCCCGAGTCCTGATGGAGCACGGGAATTGGAGCCCGAGAGGGGATTCGAACCCACTAACCTACCGATTACAAATCGGTTGCGCTGCCGTTGCGCCACTCGGGCGGGTCCGGGCGGATCGCCACAGAGACACAACCGCACCCCGGAGGCCGAGGCGCGGCCATCCACAAGTATAGGAACGCGCGCGAAGCAGGGTCAACGCGGCGGAGCCCGGTGCGGACAGCCGGAGAGGGCGCCCATCGGCTGTCCAGAAATCGATACTCGACAGTTGCGGAACACTTCGGAGTGGTCGTATCATCGAATATCGATACCGGTGAGTAGCGATGATCAGCGAAGAGGACGGGCCATGCCCTCCACCGACCCAGCCACCCAGCCCGCCCGTGCGGGAATCGCGGAGAGCACGCCCGCCGCGGTGCAGGTCCGCGGCCTGAGCGTCCGGCGCGGCGGGCGGCTGGTGCTGCCCGGCATCGACCTGGACGTGCGAGGTGGTGTGGTCACCGGGCTGCTCGGGCCCAGCGGCTCCGGCAAGACCACGCTGATCCGCGCCATCGTCGGCGTGCAGGTCATCGAGGGCGGCACGGTGCAGGTGTTGGGCGAGCCCGCCGGCTCGCCGGGGCTGCGGCGGCGGGTCGCCTACGTCACGCAGACGCCCTCGGTGTACGGCGACCTGACCGTCACCGAGAACCTGCGCTACTTCGCCGGGGTGCTGGGCGCGCCACCCGCAAGCGTGGAGCGGGCCGTCGAGGTCACGGGGTTGCGGCAGCAGGCGAAGCAGATTGCCGGGTCGCTCTCCGGCGGCGAATGCTCGAGGGCGTCGCTGGCGGTCGCGCTCCTCGGTGACCCGGAGTTGATCGTGCTGGACGAACCGACGGTGGGGCTCGACCCCGCGTTGCGCCGTGACCTCTGGCGCACGTTCCACGACCTGGCAGCGCGAGGCGCCAGCCTGATCGTCTCCACCCACGTGATGGACGAGGCGGACCGGTGCGATGAGTTGGTGCTCATGCGTGAAGGGCGCGTCGCCGCCTCGGCGCCTCCGGCGGCGCTGCTGGAGCAGACCCGGACCGCCAGCATCGAGGATGCGTTCCTTGCGCTGGCGGCATCACCCACGGAGGCATCATGAACCGTCGTATCGTCCTCGCCACCAGCTCGCGCATCCTCCGACAGTTGCGGCGGGACCGGCGTTCACTGGCGCTCGTCCTGCTTGTGCCGCCGGTGTTGCTGACGTTGATGAAGTACGCCTTCGAGGGCCAGCCGCAGGCCTTCGACCGCATCGGTCCACCGCTGGTCGGCCTCTTCCCGCTGACGCTGATGTTCGTGATCACCTCGATTGCCATGCTTCGCGAGCGCACGTCGGGCACGCTGGAGCGGCTGATGTCGATGCCGCTGGCGAAGGTGGACCTGCTGGCGGGCTACGGTCTCGCGTTTGCCGTCGTGGGCACGGTGCAGGCCACGGTCACCTCGGCGGTCGCCTTCGGACTGCTGGGGCTGGAGACCGAGGGTGCGGTGTGGCTGGTGGTGCTGTTGGCCATCGGCAACGCGCTGCTGGGCATGGCGCTGGGGCTCTTCGTCAGCGCCTTCGCGACCAGCGAGTTCCAGGCGGTGCAGTTCATGCCGGCCGCGATCCTGCCGCAGTTCCTGCTGGCGGGGCTTGTCGTCCCGCGCGAGCAGATGGCGCGGCCGCTCGAGTGGCTCTCGGCACTCCTCCCGCTCACCTACGCCTACGACGCGCTGGCGCTGGTCGCCGCGGGCGACCTCAGCGGCCGTCTGTGGCTCGATGTCGGGGTAGTCGCCGGTTGCATCGTGCTGGCGCTCGTGCTGGGTGCGGCCACGCTGCGGCGGCGGACAGCGTGAGCGGAGCCCACCGCCCTCGACGCTCGCCCGGCCGTCCACGCGCCGAAGGCGCCGACGCCGCGATCCTGCGTGCCACCATCGAGGTGGTCGCGGAGGGCGGCATGTCCGCCTTCACCATGGACGCGGTGGCGGCTCGCGCGGGCGTGGCGAAGACGACGATCTACCGGCGCTGGGACACGAAGGAGGCGCTCATCGTCGACGCCGTGCGGCGCATGGCCGCGCCAGCCAGCCCGATCGACACCGGTTCGCTCCGCGGGGACCTGGAGGCGCTCGGGGCGCAGATGGTGACGGTCCTCGCCGTGACGCCTGCCGGCCGCCTGATCCCGGCCCTGGTCGGCGAGCTAGCCCACAACGAGGAGCTGGCCGTGGCCTTCCGGTTGAGCTTCGTGTCTGAGCGGCGCGCGATCGTGGAGGCCATCGCGCAGCGGGCGAAGGACCGAGGCGAGATCGCCGCCGGCGGGGACACCTCGTTGCTGCCGGAGTTGCTGGCGGGTCCGATGTTCATGCGGTTGCTGCTTACCGGTGACCCCATCGACGAGCCGTTCGTGGGCCGGCTGGTGGAACGCGTGCTCGCGGCGTTCGAGGCGCGCTAGCGCTTCACGCTCCACCGCGCGCCGTCCGGCGTGTCCTCGATCGCGATGCCGAGGGCGCCGAGTCCGTCTCGGATGCGGTCCGCCAGCGCGAAGTCGCGCTCCTGGCGCGCCGCCTGGCGTCGCTCGAGCAGGGCCTCCATGGTGGACTCCACGTCCGTGCCGCCGCACGACACATCGAGGCTGGCGGCCAGCTTCGACAGCTCGGCCGCGCTGACCTGCGCCGTGGCCGTCTCCGGCGCATCGAGACGCAGGCCCAGGACGCCGGCCAGTTCCTGGAGGGTCGCCTGCGCCTCGGCGACTGGCTCACCGGCGTCGCGGCCTCGGTTAATGGCGCGCGCGAGGTCGAACAGCACGGCGAGCGCCTGCGGCGTCGCCAGGTCGTCCTCCATCGCCTCGATGAAGCGCGAGCGATAGCCGGCGGCATCGAGGGGCGCGCCAGGGGCGTCGGCCGCCTCACGCAGCGCGGTAGCGAGGCGCTCCACGGCGCGCATCGCGGCGGTCATGGCATCGTCGGTGAGGTTGTTGGGGCCGTGATAGTGGCTGTTCAGCACGAAGAGCCGGATCGCGTCCGGCCCCCAGCGCTCCAGCGCCTCCTCGACGCCCACGACGTTGCCCGTGGACTTCGCCATCTTCTCGTGGTTGCGCTGCACCATCCCGTTGTGCATCCAGATGCGCGCAAAAGGCCGGCCGCTGGCCGCCTCCGCCTGCGCCACCTCGTTGTCGTGGTGCGGGAAGACCAGGTCCACGCCGCCGCCATGCACGTCGAACGTCTCGCCGAGGTAGCGCTGCGCCATCGTGGTGCACTCGATGTGCCAGCCGGGCCGGCCGGGGCCCCAGGGCGAGGGCCACGCGGGTTCGCCCGACTTCTGCGCCTTCCACAGCGCGAAATCGAGCGCGAACTCCTTGCCGTCCCCCGGCTCGAAGCGCGTCCCCTGGCGGAGCTGGTCGATGTTGCGGTGGGAGAGCTTGCCGTAGTCGTCCTTCGCCTGCACACGGAAGTAGACGTCGCCGGACTCGGCCACGTAGGCGAGGTCGTTCGCGATGATGCGCTCGATCGTCTCGATGATCGGTTCGATCTCCGCCGTGACGCGCGGCCGCACGTCCGGCGCCAGCAGGCCGAGCGCGTCCTGCTCGCGCTCCCACTGCTCGATGTTGGCGGCGGCCAGCTCCAGCGGGTCGCGCTCCAGCTGGCTCGCGCGCTCAAGCAGCTTGTCGTCCACGTCCGTGTAGTTGGAGACGTATCTGACCTGGATGCCGCGCCAGCGCAGGTAGCGCACGAGCACGTCGTAGACGATGAGCGACATGGCGTGTCCGACGTGGGCCGAGTCGTACGGCGTCACGCCACAGACGTAGAGGCCGACGCCGTCGCCGGTGTCCAGCTCTTCACGGTCGCCGGACAGGGTGCTGTACAGCCTCAAGCGCCCGTCCCCTCGGTCGGGGCCGGCTCTGCACCCGCTTCGCTGGACTCACTGCGCCCGTTCCGTTCGCCGAGCGTCGCCTCGAGGCGGGTGAGGCGCCGTTCGAGCGCGTCGATGCGGTCCCACTCGGGGTCGGGCAGGCGCTCGACGGTGTCGTTCCCCTGGTTGGTATACGCCACCACGTGGCCCGGCACGCCGACCACGGTGGCGTGCTCCGGGACGCTGGACACGACGACCGCTCCGGCGCCGATGCGTGAGTAGCGGCCGACGGTGATCGCGCCGATCAACTTCGCACCGGCGCCCACTACCACGTGGTCCTCCAGCGTCGGGTGCCGCTTTTCGCGTCGCGTGGAGGTGCCGCCCAGCGTCACGCCCTGGAAGAGGTGGACGTGATCGCCGATCTCGGCCGTCTCGCCGATGACGACGCCCATACCGTGGTCGATGAAAAAGTAACGTCCGATGCGGGCGCCCGGGTGGATCTCGATGCCCGTGAGCAGCCGCCCGAGGTGCGAGACCAACCGGGGCACCACGGGCACGCCGCGCCGTTCCAGCGCGTGTGCCGCGCGGTAGATGATCAGCGCGTGCACACCCGGGTAGGTCAGCAGGATCTCCAGCGCCCCACGCGACGCCGGGTCGCGCTCGCGCACGGCTTGCAGGTCTTCGCGGATGCGCATGAGCCAGGGAAGCCCGTTCATCGTGCGCCCTCGACGGTTTCAGGATGCCCGCGTGCCCGCACTGAGTCCGGCCGCGTGCCCCTATGGTACATCTTCATCGAGGAGTGCTACCGCCATCGCGGCGACGGCCTCACCCGCGCCAATCGCCCCCAGCCCCTCGTTGGTCGTGGCTTTCACGTTGACCCTCGAGGGTTCCACGGCGAGCGTCCGGGCGATCGACTCACGCATCCCGGGGATATGGTCGGCCAGGCGGGGCCGCTCGGCGATCACCGTGGCGTCGATGTTGTGGATGTGAAAGCCGCGCGAGACCACCAGCTTCTCCGCCCGCCGCAACAGTTCGCGGCTGTCGATACCTCGCCACTCGGCATCTCCCGGCGCGAAGTGGCGGCCGATGTCGCCCTCGCCCGCCGCACCGAGGATCGCGTCGATCACCGCGTGGATCAGTGCGTCGCCGTCCGAGTGTCCGTCCAGCCGTTCCGCCCCCGGCACATCGATGCCACCCAGGCGCAGTCCGCCTGCGCCGTCCGTGAGGAAACGGTGGATGTCGTAGCCCTGTCCGATCCTCACCGCGCGCCGCCCTTCCCTGCCTCCGCGCCCTCGGCTGCCTCGTGTGTCCCCGCGTCCCCGCGCGCCGCGAGCAGCGCGCGGGCGACCAGCAGGTCCGCCGGCGTGGTCAGCTTCAGGTTCACCGGGTCGCCGTCGACGGTGGCGACGGTGACCCCGATCTGTTCGAGCATCGAGGCGTCGTCCGTGGCGTCCGCGCGCACCTCGGCGTGGGCGCGCTGGAGCAGGCCGGCGGCGAAGGCCTGCGGCGTCTGCACGGCGCGTAGGGGCGCGCGGTCTATGGTCTCGACCACGCGGCCATCCTCGACGCGTTTGATGGTGTCGTGCACCGGCACCACGGGGACCGCGGCGCCGTGCTTACGCGCCGCGGCGAGCACCAGCTTCGCCAACTCGCGCGACACCAGCGGCCGCGCGGCGTCGTGCACGAGGTACCACCGCGCCTCCGGCGCCACCGCGATGCCCGCCGCCACCGAGTCCTGGCGGCGCGGCCCGCCCTCGACGAGCCGCATCGGCCCGAGGCCGGCGTAGTCCACGAACGCGCGCAGCGTCTCGAAGCGCGCGCTCGGCGCGACGACCACGGTGCCGCCTACTCCGTCGAGGCGGGCCAGCGCGCGCAGGGACCACGCGACCACGGGCTCGCCGTGCAGGTCGGCCCACAGCTTGTCCTCGCCGCCCATGCGCTCGGAGCGCCCGGCGGCGAGGAGGATCACCGCGACGTCGTCGCTCATCCTGCCCGCCTTGCCACGGCCACGAGGTGCTCGCCGTTGTCCACCACCGAGGGGTCAGCGCAGATCGCGACCTCCAGTTCGAGCAGCCGCCGGGTCGCCTCCTCGCTCGATTCGATCTCGGGGATGCGCGCCAGGGAAGGGGTGAGCGGGTTGGCGGCGGCGAAGGTGACAGGCGCCGCGCCCGCCCGCGCGAGCGCGACGGCGAGGCCGCGCGAGGAGAAGAGCGCCATCGGCTGGTGGAACTCGCCCGACCCGGGCTGCGTGTAGATCACCTCGCCCCGGCCCAGCGACTCCCGCCAGGGCATGTGCTGCTCGAAGTCCTCGAGGAACGCGCGCGCATCGAGCGCCCCGATCAGGCGCATCGTGCCGTAGAGCGACATCACGCTCAGCAGCAGCATGGCGCCTGGCTTCGCGATGCGCACGATTTCATCGAGCGCTTCGGGGTGCCGCTCGCGCGCGTACGACAGCGCGCCGCCGTAGCAGATCACAAGGTCGAACGAGGCGTCCTCGAAGCGCGAGAGGTCGCAGATGTCGCCTTGCTCGAACCCCTCGATGCACTCGAGTAGTCGTGCCTCATCGAGCTTCCGGCGCGCGAGGTCGAGCTGCACCTGCGACAGGTCGAGCAACGTCACCCGCGCCCCGGCGCGCGCGGCATCGATAGCAAAGCGCCCCGGCCCGCACCCGAGGTCCGCCACCCGCATCCCCGGCTGCACGTACTCATCGAGGAAGCGCCGGTGCACGGCGTACTTGATGCGCCTCGGCAGCGTCGCATCGAGGCGAGCCCACTCCTGCTCACCGAACGCATCGAAGTGCGCTGCCACCGCCGACGGCTCGTACCCCATGAGGCGATTCTACGGGGCTCGCGTCAGGAAGTTGACCTCGGACGATCGCCTAAGCCCATTCGGGCGGTTTAGCGATGGGCCGCTCGTGCAGGTCGTAGAGGACCCTGGGGAATTGAGACTCTCGAAGCAGTTTTCGGCGGTTGCGCGTCAGGTGCACGTTGAAGTCTGTCGCAGCCACGAGTTCGCGGTGCGGATACCGGTTTCGATGGTAGACCGGACTACAAAGCCCGACGGTCAGGCCGAGTTCGCGCGCCTTTTTAATCGGCAGGAGCAGGTCGGTGTCGTTCGAGACGACGAGGGCAACGTCGCAGTCCCGATTGAACGCATCGAGGAGGAAGCCACGTGGCAAGATTGACATCGGAGCCCTTCTCCTCGGTCCGGATGACTTTCGCAACGCCAGTACCGTCGGCTAGCGGAAGGTCGCGCGGATGCTGTCGAAGGAGCCCGTACTCGATTTCGACCTGCGGGAGCGTTGCGAGCGCGCGCAGATATGCGTCCTGACGCGCTGGCGATCCCGGTCGGTGTTCGCGATCGCTGACACGCGCTGTGAAGTAGCGAATGCGGTTGATCTCGTTCTCTGGACGCAGGAGGCCCCGAGAGAGCTTCAGGAGGTCGAGCCACTTGTACGGTGTATTTTGCAGCGCGCCGAAGTAGAGGTTGAGGCCATCAACGTAGACGTTGGCTGCCGAGGGCATGCGCGCGGGCTCCGAACATACGCAAAGCCCCCTTGCGGGGGGCCTCGCTTCCAGCCGCAGCACGACTGGAGATGTACGCACATTATCGGCCAATTGCGGCTAGGCGGTCAACACTCCCCTGCGCCTTGTCCCGCCTCGCGAGTGCGGTCTACCCTCGGTAGGCACACGACCCCGCCTCGCACCGCATTCGCTCCCGGCGGGAGCCGTCGAGGAGTCACCATGACCCTGGCACCGACACGCATCGAAGCAACGCCCGAGCGTGCACCCGACATGCGCCTGTACGAGTCGCTGGTCGCGCGGGTTTCGAGGCCCGCGCGCTACTCGGGTGGCGAGCTGCACTCCGTGACGAAGGCGTGGGACGCGCACGAGGTGCGTGTGGCGCTCGCCTACCCGGACCTCTACGACCTCGGTATGGCGAACCTCGGGTTGATGATCCTCTACGACATCGTGAACCGGCGCGACGATGCGCTGGCGGAGCGCGTGTTCTCGCCGTGGACGGACCTGGAGGCGCTGCTGCGCGAGCACGGAGAGCCGTTGCGCTCGCTGGAGACGCGTCACGCCGTGCGGGACTTCGATGTGCTGGGCGTCACCCTGCAGTACGAGGCCTGCTACACGAACGTCCTCAACCTGCTCGACCTCGGCGGCATTGCCGTCCGCACGGCGGACCGCGCGCCCGAGGACACGATCGTGATCGCGGGCGGCTCGGGCGCGCTGTCGCCGGAGCCGCTGGCGCCATTCATCGATGCCTTCGTGCTCGGCGAAGGCGAGGAGGTGATGCGCGAGGTCGTCGATGTCGTGCGCGCCTGGAAGCGGGACCGCGAGGCGGGCGGGCTGCCGCGCATCGAGTTGCACCGCCGGCTGGCCGGGGTGCCGGGCGTCTACGTGCCCTCGGTCTACGCGGTCGACTACCACGAGGACGGCCGCGTGCGCGAGGTGCGCCCCCTCGACGGGGCGGCGCCGGGCCGCGTCACCCGGCGGGTGGTCGAGTCGCTCGAGCCGCCGCTCACGAAGCCGATCGTGCCGTTCATGGAGGTCGTCCACGACCGCGCGACCATCGAGATCCAGCGTGGCTGCACGCAGGGCTGTCGCTTCTGCCAGGCCGGCATGATCTACCGGCCGACGCGTGAGCGCTCGGTCGACGAGGTCGTGCGGGCGGCCGGTGAGCTGCTGGACAACACCGGCTACGACGAGCTGTCGCTGATGTCGCTCTCAACGACCGACCACCGCGAGATCGTGCCGATGGTGAACGCGCTGATGGACGCCTACGGCGACCGAGGCCTGAAAATCTCGATCCCCTCGACGCGCGTCGACTCGTTCTCGGTGGAGGTGGCGGACGCCGTCGCACGCGGCAAGAAGCACACGCTGACGCTGGCGCCCGAGGCGGGCTCGCAGCGGTTGCGCAACACGATCAACAAGCTCGTCAGCGAGGAGAACATCCTGACGGCGGCGGAGAACGCGTTCTCCAACGGCTGGACCTCCGTGAAGATGTACTTCATGGTCGGCCAGCCCACCGAGACCGATTTCGACGTCGAGGAGATCGTGCGTGTCGCCTCCGCGGTGAAGCAGATCGGCCGGCAGCACATCGGTGGCCGGGCGCGCGTGCGGGTCTCCACCAGCAACTTCATCCCCAAGGCGCACACGCCGTACCAGTGGGTCGGGCAGGCTGACCCGGCGACGCTGCGCCGCCGCCACCAGATCCTGCGCGAGGGCTGCCGCCGGGCGGGCGTGCAGTTCACCTGGGAGGAGCCGGAGAAGTCCCTGCTCGAAGCGGTGCTCTCGAGGGGTGACCGCCGCGTGGCGGAGGTCATCGAGAGCGCGTGGCGCGGCGGCGCCAAGTTTGACTCGTGGTCCGAGCACCACGACTGGTCCGTCTGGCAGGCCTCCTTCGAGGAGCATGGGGTCGACCCGGCGTTCTACGCCTACCGCACGCGTGACCTCTGGGAGACGCTGCCCTGGGCGCACATCCACGGTGGGACGGAGCCGTCCTACCTGCGCGGCGAGTGGATGAAGACACTCAACGAGGAGATCACGCTGGACTGCAAGCGCGACCCCTGCAACGTCTGCGGCATGCAGACGCTGGATGGCGACTGCCGCCACAAGATCGCCGAGCTGGTCCAGATGAAGGTGGACGGCGATTCGACGCAGAAGGAGCGCCTGATGCAGGAGCGCGAGCGGTTGATGATGCTCCCCGTGATCTCCGCTCCATGACAGTCGCCCGGTGACGACGGCAGCGGGCGACGGACCGGAGGCGACGCCGGTCGCTCTGGACGTGGCCCGCGAGGTGACCGACTACCTGGTGGGCCTTGGTGCACGCGCCGTCTGGCTCGCCGGCAGCCTCGCCCGTGGCGATGCCGGCCCCCACTCGGACATCGACCTCGGCGCTGTCGTGGACGAGCCTCAGACGCCCTCGCCCACCCCCACCCCCACAAGCCGCCGTCGAGGCGTGCTCGTCAACGTGTCGTGGGTCACTGTCGAGGCCACGCGGGCGTCCTTCCGCAACCCGGCGGTGCTCGGCGCCGCCATCCCCGGCTGGCGCAACGCGGTGCTGATGTACGACCCCGATGGCATCGCGGCAGCGTTTCGTGACGAGGCTCGCGCGTGGCACTGGGCGGATGTCGCCGAGGAGTGCGACCGCTGGGTGGCCGAGGAGGGGGCGAGCTACGCCGAAGAGGTCCAGAAGCTCGCCAACGCGCTGCACCGACGTTCGCTGTTCGCCGCTGGCGTCCAGCGCTCGCTGCTGGCGTTGCGCATGGCGGTCATCATGTCAGTGCAGCGGCGGATCCTGTACGACAGCGAGAACGTGCTGTGGGACCTGGTCGCCGAGGCGATGGGCGAGCCGTGGGCTTCGACGCAGCGCTCCGCCCTCGGCACCGGCGGCGAGCCGTTCGAGGTGACGTGCGGCGCCTCCTGCGCCTCTACACGCTCGCCGCAGCCGAGGCCGCACCGCTGCTCGATGAGCGCCAGCGCGCGGTCGTGGAGCATGCGGTTGTGCTGGCAGCCGAAGTTGCCCGCACGGCAGGAGGCGAGACACTGAGGGCATGACCGACTCGACCCCCTCGACGTTTGTCGTCGCCGCGAACTTTTGCCGTCAGGGTTGCTACTGGGACTGCGAGCACCGAGCCGCGGCGGCCGCCGCGCTCGAGCGCATGCACCTCCACCCGGTCGAGCACACCACGGGTCGCCTGCTGCAACGCTGCGATGAGTGCGGCGACTATTTCTACGACCCCTCTGAACACGCACGCGAACACCAGCGCATGCGCCAGCTGGGCTGGCTCCGCGAGTAGGTCCCCGTCGCCTCGGGCCTCCCGCTGCTAGACTGCCTCCGCTCGAGTGCCATCGATGCGCGCGCAGCGTGGAGGCCAGCTATGCCACATCCCGTCGTCCACTTCGAGGTGTTTGGCCGCGACCACCAGCGGTTGCAGGCGTTCTACCACGAGGTCTTCGGCTGGGAACTGTTTGCCTTCCCCAACGGTTACGCGCTGGTGGAGACCGAGCCGCACTTCCACGACGAGGCGACGGGCGCCACGACCTACACCGGCGATGCGGCCTTCATGAACGAGGGCGTGGTGCTGGAGGAGGATGGCGGCGGAATGCCCACATGGCGCTATCGTGCCGAGTCGCGACGGCCCTACTTCTCGGCGGGCATCGGCGGGGGCATTGGTCCCGGCGGGCCGTCCGTCTCCTTCTCGATCGAGGTCGGCGACCTCGATGCCACGCTGGCACGCATCGAGACGCACGGGGGGCGCACGACGGAGGCGCCCCACGAGGCCGCGCCCGGCGTCTGGGTCGCCGGGTTCGCGGACCCTGAGGGGAATGTGCTGGGGCTCGTCCGGGAGCCCGCCGAGCAGAGCGCGTAGCCTCAATGGCCGGCGCTAGAGATCTGTTGCTGTCGCTCATCGACTATGACGAGTGGGCCGCTGGGCGCGTCCTTGCCGCGGCCGCTCGCTGCACGCCCGAGGAACTCGACCGGCCTTCCACGAATCCGGACTGGACCGTGCTGTCCGGCCTGGTCCACATCACGTCCGCCTACACGTTCTGGGAGCGCACCCTGGGTCTACCGGTGACACGCCTCGACCCGGGGGCGCTCCGCGATGTCGCATCGGTCCGGGCACTGGCGGACGAGGTACGACGCACCCTCCACGGGTTCGTTTCAGCGAGGGACGACGAGGCACTGGGTCAGCTGGTCAGGCGTCTGCACGACGGCGATCCGCCCATCGCGGCCTGGTTGGTCGCCGAGGCTAACCGGGAGCGCGGCTCCTACGGGTAGATGCCGCGGTGCTCGATGGCCTCGACCACGCGCTCGATGCCGACCCACTGGGCCGCCTCACGCTGGGTGCAGTCGCCGTGGCTGCCGATGGGGCAACGCGAGACGACGGTGCGGTAGGCGTTCACCATCAGGCGGCGTAGCTCCGCGTTGACCTGTTCTTCGCTCCACTGCATGTACTGGCGGGCCTGCACCCACTCGAAATAGGAGACCGTGACGCCGCCGGCGTTCGCCAGGATGTCCGGGATCACGGTGATGCCGCGGTCGTTGAGGATCTCGTCGGCCTCGGCCGTCGTGGGGCCGTTAGCACCCTCCAACACCAGACGCGCGCGGACCTTGTCGGCGTTGTACTCGGTGAGCACGGACTCCACGGCCGCCGGCACCAGCACATCGACGTCCGCGGATAGCACGTCCGCGCCGTCCACCACATCCGCTTCCACGCCCGGCTGTTCCAGCCACGTCTTCAGGCTTCCGCCTTGCTGGACGTGCGCCCACGCGGTGACCGTGTCCAGCCCCGCCGGGTGGTAGAGCGCGGTGTCTACGTCAGAGATGTACTGCACGGTGGCGCCGCCCTGCCTGAGCAGCTTCGCGGTTACTCCGCCGACGTTGCCGAAGCCCTGCACCGCGACGGTCCGTCCCTGGAGCCCGCCATCCATCGACAGGTGTTCCTCCAGCACGTAGGTGAGGCCGCGCCCCGTCGCCTCGAAGCGGCCCTCGGAGCCACCGACGGCTACGGGCTTGCCGGTGACGACCCCGGGGATCGTGTAGCCCTTCATCATCGAGTACGTGTCCATCATCCAGGCCATGGTCTCGGGCCCGGTCCCCATGTCCGGGGCCGGGATGTCCTGGTCCGGTCCGATGATCGGGATGATCTCGGCGGTGAAGCGGCGCGTCAGGTTCTGTCGCTCGTTGTGGCTCAGCGTGGCGGGGTCGACGGTCACGCCGCCCTTCGCGCCCCCGAACGGCACGTTCACGACCGCGCACTTCCACGTCATCCACATGGCGAGCGCCTTCACCTCGTCCATGCTGACGTGCGGGGAGTAGCGGATGCCGCCTTTCGTGGGGCCTCGGGCGTTGTTGTGGAGCACGCGGTAGCCCTCGAAGATGCGGAAGGTCTCGTCGTCCATCTCCACCGGAAACTGGGTGCGGTAGATGGTCTTGAACGAGGTCAATAGCTCGCGGTGCTGGTCGCTCAGCCCCACCTGGTCCGCCGCCCGGTGGAACTGCTTCATGGCCGTCTCGAGCACTGGCTCCATCCGCCGCCCGCCTTCCCCACCTCCCGATGCTACCCCCGAACCATTGAAGGTGCCCGCGAGGTTTACGAGGTGCTGCGAGGCGAGCCGAAGAGGAGCACGACGTCATCAGCTGCGGCGGCCTGATCACTCGTCGCGGCCCGCTTCGAGAAAGCCGAGGTGCTCGTCCAGATGGCCGGCCAGGTTGCCGCGCGCCCATGCCAGCCCGAACCCGGTCCACGCCTCGACCGGGCGGTCGCGCAACATCGTCAGTAACTGCTCGCGGGACGCCACGGTACGGCGGCGGACAGTATCGAGGTCCATCGCGCGGTCCTCGGCGGCCCACCGGTCGTTCACCTCGCGCCACGGGTACTGCTTCGCCACGGCCGGGCCATCGGCGCCCGCCTCCGCGACGGCGATGGCCGCGTCGATCCAGTGACCGAGGTGCCCGTACACCTCGACCGCCGTCCACGGCTCGCCGTCGTGGTGCAGCACCTCGCCCGGATGCGCATCGAGGGCAGCCGTGAGGCGCTGCCAGCGGTCGTCCGCCTGCGCCTCGACCCCCTCGATCAGCCAGCGGAGGTGCGTGCGCAGGTGCCACACCGGGTCGTCGTAGGCGATGCGCATCACCACGCCGTCCCACGCCTCAGCCGGTACCTCGCGCAGGCGGCCGAGGAGCGCCGCGCGCGCCTCGGTGGCGCGTCCCTTCGCGGCTTCGAGGGTGAGCGTGGCGTCCTCCGCCTGCCAGCGCGCGTTCAACACATCCTCGTGCTCCTGGTCGGCCGGGGGTGGCTCGCCGCGGAGGCGGCGCTCGAGGGCAGCCCGGCTCTGGCCCATCCACCGCGCGTGATGCGCATAGTCGGCGGCGCTCATCCAACCGCCGCCTGGCGCGTGCAACTCGTGGCCCGCGGCCGCGTCCACGATGTCCGTGTAGCGCGCCCACCACGCGTCAGCCTGGTCGACGACGCCTTCGATCGCGTACTCGATGTGCTCGGTGAAATGGCCGAAGCCGTTCCCGTCCAGGTTCGAGCGGACGGTGTCCGTCCACCGCTCGGGCGGCAGCGCCCGCAGGTCGGCGAGCCAGGCCGCGTGCGCCGCCTCCGCCCACTCGCGCGCCTGCTCGAGGCCGCGTTGCACGTCCTCAGCAAGCCACTGCTCGTTCTGTTCGGACATGCTCGCTTCGTCGAATGGCGGGAGTAGCTCCTCGCCGGCCACGCTGCGGCGAGACTGCTCCCGTCCGCGCTCCATCCAGCGCGCGAGGTGCGCGTACGTGGCGCCGACGGTCCAGCCGTGCTCCTCGGAGGCCTCGTCCGCGTGCCCGCTCGCCGCGCCGCCGTGCAGCACCTCGTCCGCCTCGCGCGCCTCCAGCACGCCGCGGGCACGCTCCCACTCGCCTTCGAAGCGCTCGAGCATCTCGGCCGCCTCGGTCATTCGCTCCGGCAGTCGCTCCGTCATCGTCCATCCCTTCGCGCGGGACCGAGCATCGATCATCCGCGGTCACGCCACCCTCGGTCGCGTAACCGATGAACGTGCTTATAGCGGTTGTGGCCGTCGCCAGTCAACCGGGTTACGATGGTGACAGTGCGAGACTTGCCATTTGGCAGGGCGACTATCATCGAACGGCCATGCGCGACCCCGACTTGCACCTGCTGCTTGACTTCCTGAACGCCCACCACCACGCGCACGATGGTGTCTGGGTGGACGACTGCCTCGCCTCCGAGCAGACGCTCCGCGCGCACTTCGCCGGCCGAGGGTGGCCGGACGTGGCCGTGCACGGGGCCGCGCGTGGCGTCGCCTACCGGCTCCGCAACGCGCTCTCCGCGCGCATCCCCGGCAGCTACCTCCCGGCTCCGGGTGACCTCGACGGCGTCGCGCGCGAGCTACCCCTGCGCGTGGCCAGCATCGAGGGCGCGCCACGCCTGGTCGGCGCGGACGCGGACGCGACGGACAGCCTCTGCGCGCACCTCGCGCGGGTCCTCGGGCTGGCGTACGAGGCGATGACGGACGGGACGTGGGCGCGCTTGAAGGCGTGCCGCAACCAGGACGACTGCCAGTGGGTGTTCCTGGACCGCTCGAAGAACCGCTCGCGCGTCTGGTGCAGCATGGAGACCTGCGGCACGACCGCGAAGGTGCGCGCCTACCGCGCCCGCCAGCGCGCGGCCCGCGACGACCTCGGCGCCGCCGCCAAGTAGTCGATAGACGGAGGGCCACCTCGTCGCGCGCTGCCGGCGTCGCCGGGTATCCTCGCGTCATGGTCGAGTACGCCGATTTCGAGGCATCGCACGCGGACGCGATCATGCGCATCTGCCGCGACGAGGGCTGGCCGAGCCTCAGCACAGACCGAGCGCTGACGATCCGCGCTCTCACGGCGCCCGGCGTCATCGCCGTTGTCGCCCTCGAGGACGGCGAGGTCGTCGGGTTTGTGTTGGTGCTCTCCAACGGCGAAGAGACCGCCTACCTCTCGACACTGGCGGTAGCGCGCGGCCGTCGAGGTTCCGGTGTCGGGCGCGGTCTCATCGCCGCCGCGTTCGAGCGCTGCGATGCGCCGCGGATGGACCTGCTCTCCCTGCCCGGTTCGACGGGCTTCTACGAGCGCCTGCCACACCAGGAGTTCCGAGGGTTCCGGCTATACCGGTAGCGGGTTCATGCGGCCGGGCAACAAGAAGGGCCCCGTTGCTGGGGCCCTTCCATTGGTCCGCTTGCGAGGCGTCGCCCGTTACTCGGGTTCCGCCACGTAGCTGCTGACGCCGGCCAGCTCGGCGGTCATCTCCGCGGACGGCTGGAACACGCTGGGCGTCTCGCCGATCAGCGCCTCCTGCCGCTCGAAGTCGAAGATGAACGGGAGCAGCAGGCTCTCCGGCATCGCGATCTCCGCGATCGGCTGAGGCCGTTCGACGGTGATCTGGGCGCGAGCCGGGATCAGCTTGCCGATGATCACGTTCTCCTTCAGGCCGCGCAGGTGGTCCGTGGCGCCGCTCATCGCGGCGTCCGTCAGCACCCGGGTGGTCTCCTGGAAGGAGGCCGCCGCCAGGAAGGAGTCCGTGCTCAGCGACGCCTTCGTGACGCCCAGCAGCACCGGCACCGCCGTGGCCGGGGTGCCGCCCTCCGCCAGGACCTTGGCGTTCAGCACCTCGAAGTCCTGCCGGTCCAGCAGCTCCGTGGGGAGCAGCGTCTCGGAGTCGCCCACCTCTTCGATGCGCACCTTGCGCATCATCTGGCGCACGATGACCTCGATGTGCCGGTCGTTGATGTTCACACCCTGCGACCGGTAGACCCGCTGGACTTCGTCCACCAGGTACATCTGCACCGCCTCCGGCCCGAGGATGGAGAGGATGTCCTGCGGGTCCAGCGAACCCTCGGTCAGCTGGTCCCCGGCCCGGACATACTCGCCGCTCTCCACGCGCACGCGCGCGCTGGCCGGGATCGGGTACTCGCGCGTGTCCACAATGGTAGAGGTCACACGCAGCTGCACCGGCCGGCGGCGCCGGCCATCCCGCACGAACTCCACCTTGCCGTCCAGCGCCGCGGTCAGCGGCACGACCGGCAGGTTGGAGTCTCCGTCGCCGTCCGCGTCCTCCGGCGGTTGTGCCAGCACCTGGTCGGCGGCCACCTGGTCGCCGTCTTCCACCAGCAGTTCGAACTTCTCCGGGAGGTCGTACTCGTCGATGAAGGTCTCCGTGCTGGACACGGTGATCATGCGCTGGTCCGCGGTGCGCACCACCTGGGTCACGCCGTCGATCTCGGAGATCGTCGCCTGGCCCTTCGGCACGCGCGCCTCGAAGATCTCCTCCACGCGGGGGAGACCGGAGGTGATGTCCGTGCCGGCCACACCACCGGTGTGGAAGGTGCGCATCGTCAGCTGCGTACCCGGCTCACCGATGGACTGCGCGGCGATGATGCCGATGGCCACGCCTTCCTCCACCAGCCGGCCGGTGGCCAGCGAGCGGCCGTAGCAGCGCTGGCAGATGCCGCGCCGGGACTGACAGGTGAGCGGCGACCGCACGTGGACCTGCTCCACGCCGGCCTCGATCACCTTGCGTCCCAGGACGTCCGTGATCTCCTGGTCGGCCTCCACCAGCACCTCGCCCGTCTCCGGGTGGGCCACCGGCGAGGCCGCCCAGCGGCCGGTGATGCGCTCCTGCATGCCGGCCAGCAGGCCGGCCTCGGCGCGCTCCTGGAACCAGATCCCGGGGATCGGGTCGCCCTCCGCCACGCACGAGACGTGCTGCACGACCACGTCCTGCGAGACGTCGATCATGCGGCGGGTCAGGTACCCCGAGTCCGCCGTACGCAGCGCGGTGTCGGCCAGACCCTTGCGGGCGCCGTGCGTGGAGATGAAGTACTCCAGCACGGACAGCCCCTCGCGGAAGCTCGAGCGGATCGGCAGGTCGATGATGCGGCCGGACGGGTCGCTCATCAGGCCACGCATGCCGCCCATCTGGCGGATCTGCGCGATGTTTCCCTTGGCGCCCGAGTTGGACATCATCGCCAGCGAGCCTGTGGGCTCCAGCGTGTGCAGCAGGGCATCCTGCATCCGGTTCGTCGTCTCGCTCCAGATGCTGATGGCGGCCTGGTACTTCTCGTCGGAAGTGACCAGTCCCATCTGGTACTGCTCTTCCATCTCGTCGATCTTGCGGTCCGCCTCCGCCATCAGGTCGACCTTCGCCTTCGGGACCGTGATGTCCGAGGCAGCGATGGTCAGACCGGACTGCGTGGCGTACCGGAAGCCGATGTCCTTGATCGCGTCGACGAGTGCGACCGTCTCTTCTTCGGTCAGTTCCTGGTGCACGCGCGAGACCAGCTCGCGCAGCCGCCGCTTGTCCATGGTCTCGTTCTGGAAGCCCAGGGCTTCCGGGACGATTTCGTTGAACAGCACGCGGCCCACCGTGGTGACAATGGACTCGCCGTTACGCCGGAAGTTGATCGGCTCGTGGATCTTCGCGTGACCCAACTGGTACGCCACCTGCACCTGGTCGAAGCCGCGGTACGACTTCGTAGGCCTCGCGTCCTCCAGGCCCTCGACGTAGGTCATGTAGTAGCAGCCCAGCACCATGTCCAGCGTGGGCGCCACCACCGGCTCACCGTCCGAGGGCGAGAGCAGGTTACGGGTGCTCAGCATGACCTGCCGCGCCTCCGCTACCGCCTCGTAGGAGAGCGGGACGTGCACGGCCATCTGGTCGCCGTCGAAGTCCGCGTTGTAGGCGAAACACACCAGCGGGTGCAGCTGGATGGCCGAGCCTTCCACCAGCACCGGCTCGAACGCCTGGATGCCCAGCCGGTGCAGCGTGGGGGCACGGTTGAGCAGGACCGGGCGGTCGTCGATCACGTCCTCCAGGACGTCCCAGACCTCGGGCTGCGCGCGCTCCACGATGCGCTTCGCGCTCTTGATGTTGTGCGCCAGGCCGTTCTTCACCAGCGCGTGCATGACGAAGGGCTTGAACAGCTCCAGCGCCATCTTCTTGGGCAGCCCGCACTGGTGCAGCCGCAACTGCGGCCCCACGATGATCACGGAGCGGCCGGAGTAGTCCACGCGCTTGCCCAGCAGGTTCTGCCGGAAGCGGCCCTGCTTGCCCTTCAGCAAGTCGGACAGCGACTTCAGCTTGTGGTTGCCGGAACCGGACACGGCGCGGCCACGCCGGCCGTTGTCGATCAGCGAGTCCACCGCCTCCTGCAGCATCCGCTTTTCGTTGCGGATGATGATCTCCGGCGCGCCCAGGTTAAGCAGCCGCTTCAGGCGGTTGTTGCGGTTGATCACGCGGCGGTACAGGTCGTTCAGGTCGGACGTCGCGAAACGGCCGCCCTCCAGCTGCACCATGGGCCGCAGGTCCGGCGGCAGCACCGGCAGCTCGGTGATGATCATCCACTCCGGCCGGTTGCCCGACTTCCGGAGGGCCTCCACCACGCGCAGCCGCTTGGTCGCCTTCTTCTTGCGCTGGCCGGAGGTGGTGGCCACCTCATTCTGCAGTTTGTCGCGCAGCGCCTCCATGTCGATTCGCTCGAGGATGGAGAGCACCGCCTCCGCGCCCATGCCGGCCTGGAAGACTAGCCCGAAGCGCTCCTCGTACTCGCGATACTCGGCCTCGGTCAGGACCATCAGCTGGTCCGCCTCCACCGGGTCGCGCAGCTTGTCGAGCCACTTCACCAGCGGCTCGTACTCCTTCTTCACGGCCGTGCGCAGTTCCGCCACCTGGGAGCGCAGCGGCTCCAGTTCCTTGAACGCCGCGTCGCGCTTCTGCTGCGCGGCGGCGTCCGCCATCAACTGGATGTCCGCCTTCTTGCCGGCGACGGTCTCCTCCACGGACCCGACCGCGCCGCGCGTGGCCTCCTGCAGCGCCTTCAGGGTGTCCGAGGTGATCTCGTCACCGCGGGTGCCCACCGCTTCGTCGCGGAGCACCAGCTTGGCCTTTAGCTTCTCGCCCAGGCGGCCCTTCAGGTCCTCCTCCATCTCGCGCGCGTCGCGCATGACAGAGTCAATCCCGGTGGCCAGGTCTTCGTCGGCGGCCTTCAGTTCCGCGTCCTTGCGCGACTGGATCTCGCCCAGCTCGTGATCGAGCGCCTGCTCACGCACGGCGATCTGGGACCCCGTCTCGCCCTCGCGGCGGTTCGCCTCCGCATCGATCTCCTGCTGGAGCAGTTCCAGCGCGTGCTCGCGCGCCTCGCCGTTGACGGAGGTGACGACGTACTGCGCGAAGTAGATCACGCGCTCCAGGGTGCGCGGGGGGATGTCCAGCAGCAGGCCCAGCCGGCTGGGGACGCCCTTCGCGAACCAGATGTGCGTAACCGGGGCCGCCAAGCTGACGTGCCCCATGCGCTCGCGGCGCACCTTGCTGCGCGCGACTTCCACGCCGCACTTGTCGCAGACGATGCCCTTGTAGCGGACGCGCTTGTACTTGCCGCAGTGGCACTCGAAGTCCTTCTGCGGGCCGAAGATCTTCTCGCAGAAGAGGCCATCCTTCTCCGGCTTCAACGTCCGGTAGTTGATGGTCTCCGGCTTGGTGACCTCCCCGTACGACCACGAGCGGATCTGCGCCGGCGAAGCCAGCGACAGCCGAATCGCGTTAAAGTCGTTGACCTCAAGCACGGGCATCCTCCGACTCGCGTCCGGACAGGTTGATCCCCAGGGCCGGGATCTGTTCGATGTAGTCCTCGCCGAACGTGACTTCCTCTTCCTCGTCGTTCAGGATCTCCACGCCCAGGCCCAGCGACTGGAGTTCCTTGACCAGCACCTTGAAGGACTCCGGCACGCCGGGCTCCATGGTGTTCTCGCCCTTCACGATCGCCTCGTAGGTCTTCACGCGGCCCACGACATCGTCCGACTTCACTGTGAGCATCTCCTGCAGGATGTGCGCCGCGCCGTACGCTTCCAGCGCCCACACCTCCATCTCACCGAAGCGCTGACCACCGAACTGCGCCTTACCGCCCAGCGGCTGCTGGGTGATGAGCGAGTACGGGCCGGTGGAGCGGGCGTGGATCTTGTCGTCCACCAGGTGGATCAGCTTCAGCATGTAGATGTAGCCAACGGTCACCGACTGGTCGAACGCCTCGCCGTTGCGGCCGTCGAAGAGCATTTGCTTGCCCCAGACCGGCGGCGGCACCTGCGTGCGCTGGAAGACCTCCCGGATGCGCTCCTCGAAGGTCTCCTCCGACATCCGGCGCACGTTGCGCTCGCCCAGACCCTCCATCCAGAGGGTGAGGCAGACGTTGCGCGCCGTGCCGTCCGGGCCGCTGCGCAGCACCTCCTCCGGGTCGAACCCGGCCTCCTGCACATAGGTCTCCATGGCGGAGACGTCCACGCGCTCGCCCACCAGGGAATCCTTGGTGGCCAGCGCGCGCTCGGTCTCCACGGCGCCGGACTGGACGGCGATCCACGCGCGCGCCAGCGCGTCCTGGATCTGCGTGTCCGTGGCGCCGTCGAACACCGGGGTGACCGCCCGCCACCCGAGGGTGGACGCGGCCCAGCCCAGGTGTGTCTCCAGCACCTGGCCGACGTTCATGCGGGAGGGCACGCCGATCGGGTTCAGCACGATCTCGACCGCGCGGCCG
Source organism: Dehalococcoidia bacterium (assembly GCA_009379925.1). Classification (GTDB taxonomy): domain Bacteria; phylum Chloroflexota; class Dehalococcoidia; order UBA2979; family UBA2979; genus WHSU01. The sequence continues at coordinate 94,541 of WHSU01000006.1, read as the reverse complement.
TCCTCCAGGTAGGGCATGTCCTCGATCGGCATGATCCTGGACACGACGCCCTTGTTGCCGTGGCGGCCGGCCATCTTGTCGCCCTCGGTGATCTTGCGCTTCTGGGCGATCGAGACGCGCACCATCATGTTCACGTCCGCCGGCAGTTCGTCGTTCTGCTCGCGGCGGAACACCTTCACATCGATCACCTTGCCGCGCTCGCCGTGAGGCACGCGCAGGCTCGTGTCCTTCACCTCCCGCGCCTTCTCACCGAAGATCGCGCGCAGCAGCTTCTCCTCCGGCGTCAACTCGGTCTCGCCCTTCGGCGTGATCTTGCCGGCCAGGATGTCGCCCTCGCGCACCTCCGCGCCGATGCGGATGATCCCCTCCTCGTCGAGGTCGCGCAGGGCTTCCTCGCCGACGTTCGGGATGTCCCGAGTGATCTCCTCAGGGCCCAGCTTGGTGTCGCGGGCCTCCACTTCGTACTTCTCGATGTGGATGGAGGTGAACTTATCGTCGCGCACCACGGACTCCGAGAGCACGATGGCGTCCTCGAAGTTCAGGCCCTCCCAGGACATGAACGCCACCAGCATCGACTGGCCGAGCGCCAGCTCGCCGTCCTGCGTACAGGAGGAGTCCACCAGCGGCTGGCCGCGCTTCACCTGCTGGCCGACCTCCACGATCGGCCGCTGGTTCACGCACGTGCCCTGGTTGGAGCGCACGAACTTGAGCAGCGGGTAGCGCTCCGTCCGGCCGGACTGGTAGCGCAGGCCCACGAAGTTGGCGGTGACGGAGACGACCTCGCCGTCCTCCTCCGCCACGATCACCTGGCCGGAGTCGATCGCCGTCTGGCGCTCGATGCCGGTGCCCACGAGTGGCACCTCCGGGCGCAGCAGCGGCACGGCCTGCCGCTGCATGTTCGCGCCCATGAGCGCGCGGTTAGCGTCGTCGTGCTCCAGGAACGGGATCATCGCCGCCGCCACCGACACGATTTGCTGTGGCGAGATGTCCAGGTACTCGACGTCCACGGTGGCCGCGAGCACGTAGTCCTCGCCGTGCCGTACCTCGACGCGCTCATCGACGATGTTGCCGTGCTCGTCCAGCTTGGTGTTCGCCTGGGCGATGCGGTAGCGGTCCTCCTCGTGGGCGTCCAGGTAGACGGTCTCCGTGGAGGCGAAGGGGCGCACCGCGATGTTGTCGTCCTTGGCGTCGGCCAGGGCGCGCGCCATCTCCTCGTCGATCACGTCATCGGCGCGGCCCAGCACCTTGCCGGTGTCGCTCTTGACGTCGTCCACCAGGACGCGGTGCTCCAGCTGGCGGTTATTGCGCTTCGGCAGTTCGTGCACCACGGGACGGTACGGCGTCTCGATGAAGCCGAAGTCGTTGACCACGCCATAGGTCGCGAGGCTGCCGATCAGGCCGATGTTCGGACCCTCCGGCGTCTCGATGGGGCAGATGCGGCCGTAGTGGCTGTGGTGTACGTCCCGCACATCGAAGCCCGCGCGGTCACGCGAGAGGCCGCCGGGGCCCAGCGCGGAGAGCTTGCGCTTGTGCGCGATCTCGGACAGCGGGTTCACCTGGTCCATGAACTGGGAGAGCTGCGAGCCGCCGAAGAACTCCTTCATGGAGGCCACCACCGGCCGGATGTTCACCAGCGCGGAGGGCGTCGCCTCTTCGGGGTCGGTGATGGTCATGCGCTCGCGCACCACGCGCTCCATGCGCAGCAGGCCGATGCGGAACTGGTTCTGCATCAGCTCGCCCACGGAGCGCACGCGGCGGTTGCCCAGGTGGTCAATGTCGTCCGCGGTGCCTCGGCCGTTGTTGATCTCGAAGATCTTGCGGACGATGGCGATCAGGTCCTCGCGGCGCAGGGTGCGGGTCTCCGGCGCGTCCACCAGCGCGAGACGCTTGTTCAGCTTGTAGCGGCCCACCCGGCCCAGGTCGTAGCGGCGGTCCGTGAAGAACAGGGTCTCCAGCAGCGCGCTCGCGTTGTCCGCCGTGGGCGGGTCGCCGGGGCGCAGACGCCGGTAGAACTCCTCCAGCGCCTGGGCGCGGTTCTCCGCGGTGTCCTTCGCCAGCGTGGACTCCAGGAAGGAGTGGTCCTGGTCCGTGTCCACGTCCTTCAGCAGCGCGCGCACACGGTCGTCCGACCCCAGTTCCTCGTCCGGGAGGTTCTCGTCCCGGTCGATGGCGCGCAGCAGCACGGTCACGGGGATGCGGCGCTTGCGGTCCACCTTCACGGAGACCAGGTCCTTCGCGGACGTCTCGAACTCCAGCCAGGCGCCGCGGTTGGGGATCAGCTTCGCGGCGGTGAGCTTGCGGCCCGTTGCCGGGTCGGTGTCCGCGGTGAAGTAGGCGCCCGGCGAGCGGACGAGCTGGGACACCACCACGCGCTCCGCGCCGTTGATGATGAACGTGCCGTGGCCGGTCATCATGGGCACGTCGCCCATGAAGAGCTCCTGCTCCTTGACCTCCCCGGTCTCCTTCACCAGCAGCTCGACGCGCACGCGCATGGGGGCGGCGTAGGTGCGCTCCCGGTCGCGGCACTCGGCCTCGTTGTACTTCGGCTCCTCGAAGCGGTAGTCACCGAACCGCAACTCCATGCGGCCGCCGGTGAAGTCCTCGATCGGTGAAATCTCGTCGAACAGTTCGCGCAGGCCGTCCCGCAGGAACTTTTCGTACGACCGGCGCGGCATGTCGATCAGGTTGGGCATCTCCAGCACGTGCTGGGCCTTGCCAAACTCCTTTCGGGCGCCTGGGACCGTACGGATGGACTGCACAATGCGGCGGTCAGTGGTCAACAATCGCTCCCCTCACCGGATCCGACGCGTCTGGGGTGGCACCCATCGAGGTGCCCGTGGCGGCATCTGTGGCTGTGTTCGCTGTGCGTTCGACATCACGCGGGTCACGTAGAAGGCGCCGTGGTCGCCGGTAGCGGCTCTCGGACTGCCCTCGGAGGACATGCGCACATCCCGTCGGCCGCATCTGCCAGGCATCACCAGAGGCCAACGTGCATCGCTCGCAGTGACGAGTGACCCTGCACACACGGATGGCCCGACCCGGCCCATGGCCGTCGGGTGACTCTGGAACTTCAGCGAATTAGATGACCGCGCCCCACGCTCAATCAGTGTACCTGCTCTGGCGCAGACTGACAACGGTATGCCCGGCCCCACGCGGTGTCAACGAAATTCAACACTCGCGCCTCTCTCCTTCGCCCGGCCTTGCGTCCCCCCTCGACCGTGGCCGTAGTGGACGCGCAGACCAGTATCATAGCACATTATGTCGCGCCCGGACAGCCATCCCCCGCCATCCAGCGTGCCGCGGACGACGACGCCTATACTCGCCTCGCAGCCGGGGGAGGCGACGATGGTGGACGAGCCCGCGGGCGGGATCTTTGAGGGTATCCGCGTCGTCGACGCCTCAACCGGCATTGCCGGCCCCTACGCCACCATGTTCCTCGCCGACCACGGAGCGGACGTGGTGAAGGTGGAGCGCCCCGAGGGCGACCCGTACCGCGCCGAAGCCGGCTTTCACACGTTCAACCGCGGCAAGCGCTCCGCCGTCCTCGACCTGCAGAGTGAGTCCGGACGCTCGCGTTTCCAGTTGCTGGCGCGCAGCGCCGACGTCGTCGTTGTGGACGTGCCCCAGCATCGAGCCGCCGCGCTGGGCATCGACGACGAGACCCTGCGCGCCGAGCACCCCCGCCTCCTCTACCTGGCCGTGCCGCCCTACGGCGAACGTGGACCTTATGTCGACCGGGCGCACTCGCCGGCGCTGCTGGCGGCGGCGAACGGGATGATGGCGTCGCAGGCCTCGTACGGCGGTGACCCCGTCTACCTGCTGCTCCCCCTGGCCGCCTACGGCACTGCCGCGCTGGGCGCCGCGGCCGTCGCCGCCGGGCTCTACGCCCGAGAGCGCTGGGGCGTGGGCCAGCGCCTCGAGGTGTCCCAGCTCGCCGGTTCGCTCGCCCTGCAGGTCGGTGGGGTGCGCTCGGACCGCTTCCCGCAGCCGCCCGGCCGCGTGCCGAGCCCCATGGGCGCGCGGGGCCGGCTGCCCGCGTATCGCCTCTTCGAGGCAGGCGACGGCGAGTGGTTTTTCCTGGCGTGCGGCTCGGCGGACTTCTTCAACCGCATGCTGATCGCGGTCGGCCACCCGGAACTGGCCGCCGATCCGCGCCTGGAGCACGCGCCGTGGGGCTTGATCTCGGACGAGGCGCGCGACGCGCTGATCCCGGTGATTGAGCCGATTTTCCAGACGCGGCCGCGCGACCACTGGGTCGCGCTGTTCCAGGAGGCCGATGTCCCCTGCCAGCCGGTACTGACCCGGGACGAGTACTTCGCCTCCAGCATCGTGGCGCGGAACCACATGCGCGTCGCCGTGTCCCATCCGCAGGGCGGGACGGTCGAGATGATGGGTGTCCCGCTGGTGATGGAGGCGGCGCCGGGGCAGGTGCGTGGGCCGGCGCCCCTGCTGGGCGAGCACACGGACCAGGTGCTGGCGGAGGCCGCCTCGGCGCCCGCCCCAATGGGACGGATCCACCAGGGCAAGCCGGGCGGACACCTGCTGGACGGCGTCAAAGTGCTCGACCTCACCTCGTACATCGCGGGGCCGGTGTGCCCGCGTCACCTGGCGATGATGGGTGCCGAGGTGGTGAAGGTGGAGGCGCCGCAGGGTGATGTCTTCCGCCAGATGGGCCTCGGCTTTCTCGGCTGGAACCAGGGCAAGCGCGGGCTCGCCCTGAACCTGCGGCTGTCGGAGGCGCAGGCGGTGTTCCATCGCATGGCGCGAGACGCCGATGTGGTGGTGGAGAACTTTCGTCCGGGCGTCGCGGGCCGCCTGGGGATCGACCATGAGACGCTGCGCGCCATCAACCCGCGCCTCGTCTACCTCGCCTCGCCCGGCTGGGGCGACGACGAGTCGATGGCAGGCGTCCCCGGCTTCGACCCGCTGGTGCAGGCGCTCTCCGGCGGGATGGCGGCGCAGGGAGGCGACGACGAGCCCGTCTTCTACACGGTCGCGCTGAACGACGTGATGACCCCGGCCATCGCCACCTTCGGCATCTGCGCCGCGCTCTTCCATCGCGAGCGCATCGGTGAGGGTCAGCAGGTGCGCACCGCGCTCGCGCGTACCGGTCTGGCGATCCAGGCCGCGGAGTTCACCCGCCTCCCTGGCGCCCGCACCCTCGGTGGCTTCCCTATCGGCGGGCGCGACTTCCCCGGCCCCAACGCAGGCCAGCGCTGGTACCGCTGCGCGGACGGCCACGACCTGTTCGTGGAGGCCACCACCGAAGCGCAGCGTGCGGCGCTCGCGGAGGTCACCGGGGGCGTGGTGGCGCCCTCGCTGCTGGTCACGGCGTGGGGCAGCGATGCCTGCCGCGACGCCACCGAGGCGCTGGCGATGGTGTTCCGCGGGAACTCGGTGGATGAGTGGACCGCCGCCCTCGATGCGGCGGGTGTCCCCTGTATGCGCGTGGTGACGCGCGCCGAGTTGCTCGACGCCGAACACGTCCGGGCGAACGGCCTCATCGTCGAGCAGGAGCACCCGGACTACGGCGCGACGACGAACGTCGGCATGCTCGTGCACGCTTCGGCGACCCCGGGCCGCATCGAGCGCCTCGCCCCCGGCCTCTCGGAGCACGCTCGCGAGTTGCTCGCGGAGTACGGCTACGACACCGCCGAACAGCACGCGCTGGCCGAGGCGGGCGCTGTCGTGCTGCGGGAGTAAACTCACCGGCTCCATGACCGAATCACCACGACGCACGGTCGAAGTCGTCCCGTACCATCCTGCGTGGCCCGCCGCCTTCGAGGCGTATGCCGCCGAGATGCGCGACGCGTGTGGCGACCTCCTCGTCACCGTCGAGCACATCGGGAGCACGGCCGTGCCGGGCCTCGACGCGAAGCCGGTGATCGACCTGATGCCCGGCGTGGCGAACCACGAGGATGCGCGGCGCTGCATCGAGCCTCTCGAACGCCTCGGCCTGCGTTATCGAGGTGAGAACGGCATCCCGCTGCGCTACTACTTCAACGACGGCGTCCCGCGGCGCCGGAACGTCCACCTCTTCGTCGTCGGCGAGAGCCAGTGGCCCGCCCACCTGCTGTTCCGCGACTACCTGCGGACGTACGCGGATGCCCGCGACGCCTACGCGCGCCTCAAACACGAGCTGGCGGAGCAGCATCGAGACGATACGCTGGCGTACTGCGTCGCGAAGGATGACTTCGTGCAGGGCGTGATCGAGCAGGCGCGGGCGGAGGGGCGCTGAGGGCCTATGGGGAGCATGCGCGCCGCTGGCCCGCTATCCTTAACGTGTTCTGAGGGAGGCCAGATGACCGTCCAGCCAGAGCGCGAGGTCGTGCGGGTCACCGGCCGCCTGACCGAGGCCAACTTCCGCAGGAGGACTGCAGAGATCTGGGATGACTCCGACCGTAAGACTGCGGTCGTCTTTCCAGAGTCCCTCGCTTCGGAAGTTGCCGATTGCCTTCGCGCGCGAGTGATGGCGGTGGGCGAACTCGGACGCTCCCCGCGCTCACGCTCAAGCGTCCTGCATCTCGACCAATTGCTGCTGCTCGATCCAGAGCGTTCGTGGGCTGAGTTCCGTCGGCATCAGTCGACCGAAGAACTGGTTCGCAGGCAGGGAGTCCGGCGCATCGCCTCAGTCCGCGAGATGACATTCTCGGATCCTGATCCCGATGAGGCGGAGGCTGCTGTTGAGGAGATGCGCCGCATCCGACGCGGCAACTAGGAATGATCGCACCCGACCCGCGACTCCTGGTGGTGGACGCGAACCCAATCATCTACCAGCTAAACCAGCACACGCTGGCGAGCAGATTCACCCCCTTCCTGCTCGACGCCACGTTACTCATCTCTTTCCAGACGGTCGCCGAGTTACGACTCATGGCACTTCGCCGCAATTGGGGCAACCAGCGGAGGCGCGAGATGGAGGGGATGCTGGAGCGAATGTATGTCGTCTCACCGACCGAGGAGGTCCTGAACGCCTGGGTCGACCTCTGTCATCGCCAGGAGCGCGCCGGCTCCCGTATCGGGGTTGCCGATGCCTGGGTGGCAGCGACCGCGCTCGTGTACGGCTGCCCGGTGCTCACCAATGACCGAGGGGACTTCGCGCGGATCGAGGGGCTAGAGGTGCTGCCTCCGGCCTAGCCCGCGTCCGGCAAGCAGCACTCGATGAGGTCCGCGTACTGCTCCAGGTGGCGCAGCGGGAGGAAGCGGTCGCGGACGCGCTCGTGGGCGGCCTCGCCCAGGCGCTCCGCCAGCCGGCGGTCTTCGAGCAGGCGCTGCAGCGCCTCGGTGTAGGCGCCGAGGTCGCGTGGGTCGTGCACCAGCAGGCCGTGGACACCGTCTTCGATCTGGTCCTGGATGCCGCCCGTGGCGCTCGCCACCACCGGCCGGGCCTTCCACATCGCCTCGGTGACGGTGAGCCCGAAGCCTTCGCGCAGGCTCTTCTGCACCACCACGGCGGCGTGGCCCTGCAGCGCGTTCACGATGCTGGCGTTCTCTACGGTGTCCGCCATGGGCAGGGCGGCGAGGTGCACGCGCCGTCGTACGTGGTCCGGAAGGTCGCGCCAGCGCACCAGCGTCTCCTCGAAGACGTGACCGGCTTCCGGGTCGTCGGTGACGCCGGTCACCTCCGGCCCTGCCAGCACCAGTTCTGCCTCGGCCGCCAGGCCTTCGAGGGGCAGGTCGGCGAAGCCGAGCATCACGCCCACCGGGTCTTTCAGCGGGTCCCACCTCGACACCTGCACCACCAGGGGCGTCTCCCAGGCCGGCGGCGCCCCCTCGCGCTCCACGTGTGCGGCCCGGTCCACCGTTCGAGGCGTCCCATCTATCCCGGCGAACGTCACCGACCCCTCCGCCGCCGGGCCCCCGACCAGGCCCGCGCGGGCGAGGATCGCGCGCTGCGTGGCATGGTCCAGGAACTCGCTCTTGGCCGAGAACGGGTCGATCGAGGGCGGCACGATGAGCGTCTGTTCCCCATCGAGCGCCCCGGGGACATAGGCGCGGCGGCTGAAGATCGAGATCGGCACCTGAGCCAGGTACGGGAGGAGGAACGCCCAGCCACGCTCCGTGTCGTCGTTCCGGTGCTCGTCGCCAATGTGGCAGCGCCACAACACGAAGGCGCCGTGCTCGATCAGCCGGGGCGCCAGCCCAGCCGTCTGAGGGTCGTGGAGGATGACGGCGTCGCCGGGGCGGACGACGCGTATGAGTTCGTCGGCGTTCTCCTGCATCACCAGGTCGTAGATCGCACGCTCCACGTCGCCCAGCGGCGAGCCGTCGCCGCGCGAGCCGTGGAGCGCGTGGTGCAGGCGCTTGGTGATGCTGAAGAACTCCGGCGTGCCCTCGATGACCGCCCAGCGCACATCGATGCCCGTGTCACGCACGTAGCCGAGCAGGGAGGCGAGCATCTCCGCCACGCCCCCGCCGCTGGCGGTGGAGTTGATGTTCCAGACCGTGCGGGCGCCCAGGCGCTCGCGGACCTGGAGTGCCCGCTCCTCGAGCTGCCGCATGCGTTCGGCGCCGACCAGCGCTTCGAAGCGCGACAGCGGCTGCGACTGGACGTAGACCTGCCCGATGCGCGCCATGGCGGCCTCCCCATCCAGAGTAGGAGCCCCGTCGAGGCCTCACCTCTAGTCGCGCGATCCCGTGGGCTCTCCAGCGGCCTCGATGCTGGCCCGTGGCCGTCGAGCGCCCACCCCGCCGCGTCCGCCGACCGGAGCCGAACCGATGGAATTCCTCCTCTCCGAAGCCGACCAGTTGATCCAGCAGTCCGCCCGCCGCGTGGCGCAGGAGGTGGTGAAGCCCCGTGCCGCCGACGTGGACGAGAGTGGCGAGTACCCGGAGGACTACTTCCAGGCGTTCAAGCGCGCGGACCTCCTGGGCATCACCCTGCCGAAGGCCGTGGGCGGCGCGGACGCGGGCACGCTGGCGCTCACTCTGGCCGTCGAGGAGGTGTCCAAGTACGACTGCTCGGCCGGGCTGATGCTCCTCCTGTCCTCGCTCTCGACGCACACGATCAAGTTCTTCGGTACCGAACAGCAGCAACAGGACTTCATCGGCCCGATCGCCCGAGGGGAACGCAAGGGTGCGTTCTGCCTGACGGAGCCGGATGCCGGCTCGGATGTCGCCGGGCTGAAGACGCGCGCCGTCCGGGACGGCGACGACTACGTGATCACCGGGCAGAAGTGCTTCATCTCAGGCGGTCCGATCGCGGACCAGGTCGTCGTCTTCGCGAAGACCGAGGCCGACAACCCGCGCTCCCTCAATGCCTTCGTCGTCGACACCGACATGCCCGGCTTCGAGGTCACCTCCGTGGACCGCAAGATGGGCGTCCGAGGCGTCCCCACCGGCGTGCTGACGTTCGACCAGGTGCGGGTGCCGCGCGACCGGCTGGTCGGCCTCGAAGAGGGCATGGGCATGAAGGGCCCGCTGACCACGCTGAACTCGCTCCGCCCGGTCGTCGGCGCGCGCGGCGTGGGCCTCGCCGAGGGTGCGCTGACGTACGCACTCGATTTCGCGCGGCAGCGCCGCGCCTTCGGCGGGCCGATCGCGGACCTGCAGGCGATCCAGATGAAGTTCGCGGAGATGGCCATCGACATCGAGGCCGCGCGGCTGCTGGTCTACCAGGGCTCGTGGATGGTGGACCAGCCGGACTTCGGCCCCTCGAAGGCGCACTACCTCTCGGTCGCGAAGGCGTACGCCACTGAGATGGCCAACCGTGTCGCCTCGGAAGCGCTCCAGGTGCTGGGCGGGCAGGGCTACATGATGGACCACCCGCTGGAGCGTCACTACCGCGACGCCCGCCAGTTGATGATCGTGGAAGGCACCTCGGAGGTGCAGCGCGTGATCATCGCGCGGGCGCTACTGGACCGGAACCTGGTCTACCCGTAGGCGCGCTTGCTAATCGCCCTCCGGCGTCGCCGGCTCCTCGGCGCCCTCCGCCTCGCCGATTGGCGTCGCGGTCGCTTCCGCCGGGGGCATCCGGTCGTCCGATGAGATGCTGGCGCTGACGCCGGCCTCCGGGTCGAATGGGCGCAGCGCCGCCTGCTCCCACGCCGGCCACGCCTCCTTCGGTGCGCCGTCGCCGTCGCGCAGGCCGATGCTCGCCAGCAGGTCGTACGGTGGCTCCGAGGCGAAGCGGAGGTCGCGCGCGGCGAACCAGACGAGCAGCGGCGAACCCAGCCGCTCCACGTCCTCCAGCAGCCGTTGCAGGAAGCGCCGTTGCTCGGGCGCCGTCGAGGAGTTCAGCCCCTCGCGCCCCGGCTCCGAAGCGTACCCGACGGACGCGAAGGCGATCGGCAGGTCCGTGTGCTCCTGGATCTGCTCGTAGTAGCGGGGCGGCACCTTGCGGGCGACGGAATAGGCGAACGACGGGTACGAGGTGATGGCGAAGAGGTCGAGCTGCGTCCCGTAGCCCTCGATCAGCTCCCATCGAGGGGCGTGCGGCGGTTGCCAGGGGATCACGCCCAGCAGTTCCTCGTACTGGAACGTGACGAAGACCTTCGTGTCGGGCGAGGCCGCCTTCACGGCGCGATAGGTCTCCGTGTACAGCGTCACGAAGTTCGCGTAGGCCGACGGGTCGCGCTCGAAGACCGTGTTCACCTCGCTGCCGAGTGCGAAGAACGCCGGCTGTTGATTGCGCGCGATGAAGACCGCCTCGTTGAGGAACGCCTGGCGCACCTCGGGGTCGGCCAGGTCGCGGTCCACGTGGCTCTCCGGCAGCCCGCGCAGGCGGCCGCGGTCGTTGGGGTCGAAGGGGTCGAGGGCCACCATGAGGCGCAGGCCGCGCGCGTCGGCGGCGTTCCGTTCTGCCACCACGCTGTCACGGAAGACATCCGTGACCTGGCCGCCCGAGAGGAAGTGCTCCCAGGAGGGCGGCCGCTGGATCAGCAGCACCTCGCCGAACTGCGCCGCCATGTCGAACGCGGCGACGTACGCCTCGTCCGTCAGGTCCGCCGGCACCGAGGAGAAGCCGAGCAGGAAGCCCCGCGGTTCCCCCTGCGTCTCGCGCGGCACCGGTTGATAGCTGGCCACGGGTTCGCGCTCCTCGCGGCAACCGGTGAGCGCGCCGGCGAGGAGCGAGACGAGCAGCATCGACAGCAGGGCGCGCACGGGCATCGACTGATTGTCCCGGCGTGCGAGCCGGGCGGTCAACGAGGGCCGCGATTGGCGTGCCGAAGTCAGCGAGCCATCAGAGGCGAGGCCCGAGGTACGGGTGCATCGGTGCGCAAGCGTTGCGCTCGGCCTGAGCCCGTCGAAGGGTGAGCGGACCGCTATTCGTCGGCGAAGATCGTCGCGCGCGCCACGTCGCCCCAGGAGAAGAGCGCCGCGGCCACGCGCACCTCGGCGCCGCGACGGTTGAGGTCGGTGATGCGCAGGCTCGAGACGAACTGCCGCAGCCGCTCGGCGACACCGCCGTCGGCGTAGAACTCCAGTGGCCGAAACACGCCGAAGGTCGTCGACGCGAACGGCTGTCTGCCCGGCTCGGCGCAGGCCACGGCCAGGGAGAGCTGGTCGATGCCGTACGGGCGTCGCGCGGACGCGATCCGCTCACGGCACCACGCCACCATCTCCGCCGCGAGTTGGTCGAGGTCGGCCTCGTCCAGCGCGCCGTCCAGCAGCCATTCGCCGCGCGAGAAGCCGGTGCCGTTGCGGATCGACTCTTCCACGCGGCGACGGAGGGGATCGGGTTGCCAGCGGCGAAGGGATCGTCGCAGTGCGTCGATCACGAGCGCTCCTCGCCGCGCGGCACGGTCGGCTGGATGGGCGTTGACGGCCCGATGTAGGGGGAACCCCTATGCCAATCATCGGCAGGCCGCCCGCGCGCGCCAGCGGCCGGGGTTCGAGGGCGGCGGGGTCGCGACGGGGCGCCGTGTACACTGGCCGGCGATGCAACGCTCACACGTCACCGCTCAACACGACACCGCTCAGCACAGCCCGTCCCACCTCGGGTGGCGGGGGCTGTGTCCGGCCGCCGCGGGCGACGACGGCCGGCCGCGATCCCACGCCGGCTGAGGGCGCCGCGTCATCATGGACCGCGACCGCTTCCGGCGACTGGTGCAACGCGCGCTGCGCGACCTCCCTCCGGAGTTCGCCGACTACCTCGACAACGTGGAAGTGGTGATCCGTCGTGAACCGACGCCCGAAGAACTACGCTCGGGCGACCATGACCCGGCCGGCACCCTGTTCGGCCTCTACATCGGCACACCGCTGGTCGACCGGGCGGGCTACCACATGACGCTGCCCGACCAGATCCTGATCTACCAGGGACCCCTCGAGCGCCACTTCCACCCTCGAGATATCCCCCGCGAGGTGCGCACGACGGTGATCCACGAACTGGCGCACCACTTCGGCATCGACGACGAACGCCTGGAGGCGCTGGGGTTGGGGTAGGCGGTCCTGGTTCCGGTTCCGGCGTAGGGGCGCAAGGCTTTGCGCCCCATCGGCGCATGGAGGGGCGCAAAGCCTTGCGCCCCTACAAAGAATCCGTTCCCGGAGCTTGTCGAAGGGCGTGTTGGTGACACCTCGGTGGCTGGGGCGTGGCAACGGTCGCCCCCGCACCTCGATGCCTGTGCGGACGCGGTGCGGTAGAGTCCCGGACGGTCGAGGGGAGGGCGCATGGTCGGCGGAAACATCCGCGAACGCTACGTCATCGGGGTGGACGACACCGATACGCCGGAGGCCGGCAGCACCAGCGAGTTGATGCGGGCGCTGGCCGAGCGGGTGGACGCGGAGGGCTTCGGCGAGGCGCTGGGCGTCACGCGCCACGAACTGTGGCCGAGCCCCAAGGTCCCGGCCACGGGCAAGAACGCGTGCTACGCACTCGCCATCGAGACCGACCGTTCCGTCCTCGATGTCGAGGACCTCGCCGTGGACTTCGTCCGCGAGCGTGCCGAACGCGCTGCCGACCCCGGCGTGGCGATCCTGTCGAGGCACTCCGACATGCCGCATGCGCTCGCCTTCGGGCGCCGCGCCCAGCAGGAACTGCTCCGTTTGCAGGACGCCGAGCAGTACGCGGCCGAGTCCAACGTGCTCGTGCGCGGCCTGGGGGCGAAGCGAGCCGGGATGGTCGGCGCGCTGGCGGCGGCGGGACTCCGAGGCGGCGGCAAGGACGGCCGCTTCGTCTGGCTGCGCGGCCTGCGTGACCTCGGCGGGCGTGTGACGGCGGGGCAGATCCGCGCGGCGACGCCCATCGAGCGCATCCTCAACGAGGACGGCGAAGAACTGGACCGCGACGACCAGGTGGAGACGTTCGACTGGATCCGCCCGCGCGTCGAGGAGGGGGAGCCAGTGCTGCGCACGGCGCGGTCGAAGGAGGAGCGCCGCCTGTGGCTGCCGGTCGACCGGCGCCCGTCTTCATAGCACGACCGTCGAGGTGGATTGGCCGGAGCGCCTCGCCTTACGTAGGAGCCGCCTCCCCTGGTCGCCTACGATGTCTCGCGAGGGGAGGGTACACATGAGTGGCTGGCCGGCACTGTTGGTGGAGGAGTGGGTAGACACCCGAGACACGCTCCACATATGGACCCAGATCATCGGGAAGATCCGCCTCGAGGTCGCTCCCATGATCAATCACTGGTGGCAGGTGCCCCTGTACGTGTCCACCCGTGGCCTGACCACGTCGCCGATGCCGTTCGGGACGCGCACGTTCGAGATGCACTTCGACTTCTGCGATCACCAGCTGCACATCGATACGAGCGACCCGGATCGGCGCTCGATTCCGCTGGAGCCGAAACCCGTCGCCACGTTCTACGAAGAGACCATGGCGGCCCTCGCCCAACTCGGCATACACGTCGACATTCTGGCTCGCCCCGTGGAGGTGGAACCGGCGATTCCCTTCGCCGAGGACTACCAGCACGCTTCCTACGATCCGGATGCCGCCCACCGCTTCTGGCGGCAGCTGGTACAGGCTGATCGAGTGATGACGGATTTTCGCTCGCGGTATATCGGCAAGGCCAGCCCGGTGCATTTCTTCTGGGGCTCGTTCGACCTGGCTGTCACTCGGTTTTCGGGGCGATCAGCGCCACGGCACCCCGGCGGTTCCCCGAACGTGGCGGATTGGGTCATGGAGCAGGCGTACTCACACGAACTGTCCAGTGCCGGCTTTTGGCCGGGTGGTTCGGCTGAAGGCGCGTTCTACGCGTATGCTTATCCCGCACCCGACGGCTTCGCCGCGCAGCCGGTGAGTCCGCGCGATGCCCACTACGACCCGGACCTTCGGGAGTTCCTCCTCCCGCACGAGTCGGTGCGCACGGCAGGAGACCCCGACGCAGCCCTGATGGCGTTTCTCCAGAGTACCTATGAGGCTGTGGCGGAACTCGGGCGTTGGGACCGGAGCGGCCTCGAAACCTGACCCGGGTCAGTGGCGGAGTGCGCGACCTTCCGCCTGCTCAGCCCGAGCGGGCTCCTCCGGCCACGAGCCGGTAAGCACATTCTTGGGCTCGCTTCGGCGACCTCACGCAGGCGGAGGAGGAGGACGGGTCGTCACCCCTCGTAGGTGGATCAGCTGCGAGGACTCCTCGAGCGCCGAGGTGACGCGTAGCGCGTCCCAGATGTCCGTGCCCCAGGCGAAGGTGCCGTGACCGCGCACCGCCACGATGCGCCGCTCGCGTAGGGCTTCCGCCACCGGGAGTGCTTCCTCGCCCACCTGGAGGTCGAGTACCGGGACGCGGCCGAGAAAGCGCTTGCCCTCGACGTTCGGAGGGTCGATGGCCTCCCAGCGCTCGCACACCGCGACCGTGTAGACCGCGTGCGCGTGGATGACCGCCTTCGCCTCCGGTTGGTTCGCGTAGATCGCCAGGTGGACCGCGGTGTTCGAGGAGGGCTCCGGGTCCTCGCGCCGGTCGCGCTGCCCGCCGCCATTGATGGGCACGAGGTCCGCCTCCGACAGGTGGCCCAGCATTCCGCCGGTGCGCGTGATCAGCGCGCCACCGCCGAAGCGTTCCAGCGAGAGGTTCCCGCCGTGCGACGTGACGAGGCCCGTCAGGTAGAGGTCACGCCCCACCTCGATAAGCCCACGCCAGTCGAGGCCTGCGACGGACTCGTTGTGGTCTGCGTCGCTGGTCATCCACCGCCCCGAATCAGAAACCACCGAGTCAGAACCCGCCGCCGTTCACGCTGATGCGCTGGTTCGTCACATACCGCCCTGTGTCGCCGACGAGGTAGACGACGGCGTTCGCGATGTCCTCGGGCTGGCAGACGAAGCCGAAGGGGCTGCGTGCGTCCAGCTCGCGGATGTCCTCTACGCCCCGCGTCGCGCGCGCCAGGCGGCGGCCCATCTCGCTCTCGACGAGCCCCGGGGCGACGACGTTGACGCGGATGCCGTGCTGTCGCTCCTCCTTCGCGAGCGTGTACGCCACCGCCTCCTGCGCTGCCTTGCCCATGTTGTAGGGCGCGCCCCGCGCACCGAGGCTCTGCGCGGCGCCCGAGGAGATCATGACCACGTCGCCGCGCTCCAGTCCGCGCATTTGCGGCACGAGCAGCTTCGACATGTGGAGCGAGCCGAACGCATGCGTGCGCACCACGCGCCGCATCTCCTCGGGATCCGTCTCCACCACGGTGTTGCCACGCGAGGCGATCCCCGCGTTGTTCACGAGGATGCCGATGCTCCCGAAGTCAGCGAGCGCGCGCTCCGCCATCGCCTGGCACTGGGCGAAGTCCGCCACGTCCGCATGGTACGTCTCCGCGCGGCGGCCGAGCGCCCGCACCTCCTCGGCCGTCTCGTTCGCGGCATCGGCGTTGCGCCCGTAGTTGATGGCGACGTCCGCGCCCGCGCGCGCGAGGGCGAGCACGATGCCCCGGCCGATGCCTCGCCCGCCGCCCGTCACCAACGCGACGCGGTCTTCGATGCCTCCTGCCGGGTATCCCGGCACCGGAGATGCCATTAGAAGCCTCCGCCCGAGACCGTGATGCGCTGGTTGGTGACGTATCGGCCTTCCTCGGTGGCCAGGAAGACGACCGCATTGGCGATGTCCTCGGGCTGGCAGAGGAAGCCGAACGGCTGGCGCTCGGCCAGCTCCTTGATGCTGTCCACGCCTCGCGTGAACTTCACCAGCGTCTCGCCCATGTCCGTCTCGACGAGCCCCGGCGCCACGATGTTGACCCGGATGCCGTGCTGCCGCTCCTCCTTCGCCAGGGTGTGGGCCAGCGCCTCCATGGCGCTCTTCGCGGCGTTGTAGGTGCCGCCCGTGGCGCCCCAGGTCTGCGCCGCTACCGAGGAGATCATGATCACGTCGCCCCGCTCGCGCTCCCGCATCTGTGGCAGGAGCTGCTGGCACATGTAGAAGGAGCCCCAGGCGTGCGTGGCCATCAGCCACTCGAAGTCCTCGGGTTTGGTCTCGGTGATGATCGGCCGGCCAAGGGCGGTCGCGCCCACGCCGGCGTTGTTCACGAGGATGTCGATGTAACCGAAGGCGTCCACCGCCTGCTGCGTGATCGCCCCGCACTCCTCGTACTTCGAGACGTCGCCCCTGATCGTCACGGCCTGCCGTCCGAGGGCGCGCACCTGCTCGGCGACCTCGGCCGCCGCGGCGTCGTTGCTGTGGTAGTTGACGGCGACGTCGGCGCCGGCCCTCGCCAGCTGCACGCAGATGCCGCGGCCGATGCCGCGCCCGCCCCCGGTCACCAGCGCCTTGCGCCCGCTGAGGTCCGCCATCGCTCCCCCGCTCCTCGGTCACTCGCTCGCGCGCCGGAGTCTACGAGGGCGGGCGGGCCGCGTCGAACGGCGGCCACGGCGCAGGCGTATGCTGACGCGCGCATCGAGGAGGTCATGCGATGCCCCGACGTGAACCCGGCGCTCCGCCCCAGGTCAACCCGCAACGCCTCGGCGATTACCTTGAGGCGATGAGCAAGTCCGTCTTCCAGACCGGCATCTCGTGGGACGTGGTCGACAAGAAGTGGCCGGGCATCCGCGGCGCCTTCGCGGGCTTCGACGCGAAGCGGGTCGCCGCGTTCGGGGAGCCGGAGGTCACCGCGCTCGCCTCGGACACGCGCGTCATCCGCAACCGCCGGAAAATCGAAGCCATCGTCGGCAACGCGCAGCGCATGCTCGACCTCGAGGCGGAGCACGGCGGCTTCCGCGAGTACTTGCGTTCCCACGGCGACTTCGAGGCGACCGTGAAGGACCTGCGCAAGCAGTTCAAGTTCCTCGGCGAGACCGGCTGTTACATCTTCCTCTACGTGGTGCAAGAGCCCGTGCCCGAGTACCACGAATGGCGCGCCTCCCGCGACGCCATGCAGCGCCCCCGCGCTCCGAGGGCTGCGAGAGGTTAACCCGCCACCTCCCGCTCGACGACCGGGGTCGCCTCGGCTGGCGCGGCGGGCGGGCGGGTGCGGGTGAGCCAGAGGAAGAGCGGGATGCCCGAGGCCATGGCGACGCCCGCGAAGAAGAAGGCGGCGGGCGCGGAGAACGCGTCCACGATCAGGCCGCCGGTGACGGAACCGAACACCACGCCCACACCGTTGCCGGCCGAACCGAGGCCGTTCACGGTGCCCATGCCCACGCTGCGGCCCGCCTCGACCTGAAGGGCGCTCGAGGCGACCAGCGCCAACCCGCCGCCGAGGCCCATGCCGAACATCAGCGCCATCACCAGGCCGATCGATTCCACGAGCCCCAGCGAGAACAGCATCACCGACGTGACCCCGAGCCCGATGGCGACCAGGCGCCGCCGGTCGCGCAGGTCGGCGAGGCGGCCGAAGAACGGCTGCGATGCGCCGCTGGCCAGGCTTTCCATCGAGAAAGCCAGGCCGATGATGAACGGACCGATGCCCAGGTCCTCCAGGCGGACGGCCAGGAAGCTGAACGTGGAGCCGAAGGACAGCGAGATCAGGCCCATGTTCAACGTGAGCGCCGCGACCAGTGGCACGCGCAGCGCACGCAGCGAGGCAAGCCCGGCCGACCCCGTGGTGTCTCCTGTGTACCGCTCGGCGACCGCTTGCCTCGGGAGCAGGGTCCACACAATGAGCGCCGACGACGCCATCAGCACCGCCATCGCCACGAAGACCGCGTCGAAGCCCAACCACTCGCGGATGCCCCCGGCCAGCAGCGGTCCGAGGCCGAAGCCCACGATGTCCGCCGTGGCGAAGATGCCAAACCACCGGCCCTCGTGGCCCGGTGGCACGAAGTCGCCGACGTATGCGCGGGCCACGGAGAAGATCAGGCTCGTGCCGCACCCGCTGAGCGCTCGGAAGGCGAGCACCTGCGCGAAGGTGTCCGCCGTCAGGTAGCCGAGCGCCGCCACGAAGTAGAGCAGCAAGCCGCCGATGATGAACGGCTTCCGTCCGTGGCGGTCCGACCAGCCGCCCACGAACGGGCTGACGAGGGTCTGCGTGACCGCGAAGATCGAGAACGTCAGCCCGATCCACACCCCGGTCGCGCCCAGGTCCTCGGCAAAGACGGGCAAGAGGGGGCTGACCATGGAGATGCCCATGGTCGCCACCAGCACCGAGCAATACAGGACGATGAATGGTCGGGAGCGCACTCGACCACGCTAGCACCTGCCCTTGGTGCCCGCCCCGCGCTACCCCGCTGACGCCCACCGCCGCACGAGGCGCTCCGAGGCTGCCTCTACGAGTTCCGCCGCGCGGGCCATCGCCTCGGCGGGCGGGGTGCCCTCGGCGACGAGCGGTTCGGCGCCGTCGATGCCGTCCGGGAGGCCCTCGATGCTGCCGGCCACGGCGAGGCAGGGGCGGCCGGCTTCGCGCGCGAGCCGGATGACGTGCCCCACGGCCTTGCCGTAGCCGCTCTGGGCGTCGAGGCGCCCCTCGCCCGTGACCACCAGGTCCGCCGCCTCGATGGCGGCCCGTAGCCCGATGGCCTCCGCGACCAGTGCCGCGCCGGATTCGATGCTCGAGCGGGCCCCCGCCGCATGCGCCGCCGCGAGGATGCCCGCCGGCATCCCGCCGCCGGCCCCTGCCCCCTCGAGCGTGGTGACATCGAACCCGAGGTCCTCGCGCAGCCGCTCGGCCCAGCGTGCGAGCGCGGCATCGAGGGCCGGCGCGAGCCAGTCCGTGACGCCCTTCTGCGCGCCGTAGACAGCGGTCGCTCCGCGTGGGCCGAGCAGCGGGTTCATCACGTCGACTGCCAGCCGCACCTCCACGTCACGCAGCGCGGGGTCGACCGCGTCCGCCTCGATGCGCGCGAGACGCGCGAGGTGTAGCGGGTCGGACGCCAGCGGTCCGCCCGCGGGGTCGAGCAGCCGCAGGCCGAGGGCCTGCGCCGCGCCCGCGCCGCCGTCGTTCGTGGCCGTACCGCCGACGCCCACGACGACGCGGCGTGCGCCCGCCGCCAGGGCGTGGCGCACCTGCTCCCCCACGCCGGCGCTCGATGCTCGGCCGGGATCGCGCTCTGCCTCGGGCACCAGCACGAGCCCGGCGGTCGCCGCGGCCTCGATGATCGCCGTCGCCGGTCCGCCGGGGCGTTCGATCAACGCGTACGCCGCCTGCACCGGCGCGCCGAGGGGTCCGCGCGCCTCGTGGCGGACGATGCGGGCACCGCCTGCGGCGGCGACGAGCGCGACAGTGCCGGGACCGCCGTCTGCTATCGGTAGCTCGTGGACCTCGGCGGCGGGGAGTGCACGCCGGACGCCGGCGGCGATCGCCCGGGCGGCGGCGATGGGGTCCAGGGAGCCCTTGAACTCCTGCGGGCAGACGAGGATGCGCAGTGCCGGCCTCGCCGCCGGACCGTCGGTCACGTCACGTGCCCCAGCCGGTGGTGAGGCGCAGCGCGGCGCTGATCAGGATGGCCGCCACGTACGCGTACGCCACCACCTTCGCCTTGCGGCCCAGCCAGCCGAGTTGCCTCGGGTTGAACAACACGAGGTAGAGGACAAAGAGCCCGCCGACGATGAGCAGGATGCGGAGCAGGCTGGACATGCGCGGCCTCCGGGCGGACTGGGTGCGGGCGACATCGTACGGGGTGTGACGCGCGAGGTTGACTGGAACAACCGTTCTGATCTAGCATCACGGGTACTGGCACAAATGTTCTGAATTGCACGCTGGTGCAGAACGGCTCGCCTCATGGTCTCCATCGCTCCGCCCTCGACGACACCGCCCTCCGCGACCGTCGCGGCCGCCCCGCGCACCGATGCGGCCGTGCGCCGCCTGCGCCGGACGCCGGTCTTCGGGCCGCGCTGTCCGGACTGCGGCGGCCCGCTCGCCTTTGGTGAAGGGTGCCGGCTCTGCCCGATCTGCGGGCACTCCTCGTGCGCCTGAGCCGGTCGCCGTGTAGCTGGCGAGGCGTCTCGCAATGTCATCACCAGCGTCCTCGCGGCATTCGACCGAGGGGATGACGGTTCGTATACTCGCCGCAATACCACAGGGGCGGGGTACACATTGTGGTGATCGAGACGCAGACGGACCTGCAAGCCATGACGCGCCGGATGCGCCGGCACATCGTGCGCATGGTCTACGCGGCCAAGTCCGGCCACATCGGCGGTTCGATGTCGAGCGTGGAGATCGCAGCGACGCTCTACGCGAAGCTGATGCGCCACGACCCGCGGCGCCCGGACTGGCCGGAGCGCGACCGCTTCATCATCAGCAAGGGCCACTGCACCCCACTCCTCTACGCCGTGCTGGCGGAGTCGGGCTACATCCCCGTCGACGAGCTGGAGACGTTCCGCCGCCTGGGTTCCCGGCTCCAGGGGCACGCTGTGCTCGGTAAGCCTCCCGGCGTGGAGAACAGCGCCGGGTCGCTGGGCATGGGGCTCTCGTTCGGCCTCGGCATCCGTTTGGGCGCGCGCCTGCGCGCCCTCGACAACCACGTCTACGTGCTGATGGGCGACGGCGAGCAGGACGAGGGGCAGGTGTGGGAGGCGGCGATGGCCGCCGCGCACCACCAGGTCGACGGCCTCGTCGGCATCATCGACCGCAACGGCATCCAGAACGACGACTTTACCGCCGAGACGATGCGCACCGAGCCACTGGACGAGAAGTACCGCGCCTTCGGCTGGGCCGTGCGCAGTGGCCTCGATGGCCACGACCTCGCGGCGGTGGAGGCCGGGCTGACGTGGGCGCGCGACGTCAAGGGGCAGCCAGCGATGGTCATCTTCGATACCGTGAAGGGGAAGGGCGTGTCATTCATGGAACACAACCCTGCCTTCCACGGTGCGCCTCCCACCGACGAGGAGTTCGAACGCGCCATGCAGGAGTTGGCCGACTGATGACGACCGCCGCCCACGCCCCCGCCGCTACTCGTGAGGCCCTGGGGCCGACGCTCGTCCGCCTCCGACACGAGGGGCTGGACATCGTGGTCGTGGACGCCGACCTGGGGAAGTCCACCTCGGCGCGCAAGTTCAAAGAAGAGTTCCCGGAGCGCTTCCTGACCTTCGGCGTGGCCGAGCAGAACATGATCTCGGCGGCCGCCGGCCTCGCCACGGTAGGCCACACGGTGTTCGCCTCGACCTTCGCGGTGTTCGCGGAGCACGCCTTCGACCAGCTCCGCATGTCCGTCGCACAGCCGCGGACGAACGTGAAGGTAGTGGCCAGCCACGGCGGCGTGTCCACCGGCGAGGACGGCGCCTCCGCGCAGTCCATCGAGGACATCGCGCTCTTCTCCTCGCTCGTGAACTTCACGGTGTGTGTCCCCGCCGACGTGGTGGAGGCGGCGGCCGTGGTGGAAGCGGCCGCCCGCACCGAGGGTCCGTTCTACATCCGCACCGGCCGCCCGAAGACCGCGGTGATCTATGGCGACGGTCCGCGGTTCCAGATCGGCCGCGCCGACGAGGTGCGTGCGGGCTCGGACGTCACGGTCGTGGCCTGCGGGCTGATGGTCGAACGTGCCCTGATCGCCGCGGAGCGGCTGCAGGGCGAAGGCATCGGCGTGCGCGTCGTCAACATGTCGACGATCCGCCCGCTCGATGTCGCCACGCTCGAACGTGCCGCGCGCGAGACGGGCGCGATCGTCGTGGCGGAAGAGCACCTGATGCACTCCGGGCTGGGCGCGATGTGCGCGCAAGCGCTGGCCACGCGGCATCCGGTGCCCGTCGAGTTCGTGGGCGTCGACGACCGCTATGGCGAGTCCGGCACGTGGTCCGAGGTGCTGGAGATCATGGGGCTGACCGCGGACGGCGTGGCGGACGCGGTGCGACGCGTGCTACCACGTAAGCTCGGGTAGCGAAGCCCGCCGCGGTGGCGTCCTCCGCCCCCGCCGCCCCGATACCGCCGCCACCGAGCAGCAGCTCCCGGCTTCGGCGGCACCTGGCGCTGTCCATCGCGCTCGCCGTCATCGTTTCGGTCGCAGTCGCGGTATCGAGCAACCTCGGCGAGGTAACGCGGGCGCTCGCGGACCTGAGCTGGCGCTGGCTGGCGCTGGCGATCACCCTCGGGCTCGCGGCGCACAGCGTGCGCTTCGTGCGCTGGCACTGGCTCCTGGCTCGCGTGACCCGGCCGCCCGAGGAGTTACTGTCGCTGCCCCGTTCGGGGCAGATCCACGCGGCGGGCGTGGCGATGCAGATGGTGCCCGGGTGGTTCGGTGAGTGGGTGAAGTCCTACTACGTCCACGCGCTGCGAGGCGCCCCCGCCTCCCGTACCGCCCCGATCATCCTCGTCGAGCGCATCACCGACACGCTGGGCCTCGCGTTGCTCGCGACGGCAGGGCTGCTGGTCTACCGCACGGCGTTCCTGGTGGTGGGGGCATCGGTCGCTATCTCGGTGGCGATGCTGCTGGTGCTCGTCTACCGGCCGGCGGCGCAACTGGCTGAGCGCGCACTGTCGCGCGTGCCGCTGCTGATGCGCTTCGCGCCGCACGTGGAGGACTTCTACGGCGCGGCGAGCGACCTGCTCACGTTCCGCTCGGTGCCCGTGCTCACCGCGGTGGCCTATGTCTCGTGGCTCTTCGAGGCGCTGGCGTACTGGTGCATCCTCCGGGGACTGGGCGTCGAGGGGACGTGGACCACGGTCTACCTCGCGGCGTTCATCTGGCCGGTGGCCACGCTGGCCGGTGGCTTGCTGCTGACCCCGGGCGGGGTCGGTGTCGCCGAAGGCGGCCTCACGGCCCTCGCCAGCACGCTGGTCGAAGGCTTCTCGCGCGGCCCCGCGGCCGCCGCCGCGCTGGCCTCGCGGGCGGTGACGCTCTGGCTGGGCACGGCGATCGGGTTGGCCGCGATGCTCCTGCTGTCGCGGCGTCTGCGGGACCTTGACCCGCCGCCGGCCGAGCCGGACGCCGTGACGGCGCCCGCGCCGGACCGCGCCCGCACCTAGCCGGCGCGGCCGGCAGCGTCGAGGAGTCCCGGGAGTTCCGCCAGCGTGGCGATCTCGATGTCGGGGATCGGCTGGCCCGCGTACGGTGCGCCGGAGCGGTTGAGCCAGACCGCGTGCATGCCGGCCGACCGCGCGCCGGCCACGTCGTGCTCGACGTTGTCGCCGACGTACAACGAGGTCGCGGGGTCGGCGCCGCCCAGGCGCTCCAGGGCGTAGTGGAAGATCGCGGGGTCCGGCTTCCGCAGGTCGACCTCCTCGGAGATCACAATCACCTCGAAGCGCGCCGTTAGGCCGCAGCGGGCGGCCTTTGCGCGCTGGTCGCGGCCCAGGCCGTTGCTGATCAGCCCGAGCGGATAGCGTGGAGACAGCCAGTCGAGCAGGGCGCCGGCGTCCGGGTAGAGCTGTGTCTGTTCGTTGGCCGCCGCCAGGTAGTGCGCGGCCGCGGCTTCGGCGAGCGCGGCGTCGGGCTGCGCGTGGCGCTGGAGCAGCGTGCGAAAGCCGGCGAGCACGTAGGCGTCGGCCCACTCCCCCTCGCCGTCGGCACTCCACGCCTCGTGCATGGCCGGCCGCACGTGGTGGTCGTACACCTGATCGCTCCCGGCGGCGCCAAGGCCCGCGAGCGAGGGTGCGCCCTCGATCAGTTGTGGCCACGTCAGCGCGAAGGCAGCACGCCAGCCGGCGAGCGCATCGACCAGCGTGCCGTCCAGGTCCAGGCAGACCGTCTCAACGCGCGTGCCGGCCGGAAATGAGGGTGCGGGCATCGGGGCGACGACGCTATCCGTTCTCGCTGTCTTCGACATCGAGGTCGTCGCTCTCCTCGGCGAACACGCCGGCCTGCTCGCCTCGCCAGACCGTGACGACGAAGTCCTCCCGGTAGGGGTCGGCCGACGAGACGATGCGCTCATCGATCTCGGCGATCAGTTCCTGTACCGCCTCATCGTCCACGGAGGTGTGGACGGCCAGCGTCGCGTACGTGACGGACGAGGTGAAGTGCACGTCCAGGCGGCCAATCGAGTGGTCGGCTGTCTCGATCGCCCACTGTTCGGACTGCGGGGTGCGCGCCTCGCGCTCGAAGCGGTACTCGTCCATCGTCGCGTCCTCCCTGGCCTCGCGGCGATGGCGCCGGCGGCATGTCCTGCGTGCTGTCTCGGGTGCTGCGTGGCCCTCGTGTCCTACGTCCGAATGTGCCCGTCGCCGAGCACGATCCACTTGTACGAGGTCAGTTCGCGCAGCCCCATGGGCCCGCGCGCGTGCATCTTCTGCGTCGAGATCCCGACCTCGCAGCCAAGCCCGAACTGCGCGCCGTCGTTGAAGTACGTCGAGGCGTTGACGAACACGGCCGCGGCGTCCGCCTCGCGCAGGAACCGCTGCGAGGTGGCGTAGCCGTCCGTCACGATCGCCTCGGAGTGGCCGCTGCCGTGGACCTCAATGTGGTCGAGCGCCTCGTCGACCGAGGCGACGACGCGCACGGAGCAGTCAAGCGAGAGCCACTCACGGTCGTAGTCGTCAGGCTCGACGGGCACGTGGCGGGCGCCGCCCACCAGGCGTGCGGCGCGCTCATCCACGTGCAGTATGACGCCGCGCGCATCGAGCGCCTCGGCCACCAGCGGGACGAACGCCTCCGCCACGCCCGCGTGTACCAGCAGCGTGTCCATGGCGTTGCACACCGAGGGCCGCGCCGTCTTTGCGTTCACTACGATGTCGCGCGCCATCTCGAGGTTGGCTTCGGCGTCGACGTACGTGTGGCAGACGCCGATGCCGCCGGCGACCACCGGCATCGTCGCCTCGTCGCGGACGCGGCGCATCAGGTCGGCGCCGCCGCGCGGGATCATGAGGTCGATCGCCTCGCCCGCGCGCAGCAGCGCGCCCACCTCGGCGCGGTCCGTCGACTCGATGAACTGCACGATGCCCTCGGGCAGGCCCGCCGCCTCCGCCTCGCGGGTCACGATGGAGGCGAGGATGCTCGAACTGGCGTGGGCGTCCGTGCCGGAGCGAAGCACGACGGCGTTGCCGGACTTCAGGCAGATGGCGGCGATGTCCACCGTCACGTTCGGGCGCGACTCGTAGATAGTGCCGATCACCCCCAGCGGGACGCGCACCCGCCCGATCTGGAGCCCGTTCGGGCGCGTCGTTAGCTCGTCGTAGGTGCCCAGTGGGTCGGGGAGGGCGGCGACCGCGCGCACGTCGCGCGCGATGCCCTCGATGCGCTGCGGCGTGAGGGTCATGCGGTCCAGGAAGGCGCCGGTGACGCCGTTCACCTGTGCGCGCTCCAACTCAGGGCCGTTGACGTCCAGGATGCGCTGCGTTCCGGCGACCAGCGCCACAGCGATGCGCTCCAGCGCGCCGTTGCGCTGGTCGGCCGTGGCGCGCGACATCCGCCGGCCGGCCTTGCGCGCAAGCGTGGCCTTCGTGATCGCCTCGGACTGTGCGGTCGCCGTCATGGAGGTCGAGTGTACATGGCCGCCGGACGAGCGGCAGCCCTCCGCCGCTGGTCCGCGAGGGGCCCGGGAGGACCGGGCGTCAGGCAATGTTCAGTTGCGAGACTGTACCTGGCTGCACGAAAGGTTGCAGAACCCTATCATCGGGCGAGCACAGCCTCCCACCTGCCGCGACGCACGGGCCGCACCGTCGCCGCTGTGCCGGAAACCTGCACTCCCCACGAACCGCCTTCGCCGCTGCATCGGCTCAGGGTTGCCGAGACGGGTGCGGTGGGGCTGGACGAGACCGGACTGTGGTTCACCCCCGTCTGCCCGCGCGTCGCTTCCGCACGGCCTCCGTGCGGATAGCGGCCCTGCTCGCCCTGTTATGGCTCGCCCTCGGACCGGCCGCCGCGCAGGTGGCGTATGCCGCACCCATGGAGGCGTGGCGCGCGAACCAGTCCGTCGAGGCGCGCCCGGTGCCGCTGCAGCCGGGGACGCGTGCCGTGGTGCGCTCGGGTGGCGAGTGCCTGCGGTTGCGCGAAGCGCCGCGCCTGGAAGCCGAGGTCATCACGTGCCTCCAGGACGGCACCAGCGTCATGGTGCTGGCCGCCCTGGAAGAAAGCGACGGCTACCGATGGCAGCAGGTGCTGTTTGGCGAAGACACCGGCTGGGCGGCTGACGTTTTCCTGGAGCCGTACGACGGTCCCGCGGAGTGCTCCGGGAACGGGACCCTGAGCCTCACGAAGCCCGGACTCTCCGGCGACCTCCCGGTGCAGGGAGGCGTGGGCTTGGTGGTGTGGGGCGGCGGGACGGTCAACGGCATCTTGACCACGGCCGCGGCCGAGGGCTGTCACCTGGCCTCGATCTGGGCAAACCGGGCCGGCGGTGGCCTGGTCGGATACATCACGAACGCGCCCGACTTCGTGAATAGCGACTTCCTGGCGCAATTTCCCGGCGGCGCGATCGCGGCCGGCACACCCCTCGTCACCATTTGCGGCACCCAGGCGCGGTCCACGCAGGCGGCCGGCCTGGCGGGGGTCCCCGTGTGGGGCGGCGCCCCGACGCGCAGCACCGACGCCGGCCCGCCGGGCATCAGCGCGGAGGCCGCGATCGTCGTCGACGAGGCCTC
This sequence comes from Dehalococcoidia bacterium, assembly GCA_009379925.1. Classification (GTDB taxonomy): domain Bacteria; phylum Chloroflexota; class Dehalococcoidia; order UBA2979; family UBA2979; genus WHSU01. The sequence goes on along the minus strand of WHSU01000006.1, from coordinate 67,811 downwards.
GGGCGCGGTGCTCTTCGACAAGAACGCGCACGAGTCGCTCCCGCCGGCCAGCCTGACGAAGGTGATCACGGCGATCATCGCGATGGAGGGCGCGGACCCGAACACGTGGCTCACCACGAACGTCGACAGCCGGCAGATGCCGGGAAGCAGTCTGATGGGGCTACTGCCCGGCGACTGCTACCAGCTGCGCGACCTGCTGTACGGCCTCATGCTGCCGTCCGGCAACGACGCCGCGCTGGCCATCAGCCGCCACGTCGCCGGCAGCGACGAGGCCTTCCTGGCTCAGATGCATGCGCTGCTCAACCGGCTTGGCCTGCACGAGAGCCACTTCGTCGACCCGCATGGACTCGGTGGCGACGGTCACACCGCGTCCGCCTACGACCTCGCGATGCTCTCTCGCTACGCGATGGCGATCCCGGAGTTCCGCGCGATCGTCGCAACGCCGGTGTGGACCTCGGGTGGCTCGCGCCAACTCGTGCTCTACAACGTCAACGGGTTCCTGACGCAGTTCAAGGGCGCGGACGGCCTGAAGACCGGCTACACGGGCAAGGCCGGGCGCACCCTCATCGCCTCCGCCACGCGGGAGGGGCACCGCCTCTACGCCGTCCTGCTGGACGCGCCCGAACGCGACCACGACGCCGCGGCGTTGCTCGAGTGGGCGTTCGGCAACCACACGTGGCCGTGAGTCCTCATCCGCGTGACGCTCGGGAGGGTTCGGAGGCCCGGCGAGTAGGCTAGGCCGCATCCTGCCCGCTAGGAGGATGCAGCATGTGGTCATCGAGCCCAGCCCGCGGCGCACTATGCCGTAGTAATCTCCGCCGATCCGACGTCGCCGTCCTCATCAAACGCCGGATCCCTGAACAGCTCCAGGTAGGGTTCGTAGCGGAACTGTCTGTTGCGCTTGCCCCCCGTAATCTCGCGCAATAGGCCCAACCGCTCGAAGTCCGCAACCAGTCCATTAGCCGTGGCGAAGGCGACGCCCTCCGGCCCCAGGTGGTCCTTGACGAGGTTGACGTTTACCAGCGGACGCTCAAACAACAGGTCGACAAGCCGCAACGCGTTCAAGCCCAGACCTGCTTGCTCCACGAGTGAACGGTGCCGCTCCCGCATCGTGACGATGGTGCGAGCGGTCTCCGTGGCCTCCGCGGCGGTCGCCGCCACACCGCGGAGGAAGAATCGGAGCCATCCTTCCCAGTCCCCATCTACGCGAATCGCCATCAGTCGGTCGTAGTACTGCGCTCGGTGCTGCTTCAGGTAGTAGCTGAGATACAGGAGAGGGCGCCTCAGCGTCCCACGATGCACGAGCAGGAACGTGATGAGAAGGCGGCCCACACGCCCGTTTCCGTCGAGGAACGGATGGATCGTTTCGAACTGAGCGTGTGCAAGGGCGCAGTGAACGAGGGCCGGGATCTCGGTGTGTCCGTGGAGGAACCGCTCAAAGTTCCCTAGTGCGTCTCGCATCTCGGCCGGTGGAGGCGGGACAAAGGTGGCGGCCGAGAGGGGCGCGTTCTCGGGCGCAATCCAGTTCTGAGAGGTGCGAAACTCGCCCGGGTTGCGTTCCTGGCCCCGTCCGTCGCGCAGCAGTTCGGCGTGGATCTCCCGGAGCAGCCGGAGCGACGGGGGCAAGGTCGCCAGCCGAGACAGGCCGTGGTTCATCGCGCGGACATAGTTCACAATTTCCTCTACGTCCTTCGGTACCTCCTGCAGTCTGGGGTCCAGCTCAAACTTGAGGACATCGTCGAGCGTGCTCTGCGTGCCCTCGATCTGGGAGCTCAGCACAGCCTCGCGCCTCACGTACATGGCCACGAAGAGGTCAGGATTCGGCAGGAGTTCCGCATAGCCATCTAGACGGCCGACCGCCTGGTCAGCGTCCGACAGTAGCTTCACGAGTTCGGCATCGAAAGCTGGTGGGGGCTCGGGAGGGAGCCGGGCTGGGATGAACGCGCGATAACCTGTGGGTTGTCGGATGAGGCGCCCGGCTCGCGTGGAGTTCGCCATGACTTCCTCCCGGCGCCAGTGTTGGCGCGCCAAAACAGGACAAGGTATCTCACGCCTTATTTTACCGTCGGTGCCTTTATTAGAATAAGGCCAGGTCATCTTGTCTCGTATGCCAGCGGAGTGCAACAAGTGTCCGGCAAGACTTGACTGAGCCGATGGGCGGATTCCCGTCATCCCGCATCGGACGACGCGCGTCGCCGTCGCTCGTACGATGCGATCAGCCAACGATGAGGCGGCTCGCGCCTGTCGCAGGGACACCTGCGACACGCCCTTGCTCTACCACGGACGCTGTAGAACGGCCGGCTATGTGCCGACGATCTCGGTGTACCCCGTATGCCGCACGAGGCGGCTGTCATGGGACAGGATGGACCCACGATGCGCCGGCTGCCGGTCCCCATGCCCTGGATCCCGCTGCTTGCGGTCCCGGCGATCGCGTTCGCCGTCTTGCAGGTCGCGCCGACCCTCGACGTGCGCGCACGCTTGCATTCGCCGGAGGGGCACTTTTACATCGTGAGCGCCGTGGCGCTGGTCAGCGTGCTGCTGGCGCTGGTGGCCTCCGTCGCGGCGTTGCGGTCGCGTAACCCGCGTGTCGTGTGGCTGGCGCTGGCGTTCCTCGGGATGTCGGGCGTCTTTGCCGTGCACGGGCTCTCGACGCCCGGCTTCATCGTGGACGACCGCTTCACCGCGGCCAGCGGCTTCTCCTCGCGCCTGAGCCTGGTGCTCGCCGCGAGCTTCCTGGCCGCCAGTTCCGTGGACTGGCCGGGGCCGCTCTCGAATACCCTCGTGCGAGGGCGGGCGACCGTCCTCGGCGGCGCCGTCGCGATGCTGGCGGCGTACGGGCTGCTGGTGCTGGTCGCCCCGGAGTCCGTCCCCCCGCGCGTGGTCACCCACTGGGCGTTCAAGGACGGCACCCTCCTCCTCGTGGTGGTACTGGGCAGTGTGGCCGCGGTGCGGTACCTGACCGGCTACCTGCGCTCGGGCCTGCCGATGTACGGCGCGGTGACGCTCGGCTGCGTGTTCCTGGTGCAGGCGCAGCTCGCGCAGCACTTCGGCGCCATGTGGCAGGGCACGTTCTGGCTGTACCACGTCCAGTTGATCATGGGCGCCATCGCGCTGCTCTGGGGCATGATGCGCGAGCACGCCCGCGGCGCCAGCTTCTCCGGGTCCATCGAGCGGCTCGGCACGACGGACGCGGTCGCACAGATCCGTGAGGGCTACAACGACTCGATCCGCACGCTGGCGGCGGCACTCGAGGCCCGCGACGGCTACACGCTGGGCCACGGGGAACGCGTGGCCGCACTCTCGGTGATGATCGGCGAGCAGATGCGCCTCTCGCCGGTCCGTCTGCGCGCGCTCGCGCAGGGAGCGCTGCTGCACGACGTCGGCAAGATCGGGATCCCGGACAGTGTGCTGCACAAACCCGGCGCGCTCGACGAGCATGAGTTCGCCGTCATCAAGGAGCACCCCGCGCGGGGCGCCTCCATGCTGGATCCCTCGCGAGGCAGCGACATCGAGCGCGCGGTGATCCGCCACCACCACGAGCGGTTCGACGGCACCGGCTATCCGGACGGGCTCGCCGGAGAGGCGATCGCCCTTGAGGCCCGCATCGCGGCGGTCGCCGACGTGTACGACGCCGTGCGCTCGGCGCGCTCCTACCGCGACGCGTGGACGGCAGACGAGGCGAAGGATCTGATCTCGCGCGGCGCCGGCACGCACTTCGACCCTCGATGCGCGGTCGCCTTCGCCTGCGTCGTCGACCGCTGGGAGGCGGAGTATGCCGCGGACGGGGTCGTCTATCAGGAGCGCCGGGCGGTCGCGTAAGGTCGGTCCTGGCGAGGACGGACAAAGCGCGAGCAGGCGCAGCACGCTGGTCTCGAATCGGATCTCGATCGGATCTCGATCGGAGCCCTACACGATCACCATGTTGTTGCGGTGCACGACCTCTTCGCCGTACTCGTAGCCGAGGAGGGCGGCGATCTGGTCCGAGTGTTTCCCGCGGATCTGGTCCACCTCGGCGGCCGCGTAGTTCGCGGTGCCGCTGGCGAGGTGACGGCCATCCTCCGTCACGATCTGCACCACGTCGCCTCGGGCGAAGTCGCCGTTGCGGCTGGTGACGCCCGCCGGCAGCAGCGAGTTGCCGCCGGCGAGCAGCGCCCGCGCCGCGCCGGCATCGATGGCGATGCGGCCGCGGGCCTGCAGACCCGAGAGCAGGTAGCGGCGGCGGCTCTCCATGCGGTCGCCCGTCGGCAGGAAGTGCGTGCCCACGGGCTCGCCCGAGGTTGCGCGGGTGATGATGTCTACCGCGCGGCCGTCCGCAATCACCACGTGTGTCCCGGACTGCGTCGCCGTGCGGGCGGCCTGGATCTTCGTCGCCATGCCTCCGGTGCCGCGCACCCCCGTCGTGCCCGCCGCGGCGCGCTCCACGCGCTCGTCGATCCGTTCGATGCGCTCGATCAGGGTCGCGGTCGGGTCGCGATTGGGGTCGGCGGTGTAGAGGCCGGGGATGTCGCTCAGGATCAGCAGCAGGTCGGCGTCCACCAGGTTGGCGACCTGCGCGGAGAGGTTGTCGTTGTCGCCGATGGCGGAGTTCGTGATCTCCTCGACCGAGACGACATCGTTCTCGTTCACGATGGGCACCGCGCCGAGGTCCAGCAGCCCCATGAGGGTGTTGCGGGCGTTCAGGTAGCGCAGCCGGTCCGCCAGGTCCGCCCGGGTGAGTAACGCCTGTGCGATGGTCACGTCGCGCTGCTCGAATAGCTCATCCCAGAGCGCCATCAGCCGGCTCTGGCCGATGGCGGCCAGCACCTGGCGGGACTGCACGTCCCGCGTCCGCAGCGAGCCACCGCCAGCGACGGCCGCGCCCACTCGATGCCGCCCGGCGGCGATTGCGCCGGAGGTGACCAGGATCACCTCGCCACCGCGTTCGTGGTGGTCGGCGATCTGCTGCACCAGCTGGCCCATGGTCGCGACGTCCAGGCGCTCGGTGCCGGCGGTGAGCACGTTGGAACCAAGCTTCACCACCACGCGGCGGTGTTCGACCTGTTGCGACTCGAGGCGAGGGCGGGCCATCTTCGGAACCTGACGAAACGCGTCGATGCTGTGGATAACCGGCGTAGGCTGGTGACAACGGCCGGGTCGCGACGGGTGGCGGCGCCGTCCTTGCGACTCACAGGATGGCCGACGATATGCGCGCCGTCGAGAAGCAGCGCCATGACGGGACGAGGGGGAGCGGATGTCGGTCCGTCCCGACGTGAGCCGCAACGATGCCACCGGCGGCCGTGCCGGTGCGGCCGCGCCGCGCGTGGGGCGCTATTCACGTGAGAGGCGCCGCTCGCGGCAGGCGCTGCGCATCCTCGGGCGTGCGGCCACGGACTTCGTCGAGGACCGCTGCACACACCTCGCGGCCGCGATCTCGTACTACGCGCTGTTCTCGCTCTTTCCGCTGACGCTGCTCGTGTTCTCGATCTTCGGCGTCGTGCTGCGGTCGGAGTCCGTGCAGCAGGGGGTGCTCGACGCGATCCTCGAGCAGCTGCCGGTCGACCCCGCACGTGCCGGCACCGTGCAGACGGCGCTGGAGCGCGCCGCCGCGCTGGGACCGTCGCTCTCCGTGTTGGCGCTGCTGGGCGCCCTCTGGACGGCGGGCGCCCTCTCCGCCGCGGTCCGCGCCGCGCTGAACGTCGTGTTCGACGCGCACCGCAGCCGGCCGTTCCTGCGGGGCAAGATGGTCGACTACATGCTGCTCCCGATCATCGGCATCCCGCTGGTCGGCGGGATCGTGCTCACCGCGGGGTGGCGTATCACCCGCGAGGTGGTGACCGAGATCCCCTTCGTGGAAGGACGCCTCGGCTGGCTGTGGGAGCTGGGCGCGCTGGCGATCCCGCTCGTCCTGTCCTTCGTGGCGTTCCTGCTGCTCTACTGGGTCATCCCGAACCGCCGCCAGCCCCTGCGCTACATCTGGGCCGGAGCGCTCTTTGCCGCCGTGGGCTTCGAGGTGCTGAAGGCCGGCTTCACGCTTTACCTCGCGTACTTCGCGTCCTACGACGTGATGTACGGGCCGATCTCCGGCGTGATCGTGCTGCTGTTCTGGGTCTTCATCACCTCGGTCGTCATGCTCTTCGGTGCGCAGATCGCTTCCGAGACCGAGCACGTCATGCAAGAGGAGCCGCGTCACGGCCATGCGCAGGCGGCCGGCGACGAGGGTGACTGGTGGCGCTCGGTGTGGTCGCTGGTCCGCGGCATGGTGCTCGTCACGGACGAGGAGACCGTGGCCGGGCATCCCGAGCCGCTCACGGACGCGCCGCTGTCGAAGGTCACCGCGTTCGTCACGCGTCAGGGCGTCCGCGGCACGGAGCTGCTGGTGATCCGCCACCCCCACGCCGGCACGCTACTCCCCGCTGGCACGTCCCAGGCTGGCGAGCAGCCCTCGGACGCCGTGATGCGGGAGGTCGAGGTGGAGTGCGGCCTCGACCGGGTGGAGCTAGTCCGGCAACTGGCAAAGATCCCGCAACTGCTCGGCGAGCGGCAACTCATGCTGCTGGAGCCGGTCGCGATGCAGGAGGCAACGCTCACGCGCGGCCTGGCGGTCGACACCGTGGAGCGGGAGGACGGGAGCGTGCGGTTGCGCTCGAACGGCCATGAGGCGTGGGTGCCCGCCGGCTCGCTGACCGCCGACGTGGACCGCTACCTCTACCAGCTGGAACCCACGGTCGTCACCAGCGGCCGCTGGACGCGTCGCGTCGAGGACGGCGGCGGCCTGGAGTGGACGCTCGAGTGGGTATCACTCGAGGAGGCGGAAGCCGACCTGGTACCGCAGCACGCGGACTGGCTCCGCCTCGTCCGCTCCCGTCTCACCCCGGACGATGGCGTGCCGGCGTAGGGATGCGAGATCCCTACGCCTTTCGCACGGATAGCCGCACCTTTGCGCCGTCGATGCCGGCTTCCGCGGAGGTGGCGCCATCGGGCGGCTCGCCTTGCGTGACCTCGAGCGCCAGCGTCTCCTGCGCGATGTAGTCGCCGTGCGAGGCGATCGCGTCGAGGACGGCCGTCGGCGCGGCGCCATCGGCGCTGCCCGCCTCGTACGTCACGGCGATGCGGTCCGACACCTCCAGGCCGGCCTCGCGGCGGAGGTCTTGTAGGCGGCGCACCAGTTCACGCGCCGTGCCCTCCGCGGCCAGTTCCGGCGTGACCGTCGTGTCGATGAGCACGACGTAGCCGGACTCCTCGGCGGCGGCCCAGCCCTCGGCGGCCTCGACGGTGACGAGGATGTCAGTGGCCGCCAGCTCGAAGCCCCCGAGGACGACCGGCTGGCCGGCGCGCATCGCAGCCACGACCGCGCGTCGGCCGGCCTCTGCCAGCGCGGCGCGGACCTTGCCCACGTCCTGTCCGAAGCGCGGGCCCAGCACGGGGAGGTTGGGCCGCAGGGTGTACGATAGCCGCTCGCCGGCGTCCTCCGCCACCTCGATACGCTTCACGTTCAGCTCGTCCGCTACCTGGTCCGCCAGCCGCTCGAGCGCTGCGCCCTCCTCGGCACGCCGCGGCACGAGGACGGCCGTCGCCAGCGGCTGCCGCACCTTCACCTGTGCCTTCGAGCGCGCGCCGCGGCCGAGCGAGACCATTCGCTGCACGACAGCCATCTCGGCCGAGAGTTGCTCATCGATAGCCGTCTCGTCGGCCTCGGGCCACGCGTCCAGGTGCACGGAGTCCGGCACGCCGGCGACCTTGCCGGCAACCAGGTTCTGGTACATCGCCTCGGCCAGGAACGGTGTGAACGGCGCGAGCAAGCGTGTCACCGTCGCCAGGCACTCGTACAGGGTGGCGAGGGCCGCGCGGTGGTCCGCCTCGTCATCGGACTTCCAGAAGCGACGGCGGTTGCGCCGCACATACCAGTTCGACAGTCCGTCCACCAGTTGCTCCAGCGGGCGGGCCGCCTCGGACGGCTCGAAGCCGTCGAGGCCCGCAGTCACGCGGCGTACCGCGTCGTGCAGCTCCGAGCGGATCCAGCGATCCAGTTCGGTGCGTTGGGACTCTTCGACCGGCGTTGCCGGGTCGAAATCCGCGAGGTTGGCGTAGGTCACGAAGAACGAATACGTGTTCCACAGCGTCGACAGGAACCGCCGCGAGGTCTCGCCTACCAGATCGCTGGAGAAGCGCCGCGAATTGCCGGGCGGCGAGGCGGTGTACATGTACCAGCGCAGCGCGTCCGCGCCGTGCTGGTCTAGCACCGTCCACGGGTCCACCGCGTTGCCGCGGGACTTCGACATCTTCTGCCCGTCGCTGTCGAGGAGCAGGCCGTGGCTGATCACGTTGCGGTAGGCGATGCCCTCCGGGACGTCTTCGGTGCGCTGGAGCAGCACGGCCAGCGCGTGCAGCGTGTAGAACCAGCCGCGCGTCTGGTCCAGGCCCTCGCAGATGAAGTCCGCCGGGAACCGCTCATCGAAGGTGTCCTGGTGCTCGAAGGGGTAGTGCCACTGCCCGTACGGCATGGCGCCCGAGTCGAACCAGGCGTCGGCGACCTCGGGCGTCCGCCGCATCGTCCCGTTGCATCGAGGGCAGTCGAGCTGCACCTGGTCCACGTACGGGCGGTGCGGGTCGAACCCCTCCGGCGTTTCCAGCGCGGCGAAGGTGCCCGCGCGGGCGCGCTGGCGCAGTTCGTCGAACGAGCCCACGCACTCGATGTGCTCACACAGCTCGCAGACCCACAGCGGCAGCGGCGTGCCCCAGTAGCGCTCGCGGGAGACGGCCCAGTCGATGTTGCCCTCGAGCCACTCGCCGAAGCGTCCCTCGCCGGTGTGCTCCGGCACCCAGTGGATCTGCCGGTTGTTCTCGACCAGCTTGTCGCGCACGGCTGTGGTGCGGATGTACCAGCTGGGCTTGGCGTAGTAGAGCACCGGCGTGCCACAGCGCCAGCAGAAGGGGTACGTGTGGTGGACCGTCTCCGACTTGAACAGCAGGCCTCGCTCGCGTAGGTCCGCCGTGATCGGCTTGTCGGCCTCCTTCGCGAAGAGCCCGTCGCCCGGCCCGCCGATGACCGTGCCGTCCAGGCGCACCGGTTGCAGGAACAGCAGGCCGTGCTCGCGGCCCATCGCGTAGTCCGCGTCGCCGAAGGCGGGCGCCACATGCAGGATGCCGGTGCCTTCGTCCGTCGTGACCTCGCCGGAGGCAAGCACGCGACGCGTCGGGAGCGACTCGTTCCCCTTCACGCGCTGCGTGCGCCCATCGACGAACACGAGCGGCTCCACCCACTCGGTCGCCTCGTACAGCGGCTCGTACTCCAGGCCCAGGAGGGCCGACCCCGGCAGCCGCGCGACCACCTCGGCGCCGTCACCCACCACCGACGCGACCAGCGCCTCCGCCAGCACGACGCGCTCTCGCGCGCCCTCCTCCTCGCGCTCGACGACGGCGTACGTGGCGTCGGGCGACACGGCCAGCGCGGTGTTGCCGGACAGCGTCCACGTCGTGGTCGTCCACGCGAGCAGGGAGGTGGGCACCCCAGCATCGAGGTGGAGGGCATCCGCTCGTCCTGAGCCCGTCGAAGGGCGGGCGGACTCGCGCAGCCGGAAGCGCACGGTCACGCCCGGGTCGAGCGTGTCCTCGCGGTAGCCGAGCGCGATCTCGTGGCTCGAGAGGCTCGTCTCGCACCGCGGGCAGTGCGGGGTGACGCGGAAGTCGCGGTAGACCAGGTCGTTGTCCCACAGGCGCTTGAAGATCCACCAGCCGGACTCGATGTACTCCGGCGCGTAGGTGACGTACGCGTCCTTCATGTCGATCCAGAAGCCGATGCGCTCCGTCATCCGCTCCCACTCGGACACGTAGCGGAACACGGACTCGCGGCACTTCCGGTTGAAGGCCTCCACCCCGTACGCCTCGATCTCCGGCTTCGAGGTGAGCCCCAGCTCCTTCTCCACCTCCAGCTCCACCGGCAGGCCATGCGTGTCCCAGCCGCCCTTCCGGGGCACGCGGTCGCCGCGCATGGTGCGGTAGCGCGGGATCAGGTCCTTGAAGACGCGCGCGAGCACGTGGTGGATACCAGGCAGGCCGTTGGCTGTGGGCGGACCCTCGTAGAAGGAGAAGATGCGGTCCGCCGGGCGCTCGTCCACGGAGCGGCGGAACACATCGCGCTCCTGCCAGAAGCGCAGCGTTTCCTGCTCCTGCGCGACGAAGGAAACGCGCGAGGGCACCGGCTCGAATCGCAGAGGGGTGGTGGTCATCGTCCTACTCCCGCACTCGCCTCGAGGCCTGACCTCAAGGGCTAGTGTGGGGCGGGATCAAAAAAGCCCGCCCCGCATCGATGCGGGACGAGCCAGGCTGCCGTTCGGCAGGACGGCCCGCGGTACCACCCGCGTTGCGCACCGCCTCGAAGTCTCGAGGCCGGCGGCGCCGCTCACCGCGCGACGGGCTCCGTGCGTCCCAGGCGGGACGCCGTGCCGATCGCGCTGCCCCTGGTAACGGTGGGCGTTCCGGCCGAGCCTACTTACCGCGCATCAAGCGCCGTGGGGCGCTCGAGGCCGACGTTCGGTCGGCAGCTCAGGAGTGATCTTCGCCTCGCGTGGCACGCACCCGGCTTCCACCGTCCCGGGCTCGCTCGGCGGTCCGCGCCACCCCTCGATGCCCGAGGGGTACGCCGGCCGCGAGACTACTCGTCTCCGTCACAGCCTGTCCCTCAATGGTAGCGCGCGCGGGAATCGGATCAACGGGTGCGAGGGGGCCACCCGGCTCGCGCGGCGCCGGTGGCCGCTCTCACGCCGCTATCGGCGCCCGGTCACGACGTGTGTCTCGTATGCGAGCGACACCCCGGCGTCGTCAGTCTGTGGCTCCAGGAACTGCTCGACGTCCTCGACGAGGGCGCGACGGCTGTCCTCCGTCAGCGCCAGGATCGGGCCGGCGAGGGGCGAGCTGGCCGCCTCGTACCAGACGAACTCCTCGACCGAAGGGAACCGGCCGCTGACGACCTCGATACGCACCTCGATGTCGCGGAGGCCGGCGGCCGCGGCGAACGCACGCAGCACCTCGCGATCGCCGAGGGCGAACGGTGAGCCCATCATGTCGCCGGCCGTGGAACCCACGTGCTTCGCCAGGGCATCGGCGAACCGCGCGTAGACGGGGTGGTGGTCCAACGAACGGAGCACGCTGAACGCCACGCGGCCGTCATCGCGGGTCACGCGCCGCATCTCCGCGACTGCCGCCGCTGCATCGGGCATGAACTGCAACGCCTGCTGGCAGAGGACGACATCGAAGGCGCCGTCTTCGAAGGGCAGCGCCTGGGCATCCGCCTGGCGGAACACGGGGGTCGGGGAGGTGCCGGCCGACGCCCGTTCCGCGACGGCGAGCATCTCCGGATTCACGTCGATGCCGGTCACCGCACCGGTCGCACCGACCCGCGCAGCCACCGACCGCGCTACGGCACCGGTGCCACATGCCACGTCCAGGACCCGGTCGCCCGAACTCACCCCGACGGCGTCGACGAGCGCCGTCGCCCACTTCCGGAACAGCGCCGGCACGAGGTAGGCCTCGTACGACTCGGCGGCACTGCCTGCTACCTGCCAGCCGCTTGTCCGCGTCTGTGTCTCAGCCACGATCCCTCCTCTGCCCGCCGCTCAATAGACCGACCAGCATATTCTGTAGACCATTCGTCATAATCTGTCAACGGGAATATCCTCACGGAAGGCCTCATGCGCGCGGGGGGAGTACCAGTGGCGACGGACACGCGGGAACGGATGCTGGAGACGACGGCGCGGCTCGTGGCCCGGCAGGGGTACCAGGGCAGCAGCCTGGGCGACATCCTCGACGCCTGTGGCGCCCCTCGAGGCTCGCTGTACCACCACTTCCCCGGCGGCAAGGCGCAGTTGGTCCTCGAAGCCACCCGCCTGTCCGTGCACCGCATCGACGCCGCCATCGAGGAGATCCTCGAGGCGTCCGGTGACCCCGTGGAGGCCGTCCGCACGTATGTGGGCGCGAGCGCCGAGGAGTTGCGTGAGTCCGGCTACACCTTCGGCTGCCCGGTCGGCCCGGTCGTGCTCGACGATCCGGAGGCGGACTCACCCATCGCCGCGTTCTGTCGTGAAACCTTCGACGGCTGGGAGCGGATGTTTGCCGACCACTTTGCCGGCAGCGGGATACCGGCCGGTCGGGCTCGTTCACTCGCTACGGTCATCGTGGCGTCAGTCGAGGGCGCCCTTGTGATGGCACGCGCGCGACGGGACACGACGCCTCTGGATGCCGTCGCGGAGGAACTCGTGCGCCTGATCCGCGGAGCCATCGAGGAGGGCGCGGCGCGGGCTGTTCGAGGCTCGGGCCGCGCGCCCCGCCGCCGATAATCACGACATGACCTTCGCTGCCGCCGCCCGCGCGTTCCCCACGCCCGCCCGCTTCGGCGCGCTCACCCCTCGACGCGCCGCGCTCGAGGGCTACGCGACGTTCGTCCTTGGACTGTGCGCCGCGAGCGCGATGTTGCTGCTACCGGCGGCCGGACCCGGAGGGCTTCTCGTCGCGCCGCTGTGGGTGGTCGGCGCGGCGCTACTCGCGGGGCTGGCGTTCGCCGGCTACTGCGCCGTCACCCTCGCCGGCATCGTGCTGTTCGAGGCGTGTCGCGTACGCCTCGGCGACGGCCCGCGCCTGGACCGCGCGCTGCGCTGGAGCGGCGGCGCGTTCGCCTTCGCCGGCCTCGCCACGCCGCTCGCGGTGCTGCTGTCGCCGGTGGTCTGGTGGTAGTCCGCTAACCGGCGTCTACCAGCCCAGCGGCCCGCCGCCGGTGCCGGGGCTCGAGCCCTCGCTGGACCCGGTCGGCGCCGGCTGCGCTTCCGAGGCGCGTCGGTGGCGCTCCATGTCCGTGCCCATGTCGGGCGGACCGCCGCGCGTCCTGACGGCGCCGTGCGGGTCCAGCCGGTGCACGAAGTCATGCACGGCGTCGTCCAGCTCCTGCGCCTCGATCTCCACGCGCGTCGGATGGTCGATGCCGCGCGAGGTGTCGAGGCGCACCCAACCCAGGTCGCCCGTGAAGAGCAGCGGCTCGCCATCCACAGAGGGACCGTCGTCGGCGGTCCGTTCGTCCAGGGTGAGCGCTTCGCCAAAGAACCGGCGGGCGGCTTCCGCGATGGCCTCGGGCGGGTAGTCGACTTCGAAGATCACGTTCATCGAAGGCCTCCTCGATGCCCGCAGATCGAGGCTAACAACCCTGCGCCAGGGGCAACCGTATGCCCGTCTGGGAACCGCGAAGCGCGTGGCGGCGTCTTGGTGATCCATGGGATTGCGCAGGACTTCGAAGACGGCGGAACGGACGAGGACGAGCGTGGACGGCGCCGGACCGCCGCGACTCGCAGTGGAGGAGCGACACGGGAGCACCTCAACGGTTTGACGGACCAGCGATCACAGTTCGACCACACGGAGATACCTCAATGCAGCGGCTATATCCCTTCCGAATCTTGATGCTCCTGGGACTGCTCGGCGCTGTTGCCGCCCTCGCGGTCGCCTTTGCCTGGGACGACAGCGACGCCTCGACGCCGGACCCCACCGCGGTCGCCGGCTCTCCCGGCGAGGACGGCCCGCCGGCCCTCGAGGCGGCCGTCGACGGCAAGACCGCGCGACTCGGCCTCGGCGCTTACATCTGGAGTGTCGGTGACGACTCGCACACCGATGACACGCAGGGCATCGCCACCGACGCGCAGGTGCTGACTACCGGCGCCGGCGGTCAGGGTGTTGTGAGCGGCCTGGGCGAGCACGAGCCGACCGAGGTGACGGCGAGCGTCTACGAGCGGCCGCAGTCTGGCTCGCAGGAGGGCGCGAACCGCATCGTCTGGGAGCGCTCCGGCGACGCGACCACGCTCGACGCGAGCGCCGAGGGTGGCGAAGTCACGGTTGACCTCGGCGACCTGCCTGCCGGCCAGTACGTGGTCCAGGTGGCGCTCCAGTTCGCGAACGGCTACGCGGAGTACGGCTTCCAGCTCGACATCGAGTAGCGGCCTGGACTCGGCGCGGACAGAGAGACGCCGCCCCATACGGGGCGGCGTCTTTCGTTGTCACCGCGGAGCTGGGAGCGGAGGGCCTACAGCGCTTCCGGGTCCGCGACGACCGCGCCTACGTGCTCCTGTCGCTCCTGGTCGCGCTCGGCGGTCTGGGCGGCGGCGGCGGCGATGCGAGCGGCGGCGGCCTCCGCCTCGGCGGCGTCGCGCTCCTCCTGCTTCGTCCGCACGTCGTTGTAGCAGTTCGAGCAGTAGACCGGCCGGTCGCCGCGCGGCACGAACGGCACCTCGGTCGTCTGTCCGCACTGGGCGCACGAGGCGACGTGGAGCTGCCGAGGGGTGCGCCCGCCGTAGGAGGCGTACACACCGAAGTGCGGGATCTCCTCGCGGTCCTCGGGGCGCATCATCTTGCGCTGCGTGCGGCACGCGGGACAGCGCACCGGGTCATGCTGGAGCCCCTTGGTCGCATAGAACTCCTGCTCGCCGGCCGTAAAGATGAAGGCAGCGCCGCAGTCGCGACAGTTGAGCTCGCGGTCAGTAAAAGCCATCGAGTCCTACTCCGTTCCACCCCACCTCGAGTGATTCACGGCGCACCCGGCGCACGCGCCGAGAGCCGGGCAACGCCGAACGCGCGGACGGCACGCGTCCGCGCTTGAGGTGCACCCTTGTGGAGGTTGGGGCACCAGTATTCTACCACGATCAGGGGGTGCTGCGGGACTTTCCACCCACCTCGGCGACCCGTGTTCAGCTGTCCTAACAGCCCTCCATGACCGTCTCCGCGATCTCCGCTGGCGCCTCTCGGGTACGCCGCCCTCGATGTGGACCATGGCCCGGAAGGTGGTCTCGCAGCCCGGTACCACATGACGAGCATGTCCGTATCGCTGGCGCGGCGCACGCCTATTTGAGCTCCGCCGACATCTAGCACTTCTTGAGGATCACCGAACTCGGTTTCGCCACCGATCTGGTGAAGGGTGATGGCGCTGCTGGTCGGATCCCCGTAACTGAGGATCGCGACCGGGAACGGGCCTCCGACGCCGCCCTGCGGCTCAAGCCCATTGCGTTGCCGTTCAAGGGGGACGGGCAACTCCACTCGGACAGCCGTGAGTTCTAGTTCTTGGAGAGACGCCGGTGTCTGAAGCGCGAACGGTGCGGCAGCCTGGAGCTCCTCCATGCTGCCGACCTCTTGCTCAACCCCCTGTTCATCGACCAACACCAGGTCGACATCCGGAGGGAGCGCGCTCTCTGACTCGGAGCAGGCGGCGACGAGCCAGCCAGCAAACAGATAGACGGCCAGGCAGGCCCGCCCGCGCAGCCGCGTAGCGACGACCCGCACTGGCCCATCTCCCTCCATCTAACGACCCCAGTCGCGCATAGGCGGGCGTCCCCTGCGTGGATCGAGGCGGTATCGATACGGCCAGCAGGAAGCCTAGGAATGGGGCGCCTGAGCGAATATGACGAATGCGAGCGGGCATGGCAACCTCCAGGTGTCCTCCGGCGCCCGAGCAGCGCTCGTGCGCCTCCCGGTCCGTGCCTTACGAGGCGACGAAGTTCGCCCGAATAGGCCGGGTCCGCCCGCAGCAATCGTGATCACCAGCGCACCAACGGGAGACGTGTCGCCGTGGATCGTTGATGCAGGGGCGCTCGCCATGACGCCTATCATGCCTCCGAGGTGGACGATGCGCTCGATCCACCGTGGGAGGGAGGTCCCTGACGATGGCCACGAACGATCAAGTCACGCCGCGCGACTTCCAGGAGGCCGAGGGTCTCGAGGACTGGCGCGTACTGGGGGAGGGCGCCTGCATCCACTTCCCCACCGGGTCGTTCGCGGAGAGCGCCGCGTTCGTGGCCGCGCTCGGCGAACTCGCCGGCGTGGAGGATCACCCGCCCGCGGTTGATGTCCGCGACGGTGGGGTGACCGTCCGAGTGGTCACCGTAGCCGACGACCACTTCGGCATGACCGGGCGTGACATCGAAGTCGCGCGCCGGATCTCCGCGCTGGCGCGCGACCGCGGCCTGGCGGCCGACCCGTCCGCCGTCCAGTACCTGCTCGTCATACCGGGCGCGTCGGACGTGGCCAAGGTGATGCCCTTCTGGCGAGCCGTGCTCGGCTACGAGGCTCGACCCGACAGCCCCGACGAGGATCTGGTGGACCCGCGGGACCGCGGCCCCGCGTTCTGGTTTGAGTCGATGCGCGAGCCACGACCGGACGGCGGCGGCGCGGTCCACGTGGCTGTCTGGGTGCCACACGACCAGGCGGAGGCCCGCGTCCGGGCCGCGCTGGCCGCGGGTGGCCGGTTGGTGCGCGACGAATTCGCGCCGGCCTGGTGGACGCTGGCGGATGCGGCGGGCAACGAGGCGGACATCTCGACGGTCACGGGTCGCGGCTGATTCCCGCCGCCAGGGACGCCCGGTCGCGCGCTACCCCCCGAAGCGGCCGAGCAGCGCCCGGTACTCCTCGCGGTTCGTGACGTACGAGGCGCCCAGGTACGTGAACAGGCCGAGTCCGCCGGCGGCGACGGTGACCACGAGGGCCCCCAGCGGCTCCATCGCGTCGGCGCCGGCTGCGCCGAGCAGCAGCCGCATGATCAGCACCACCTCGGTCATGACAGCCGTCGCCAGCAGCGTGCCGCCCAGCGAGCGGCGCAGGCCGATGCGGTCGAAGCCGCCGAGGCGCACGTGCAGCACGCGCAGCAACAGGCCGAACTCGAGCGCCGCCGTGATCGAGGCGGCGGCGGCCAGCCCTCGCAGCTCGAGGGGGCCGACGAGCGCGGCCGCCAACACGACGTTCAGCAGCATCGCGACCACGGCCAGCTGCACCGGAGTTTTCGTGTCGGATAGCGCGTAGAAACCGCGGCTCAGGATCTCGATGCCCGCATGCGCCCAGACACCGAGCGCGTAGAAGGTCAGCGCCGCCACCACCAGGTCCGTATCCGACGCCTCGAAGGCCCCGCGTTGCAGCAGCAGCCGTACGACCGGCCGCCCGAGCAGCACCAGGCCGGCCGAGGCGGGGACGGCCAGGAAGAGGATGGTGCGCAGCGCGCCGGTGAGGGACTCGCGGAGTTGTTCGTACTGGTGCGCGGCCGCCTGCTGCGCCAGCGTGGGGAACGCCGCGGTCGAGATCGCCATGCCGACCACCCCGACGGGCAGCAGCATGATCAGGAAGGCGTACGTCACCGAGCTGATCGCCCCGCTGGAGATGAAGGAGGCGAAGAAGATCACCACGAGGAAGTTCACCTGCGTCGCGGCGAGTCCGATCACGCGCGGCCCCATCAGCCGCAGCACCTCGCGCACGCCCGCCGAGTACACCTCGAACGACGGTCGCCAGCGCATGCCGACGAGGCCGAGCACCGGCACCTGCACCAGCAGGTGACCCAGCGCGCCCGCCACGACGCCCCATGCCAGGCCGTACACGCCGAGCGGCTCGGAGAGGATGATCGCCCCGAGGATGATCGAGAGGTTGTAGACCAGCGGCGCCAGCGCGGGGGCGACGAAGTGCTGACGTGCGTTGAGGATGCCCGTGAGCATGCCGGAGATGCCGAAGAACAGCGGCGAGAGCAGCATGAAGCGGGTCAACTCGACCGCCAGGGCGCTCAGTTCGGCCTCACGGCCCGTCCCCTCCCCCAGGCCCGGCGCCAGCAGCGGCACCAGCCACGGCGCCAGGAGGAACGCCAGCCCGGCGAGGACGAAGGTCGCCAGCGCGACCAGGTTGAGCACGCTGGATGCGAGGCGCCACGCGCCCTCCTCGCCGCTGCGCAGCAGCACTCGGGAGAACGTGGGGATGAAGGCGGCGGAGAGCGTCGCCCCCGCCAGCAGTTGGAAGACGAGGTCCGGCAACCGGAACGCCACCCAATAGGCGTCCAGTTCCGGGTCCGTCCCGAACGCGTCCGCGATCACGACGGAGCGCAGCAGCCCCAGCATCCTCGACGCGAGGAAGCCGAAGGCCACGATGCCCGCGGCGCCGATCACGGACTGTGTCTGCGACCGCACGAGGAAGCGCCCGAAGCGCGACCGCGGCTCTGCCGGCGGTGGAGTCCGTGGCGGGGTAGCCCGGGCGGCAGGTTCCCCGCCCGCGTCCCTCCGAGCCGTCGACTTCGAGCCCGGAGGCTGCTCCGCCATGCGCGGATCATCGAGGGGAGGGGGAGGACGGTCAATGAAGACGGCTGCCGCGCGCGCCGGAGGTGGTGCGGGTGCCGATTCGGGAGGATCCCGAGGGCTCCCGTTAACCAGATGGCCGCTCACCCGTTCTTATCTCTGGTGGGGTCGAAGCGGATCGACTCCTCGCCTGCGTGCTTCTATGATCCGGGCGCCCGTGGCGGGACTCGGCCCCATCGAAGTCTCGCGAGCGAGGAGCGCCCGGTGGCAGACCCCCCCAGTTCGTTGTCCGTGCCGGAGGAGCGCAGCTGGGTGCTGCGCGCGGCGGCCGGGGACCAGGAAGCGATGGGCGTCCTCTACGACGCGTACATCGTGCGGTTGTACCGCTACTGCCTGGCCCGCGTGGGCAACGAGACGGACGCGGAGGACCTGTCGGAGGAGATCTTCGTCAAGGTCCTGGGAGCGGTCGACGGGTTCGAGTGGCGCACGATCCGCAGTGGTGCGGATGGCGCGTCCGGGGGCGGGGAAGAGAAGAGCGCCTTCGCGGCGTGGCTCTTCCGCATCGCCCATAACCATGTTGTCTCGTTCCACCGCCGCGCGAGCCTGCGCGGGACGGCCGGCGAGGTCCCGGAGTGGATCCGGGACGAGCGCCGCGGCCCGAGCGAACTGGCGGTGACGAAACTGTCGATCGAGGAGGCGTTCGAGGCGGTCGAGCGGCTCCCGGAGGCGCAGCGGGACGTGATCCGCTTGCGTTTCGGGGCGGGTCTTTCGGTCGCGGAGACGGCGGAGGCGCTCGGCAAGCAGCAGACGAATGTGAAGGTGCTGCAGCACAAGGGGATCGCGAAGTTGCGCCAGTTGCTGGCGGAACCGGCCGCGGATCCCGGGTCGGAAGAAGAACAACCGCGGGCCAGGCGTCGCGGATAGCACGAGAGACGGACAGGACCAGGGCGGGGCGATGACCGAAGCGCATGACCCGGAGATGGAGCCCTTCTCGTTGGACGCTATGGCGTCCGACGACATGGAGGTGCTCCGGCTCGCGGAGGCGCTGGAAGCCATCGAAGATGGTCGCCGCCCCGCGGTGGACCCGCGCGAAGACCCCGCCCTCACCTCGTTGCTCGCCACGGCCGGCGAACTGCGCAGCACGCTGGCAGAGTCCACCGAACGGCCGGCCTTCGCTTCCTTCCACCGGCGCTCAAGGGCGGCGGTGCTGAACGCGCTCGAGGAACGGCGGCATGCCGCGCCGGCCCCTGCCGCGGCGAAGCCCTCGCAGGCACGCAGCGGGCCATGGTGGCACGCGCTGTTCCCCGGCTCGGTCGGCTCGGCCGCCGCGTTCTTCGCCCCGGTCACCTCTGCCGCCGCCGCCGCGGCGCTGACATTCCTTGCCCTCAGCGGTTCCGGCCTCGTGGGTGGTGACCCTGACTCGACCGTCCGCGTGCCGACCGGGACGCCGACGGGCACGCCGGCTAACCAGACGGTGCTCTCCGCGAACGACCAGGTGACGCGCTTGCAACTCACGCTGGGAGAGCTGGCCCGCCGTGCCAACGAGGGGCGCCCCGTCGACGCCCTGCTCGCACGGATGTGGACCGAGGACACCGCCTCGGTGCGGCGCCAGCTCGAAGAGGCGCCCGGGAGCATGACGCAGGAGGAGGTCCAGGAGTACCGCGAGGCCATCGAGAGCGGGGCCGAAGTGCTGGATCGTGTGGAGCCCGAAGAGGGCGGCGAGCGCGCGCTGAACGCGGCGCAGGTCAGCACCCGCGACGCCGTCACGGCGGCACGCGCCTACGAGGAGACGCCCCCGCCGACGCTCACTCCTACCGCGACCCCCACCGAGACTCCGACGCCGACCGCCACGCCCACGGCGACGCCCACCGTCTCGCCAACGGCCACGCCGGCCGATACGCCCGACCCCGATGCATCGCCGACCGCCACCTCGACGGTCGAGGGCACCGCGACCGCCACGGCGACGCCGACCGAGGCGCCCACGGACGACGAGCCCCGCGACGGGCCGACGCTCAACTAGCGACCTGACAGCGTGACGGTGACCGGCGGCCTTCGGGCCGCTTCCTCGTGCCGGTCATTGCTGGTTCCTCGTCGCCGGTTGCTTG
Organism: Dehalococcoidia bacterium; assembly: GCA_009379925.1. Lineage (GTDB taxonomy): Bacteria > Chloroflexota > Dehalococcoidia > UBA2979 > UBA2979 > WHSU01. Next base: position 47,662 of record WHSU01000006.1, on the reverse strand, counting down.
CTCTGAAACTGGCTGCGATACGAGCGACCGGCCACGAGTTCCGGACCGAGGAGGTCCGTGACCGTGACCGCGGTCAGTCCGCGCGCCGCGAAGTCGTCGAGGATCGCCGGGACGGCATCGACGGTCGTCGTGTGGATGTCGTGGAGCAGCACGATCGACCCGCGGTGCGCCTGGGAGGCCACCCGTTGCGCCACCAGGGCCGTGTCATGGTCGGCCCAGTCTCGCGGATCCACGGACCAGAGGATGAACGGCATGCCCGTCACCTCGGCCACGCGTTCGTCGAGGGCGCCGTATGGCGGGCGGAGCAAACGCGGCCGGACGCCGGTCACCGCCTCGATGGCCTGCGCGGCGCCCTCCACCTGCTCCCGCACCTGCTCCGCCGAGAGCTTCGTCAGGTCGCGATGGTCGAGTGCGTGGTTCCCGACCTCGTGCCCTTCCGCCACGATGCGCGCGAGCAACTCTTCGTTGTGGGTCGCGTTCACACCCACGACGAAGAACGTCGCGTGGCTCCCCCGCTCGGCGAGGATGTCGAGGAGCCGCGAGGTCGGCCGTGCGGGGCCATCGTCGAACGTCAGCGCTACGCACGCGACCTGCGCGCAATCGACGCCGCCTACGGGCGGGCGGGCGGCCTCGTGTGTCGGCGTTGACGTCGGTGCCGGCTCGGGCAGCGCCAGCGCGCCGCTCGGGTCGAGCACCTGCTCTTGCGCGCGGCGCCCGAAGTCGGAGAGCAGCAGCGCCGCGGAAGCCGCCGGGATGAGCACCCTCGGGGAGCCCGATGAGCCCGGGCCGACCTGGTATTCGTCGAACTCGATCAGCAGGTCGCCCGTCGCGGTGAAGCCGATCGAGTTGTAGTTCTCGTCGGTGGCGGCGGTGCCCGCCTCCAGTTGATCCGGGAGCGAGAGGTCCGGGCGGTCGCGCTGCAACGCTACACGGGCGTAGTTCGCGACCTGCTCGAGCGCGCCCGGGCCGTCGAGGAGCGCCGTCGCGGGTAGCGCGCGGTCGCCCGATGTGTCGAACCACAGCGAGCGAGCAGACTCGGCGCCCCCTGCGCCGGCGAACTCGTACCGGGCGAGCCGCACGCCGATCACGTCGCCGGAGGCAACCAGGAAGTCGAAGGTGATGTTCAACTCGGGGACGACGGGCGAACCCGGGACCAGGTCGCCGAACCGCTCCTCGAAGGCCGCCCGACTGGATTCGATGGCCACGCTCAGTTCGTCGCCCAGCACCGGATAGCCCTCGATGACCGGCCAGGTCGCGAAGTACTTGTACGGCGTGTCGAGCTGGGTCCGGGTCTCCGTGCCGAGGCCCTCGATCCAGTCGGGCACCACCGTCGCGAAGGCCGCCTCCGCGTCGGCATGGGGCGTCGGTTCGAGGGGCGGCGTGGCGCTCGCGGGCGGTGTCACGGTCGATGTCGCCTGCAGCGCAGTCGTCGCGCTGGGCGAAGGCGAGGGCGTGCCGCCTCCGCTCCCCTCGGCGCCGCTATCGCAGGCCGCTGCCAGCAGGGCTAGGCCGGACAACAGCACAAGCGGGCCGAGGACTCGCCAGGTGCGCGGGGTCAGGGCAGTCACGGCAACTCCAAACAAGCCGATCCGACCCGGCATACCCGTGCGGACGCACCGACATACCGATATACGTAGCGAACCGCGCTTCCGGCTTGAGCGCGAGCCGAGGGTGTTGGTCAGGGCGCCGGCGCGTCGAAGCGCATGATGATCACTTCGCCCTCGGGGATCGCGTCGAAGTCGGAGACCCAGGGAGGCGCGCCGCGGATCCACGCGAGGAAGCGCTGGTTGCTGGTGTCCAGACGGAAGACAGTGGCGGGCGTCCGCCCGTCCGTGAGCAGGTGGACGAAGCGCAACGGGTACTGGTCCGGGCCGCGATAGAGCAGCACCGCCAACCCCTCGGTGGCCGGCAGTTCGGGCAAGAGCATGGCGCTCGCCGCGTCCTCCGGCAGCAACGGTCCGAGGCCGAACAGGGAGCCGAGGTTCGCGATGCGGGCAAGCAGGCTGCCTTCGGCGATCGGCTGGGCGGCCACCGAGCGGTTGAGCAGCCGGCCCGTCAGTTCCGAGCGCGTGGAGCCCGGAAACGCCTCCGACAGCAGCGCCAGACCACCCGCGACGTGCGGCGCGGCGGCCGAGGTCCCGGCGAAGGCATCGGCCTGGGACGCGACGATGCTCGGGTCACCACAGCAGAGCCCGGTGGGCGCGAGCACGTTCGGCTTCGGGCGCCCGTCCAGCGTCGGCCCGCGCGAGGAGAAGTCCGCCTCCATGAGCAGCCCGTCCGAGATGTTCCCCAGCGCGCCGACGGTGACGACCCCCGGGTGGTCGGCCGGCTCGGCGAGCGATCCACCGGCGACGGCGAACTCCAGCGGGTGCCCGCGGTCGGGCGAGCCCACCACCATCAGGTCGAGTTGGCGCGTGCCCTCCGCGTGCGCCTCGATGATGCGCAGCCTGTACGTGCCCGCCTCCGTGGCGAGCACCTGCAGGTCTTCCACGGGGTCGCCCTCGCAGTCCTGGATGTCGCGGGACGCGCCCACCAGCGCACCGCCCGGCCCGAAGACCTCGATGTCGTAGTCGGAGCAGGCGGCGCCCCATTCGTCGTCCCAGCGCAGCGAGACGAGGATGAGGTCGCCCGCGTTGAAGTGGTGGCCGATCTGCTGACTGCCCGAGTCGAACTCGTGGACCGAGTCGCCGTCCGTGTCCCGGAAGGGGCCGGCCCAGTGCTGCTCGGCCCAGTTGCCGGACGCCACGGCCCACGACTGGCCGGCCGCCGTGCCTCGCGAGACGATCTCGTTGACGGCGCCTGTGCCGTCGCCGGGCCCGTTGTGGATGTAGCCCAGCGAGAACGAGACGACGGCGACCTCCTGCTCGATCAGGTAGTCGACGGCGGCGCTGAGTTCCGTGACGGTGTCGAAGTTCACGAGGTAGAGCTGCGCGCCCGGCGCCACGCGGTGCACGATCTCCGCGACGCGCAGTCCATGGTCGGTCGCCGCGCCTACGCTGGCGTCCGCCCGGAACGACTGCACGGTGACGTTAGCCGGGAGCGTCGTGCCCATCGCGTCCAGGTAGCCGTTGAAGCCGCGGTCGAGGATCGCGACCTTTACGCCGTGGCCGGTGAACCCGGCCGCATGCCAGCGGTCGGCCCCCATGATCTCGAGCGCGGTGGTGCCCGTCTGCAGGGGGACGACGATGCCCGGCCGTTCCACCTCGACGAGCGGGCTGCGTTCGAGGGCGCCGATGCGGGCTTCCGGGACGAGCGCCTGGATGCGGTCGCCCGCGTGCACCTCGATTTCTGCCCCTACCTGACGGAGCAGGTCGAACGCCGAGGCCAGGTCGCCGGTGACGACCAGTTCGACGCGCTCGCGCGGCCCGGTACTCGGCATCGCGGTCGGCGCGGGGGGCGCGTACTCGGACTCGCCGTCGGTAGCGTCCTCCGGCGGCGCGCCGGCTCGCGGGGACTCCTCGGGCGCCACAGCCGTCGAGGGCGCGGCGGTCGTGGTGGCGGTGACTTCGGGATCGGCGGTGCCGTCGGGCGTGGCGCCGCTGCACGCTGCAAGGATCAGCGTCACGAGGCAGAGCAGGGTGACCGGCAACCACCGGACCATGCATGGACCCATCGTCATCGGCGGTGCACGACCGGGGAGCGTCGGTCAGGTGGACCGCTGTCGTTCGAGCTTCGAGTGTACCCGAGCGCCGCGCCATAGCAGAGCGGTCCGCCAGCGATGGGCGCCGGCGGGGTCGTCCCGCGACAGCGCGCGCTCGACGTGGTCGAGCGCTGCCGCTACCACCTCGGCGGCGCGTCCGAGGTCGCGCGCGTGGTGCTCGTAGTAGATCGCGAGTTCCACGTGCGCCCGCAGCCGCCCGTGGCCCGGCCGCTCCGCCACCTGCCACCAAAGCGGCTCCGCGAGGTCAGGGCGGCCGGCGGACTTGTGCAGCGCGGCCAGCCGCGCCGCCGCCTCCTGCCGCTCCGTGGACGGCGGCAGGTCGTCCAGTGCGCGCGCGAAGCAGGGGGCCGCGCGCTCCGGCCGCCCCGCGGCCGCCAGCAACCGTCCGGCGACGAGGGCATCGACGCCACGTGTCTCCACCTGGCCGGTGACGATGCCAGCCAGCCGCGCGGTGAGGCCCGCCAGCGCCAGCACGTCGAGCGCGTTGTGCACGATGACCGGCTCGATCCACCTCGGGTCCCGCGTGCGCAGGTAGTTGAAGTAACAGCGCGGGACGGCTGCGCCGGCGACCTCGCCCTCCGGCCGGCCGAGGCCGAGCGCAGCGACCTCGACTTCCGCGAGCCGGCAGGAGGGCAGCAGCCCGCGGTATCCCGCGCGCGCCGTCTGTAGCAGGTCGAACTGGCGCAGCACCTCGAAACCGGCGCGGCGACGATGCATGGTGGCGCGGCCGTCCAGCATCGGCGCGTCGAAGCCGCGGCCGTTGTACGTCGCCAGCACGGGGTGGGTGTCCAGCGCCACGTCCTCCAGCAGCGCGTCGACGACCGCGGCCTCCTCGGGCGGGCTGGCGGCAAGGTACTGCCGCAGCACCAGCGCCGGCGCGCCGTCGCGCTGTCCGAGGCGGGCCGTGGCGACGAGGAACGCGATGGCGCCGGCGCCGCCCAGTCCCGTGGTCTCGATGTCGAGGAACAGCAGGTCCTCCGCCGTCGCGTCCTCCACCTCGGCGCCGGGGACGAGCAGTGCGAGTGTCTCCCCCGTCACCGACGCGAGCGGCGCAAGCGGCTGGTGGCCGACCTCGTACGCCAGCGGATACACCTCGATGCGCTCAAGGCAGGCGCCGGCAGCCGTCTCGCGTGGCCGGAACGCCAGGCGCTGGCGCGCCTCGGCGCGTCGCTCGGCGGCGTGCCGTTCGAGGGGTGACGCCAGTGTCTTCGGTTGCGGCCGCCTCGCCTCGATGCGGCGGATGAGCGCGCGCAGGTGGTCGAGGTTCGGGGGTGGCGCGGCCGTGGTCATCGGAGGGGGGAGGAGGCTAGGGCCTCGGACGCCCCCGCTCCAAGTGATGTCGAGAGGGGGTCGGGTGAGGCGCGCATCTCCTCGAGGGCGCGAAGCACGAGCGACTTCGTCCCCAGGTTCGGCGTCGGGGGCGGTCCGACACAGCCTGGGCAGCCATCCACGCATGGACAGGCGCCGGCGAGGTCGAGCGCGATCCGCAGGAGCGTGTCGCCGACCTCGAACAAGTGTTGCCCGAAGCCGACGCCGCCGGGGATGGACTCCCAGAGGAAGACCGTGGGCCGTCCGGTGTGCGGCGACTTCACCTGTGGCGACAGGTGGAGGTCTCGCGGGTCGCACATCAGCAGCAGTGGCGCCACGTTGGCGAGCAGCCGCCCGAGGCCGTGCAGCGCACCCTCGACCTCGGAGGTGCCGCGGGTGGCGACGAGGTCGTCGGGCAGCGCCGTCCAGTAGGCGCCCGTGTGGAGGTCGTCCTGGGGGAGCCGGATCTTGCCCCAGCCGATGTTCTCGTGGGTGTGGAGGCGGATCTTCTTGAAGATCGTGGCCAGGTACGTGACCGCGACCTCGCCGTGCCCGCTCACTGCGGGGGTCGGTGTGCCGTCCCACTCCTGGATGACCTTCAGGTCGACCGCGAGGTGCGCGTCTGTGTAGTAGTCGACGTCCACCGGGCGGACGTAGGCCTTCAGTTCTTCCCAGTCCAGTTCGTCCACGTGGTACTGGCGGCCGTCGTGGACGTAGATCGCCTCGTCGTGGACGAGCGTCATCGCGGACGGACGATCGACCTCGCCGATCACGCGAGGCGGCGTGCTCTGCTCGATGATCACCACGTTCTGTTCCGCGCCGTTGCGCAGCGACACCTCCTGGGCCGGGTACGCCTCGTTCGACCAGTACGCGCGCGACGTCTCGCCCGTGCGGGTTACGTGGAGCATCCCCTGCTCCTCCAGCAGGTCGAGCAGAGCGGGCGTGTCCGGCCCCAGGTGCGCGTGCTCCTCGGCGTCCACGGGCAGTTCGAAGACCGCGCACTTGAGGTGCTCGGCAGCGATGACCGGGTTGTCCGGATTGATCAGGCCGGCCTCGACGGACTCGCCGAAGGCGTACTCCGCGTGGGCGGTCAGATACTGGTCCAGCGGAGACGAGCCCGCGATCACCACGGCCAGCGAAGCTTCGTGGCGGCGGCCCGCGCGGCCCATCTGCTGCCGCAGGCTGGCCAGCGTGCCGGGATACCCCGCGAGCACCGCCGCGTCGAGCCCGCCGATGTCGATGCCCAGTTCGAGCGCGTTGGTGGCGACCACGGTGCGGATGCGTCCGTCCCGCAGCCCCGCCTCGATGGCGCGCCGCTCCTTCGGGAGGTAGCCGGAGCGGTAGCCGCGCACCGGCTCCTCGCCGACGGGATGGCGCGGGCGGCCGCCGCGCGCTTCGCGCAGGTACTGGGTGAGCAGTTCGACGTTGGAGCGCGACCCGGCGAAGACGATGCTCTGCACGCCCTCCGACTGCAGGGTCGCGGTGATGTCGGTGGCCGAGCGCACCACGCCGCGACGGATGCCCAGTTCCTGGTTGACGATGGGCGGGTTGTAGCAGGCCACGATGCGCTCGCCGCTCGGCGCCCCGTTGTCGTCCACCACCTCCACGTCGCAGCCCGTGAGGTGCGACGCCAGTTCGCCCGGATTCGCGATGGTGGCGGAGCAGCAGATGAAAACCGGGTCCGCGCCGTAGAAGCGGCAGATGCGCCGCAGGCGCCGCAGCACGTTGGCGACATGCGAGCCGAACACCCCTCGATAGGTGTGCAGCTCATCGATGACCACGTAGCGGAGGTTCTCGAACAGCCGCACCCACTTCGTATGGTGCGGGAGGATGCCGGTGTGGAGCATGTCCGGGTTCGTGATCACCACGTGTCCGGCCGTGCGCACCGCGCGCCTTGCCGCGGGCGCCGTGTCACCGTCGAAGGTGAACGTCTTCACGTCGATGCCGGCCTCGGTGACCAGCTCGTGCAGCTCGTTCAGTTGGTCCTGCGCCAGCGCTTTTGTCGGGAAGATATAGAGGGCACGCGCGGCGGGGTCCTGCCGGATCGCCTCGAGTACGGGGAGCGTGTAGCAGAGCGTCTTGCCGGAAGCCGTGGGCGTCACGACCACCTGATGGCGTCCGGCCAGGGCGCCTTCCACCGCCCGCGCCTGGTGCGTATACGGCCGCTCGATGCCGCAACGTCCCAGCGCCTCGACGACCCTCGGGTCGAGGGCGTCCGGCCATTCCGCATAGTGCGCGGGACGAGGTGGCAGCGAGCGCCAGCTCACGAAGTCGGCCGCGAGTTGCGGGTCACCACGCAGAGCGGTGATGGCGTCCTGCAGCGACACGAAGGACCTCCTCGGCGCCCCGCCCGTTGGCCGCAGCCACGCGCACCCCGCGTCGCACGCATGTTCTGGCAAGCCGAGACGATAGCAGGCGAACGCCTGCTCGTGTCAAGCGGACGTGGCAAGCCTGGCTGCGGATGCTTCCTCGTGAGACACGACGCGGATAGGCTGCGGGCCAACGGAGGCGTACATGTCGTTCCTGTCCAATCTCCTGCCCCGCGACGAAACCTACGGGGGCACACCGCCGCAGCCCATCGATTGCTGCATCGGTAAGGAACTGATGCCCCGCTGGCGCGGCCCGGAGGTCATGGACGACGACTCGAAAGCCATGGGCTTCGTCTGCCACGATTGCGGCCGCGAGTTCCTCCCGTACGAGGTGCGCAACCGCCGCCTGATCCGCGACGCCTGACCGGCGCGCCCCCGCCTCCCCTTCCTCTGTCGTGCCTCGGAGACTCGACCGCGCTCGGGTGCTGTGCACATTCGGTAACAGACCAGCAGTGCGACCATTACATCTCCGTCACGAACGCCGGTCCGGCTCGCCGCCGCGCTGAATGTGGCCTCCTCGATTGCTAGCGTCCCTCTTGAGTGCTCGTGCTGCTCGTCACGACGAGCGCCGGAGGAGGACCCTGCGATGGGAATCAAGGATCGCCTGTTCGGGCGGAAGGACGATGCCGCTGAGGTGGTGAGTCGCGAAGCCGAAGCGCCGGGCTGCTTGCACGCCGACCTGGCGGAGCGTTGGGACGACGCGGCTGACATGGGGAAGATGGACCGCATCTCGGGCTATGAGTGCCGCGGTTGCCATCAGCACTTCTCGCCGGAGGAAGGCCAGCGTTTGCAGGCCGAGAACGAGGCGCGGCTGAAGGAGACGATGGCCGGCAGCTGACCGCCACGAGCCGCTGCTCGTCGACGCCCCACTCGGTCACCGCGTGGGGCGTTTTCGTGTGCCGAGGCGTGCGCGACGCGCGATGTCCGACGGCTACGGGGCCCCAGCTACTGTACCGACCGGCCTCGACGTTTGTGTTACGGTGGCGCCGATGGCGCCCCGCTTCGAGGGGAGCCGCGAAAGGAGGGGAACCATGGGGCTGTTGGATCGCCTGTTCGGCCGCCGCTCGCCGGCCACGACTGCCGAACCGCAGGAACCGGCCGAATGCTTGCACGGCGACCTGGCGCCACGCTGGGACAATGCCGCTGACATGGGCAAGGACGACCTCGTCAGCTCCTTCAAGTGCAACAGCTGTGGCACCGAGTTCAGCACGGCCGAGGCCGAGAAGATCAGGGACACCGCGGGCTTGCGCATCAAGGAGACCCTGGGCGAGTAGCCACCGTTGGCATCGCCACCCGTGCGGCCCTGCGCCCGGCACGGCGCGTCTAGATCCACCCGTCCCTATACTCGACCCGTGAACGACGACCCCCTGCTGCGGCCTGCCCCGGAGGGCATCGAGCGGCGCCCGGTGACCATGGCGTCGCGGGTGCTCATGGGCGGCCCCGTGACGCTGGTCACCGCCTCCTGGCGCGGCAAACACAACGTCATGCCCCTGGGGTGGTACATGCCGCTGTCCTCGCAGCCGCCCCTCATCGGCATCTCCATCGAGCAGTCGCGCTACACCGCGGAGATGGTCAGCCACTCCGCGGAGTTCGTCCTCAACTTCCCCACGCGGCCGCTCATCCACCACGTGCAGTACCTGGGCGGGCTGCGCGGCGACGAGATCGACAAGTTCGATGCGACCCAGCTCGAGACCTACACCCCGACGCACGTCACGGCGCCACTGATCGCGGGCTGCGCGGCCTGGATCGAGTGCGAGGTGCAGGAGGTGATGCCGCTGGGCGACCACATCCTCTTCGTAGGCCTCGTTGTCGCGGTGCACGTGGACCCTCGGTCGTTCGATGAGCGGTGGGTGCTGGACGGCGAGGAGGAGTCGCGGGCGCTGCACTACCTGGGCGGGAACGCCTACTCCACGCTGCACCGGCTGCTGGAGGCGCGGATGCCGCGTGACTTCGAGGCGCCGGAGCGCATCCTGCGCGAGCGCATGGCGGAGGAGCTGGAGCTGACGCGCGAGGCCCGCGAGCGGCGCGAGGAGCGCCTGGGCCAGCTCGAGCGCGAGGTCGAGCGCGGCAACGTCGTGGACGTCTCGGAACTCGAGGTCGGCTTCGACATCGAGGATCAGGAGGCGATCGACCTCTCGAAGGGCGTCGTGCTGGGCGAGGCCCCCCCGGACGAGCGCGAGTAGCCTCAGGCGCCCAGCGTGTAGGCGAACGCGAAGATCGCGGCCTGCGCCAGCCAGCCGAGAACCGCCGTGCCGATCGCCCGGGCGGTGGTGAAGTCCAGTGCGGCGCGCAGCGCGACCACCGTAGTCACCAGCACCCAGACGAAGACGACCAGCCCGATGAACCCCGCCATCGCCGGGACCACGCCGAGCACGAGCAAGACCCGAGGCGTCACCGCGAAGCCGAGGCCTCGGGCCAATTCGCCCCAGTCCGCACGCGTATCCGGCCCGGCAAGCACATGGACGCCCACCATGTACGTGATCCAGGCGTAGAACACCCACCCGATCAGCCCGGCGAGGATCACGGCGAAGAGCCGGCCCGGTCCCAGTGCGATCCCACTGCCGATGCCGGCGAGGATGCTGGTGCCGATGACGATCAACGCCGCCTGCATCGTCGCGCCGCGGTCGCGCTCGACCTCCTCGTACACGCCGTCTTCGAGGCGTGCCGCTCGCACCATTCGGCCAACGATCGATGTGTCCCGGCTCGCTGCCTGCATCGGCGGCCTCCGTATCACAAGCGTGGCCGGCCTCCTCAGTCTACTGTGCAACGTCGAGGTAGGAGGGCGGGTGGGCACGAAGAAGGGAGCCCGCCGGGGCTCCCTTCTCGCTGTTGCTGTCGCCGCGGGTCAGGACAGGCTAGCGGTCGGTGACGCGCCGGCCGGCCTCTTCGGCCTTGTCCTTGATGTCGTCGGCCGCGTCCTTGGCCTTGCCCATGAGCCCCTGGCCCTTGCCCTCGGCTTCCTGCTCAGCGCCCTCGCGCTGCAACTCTTCGTTGTCGCCGAACTCGCCGGCCTTCTGCTTGGCCTGGCCCATGGCCTCCTTGGCCTTGCCTTCGACCTTGTCGCGGTTCTCGTCTGCCATCTTTGGGGTCCCTTCGGGGGCACACATGCACGGCGGCGCGGCAGGTGCCGCTATTTGCCGCGCGAAGTGTCGGGAGAGTATTGGGGCCGCCATACCTAAGGCGTGTCAGCCAGGTGGCTGCCGCGTTATTCGCCGTGACAGTGCAGGAAGGGTCATCGCCGCACTCGAAGCCGGGCCGCGGCGGACGCTCCCGCTCCAGAGGGTGGTCGCGGGTGCGCTCCGCGCCCGTACAATGTCGGGGTATGTCTTCGACGACGAGTGGGCACATTGCCGGGGTGATGGACGGCCTCCGCGAGGAGGTCGCCCGCATCGACGTGCCCGCGGAGGGGCCGCTGACGCCGGAGCAGGGCGTTGTAGCGTTCCGGCAGGCGCTGGAGGCGTCGCAACCGTGGTATGCCTCGCTGCTGGAGGTCGTCGCGCGCTGGGTCGCCCCGGATGAGGTGGTGGACGGTGTCCCATACCGCTACCTGATCGCCGGGGAAGCCTTCGACTGGCTGCGGCTGGCGCAGCGGCTCGTCGACTCCGCTCGCGACCAGATCCCCGGCGACGAGGCGGAACAGTTGCTGCTGCACGGGCTGCCACCCGATGGCCGTAGCGAAGAGGAGTTCGAGGAAGCCATCGGACCGCAGAAGCACCGGGCGCACCTCAATTTCCAGTACGGCGTCGTCATCGAGGAACTGCTGCTGCTGGCGGTGGAGACGGAGCTGCAGAAGGCGGGGCGTATCGCCGCGGTCGGGATGGCGGTGCCGGAGGTGGCGGCCTACGAGCACGTCTACGGCAAGACGTTCGATGAGTTGCTGGTCTTCTACCGCGCTGAAACCGAGGCGGGCCTCGGGAGCCTGGTGAGCCAGTCCGAGATGCAGCAGTTCACGTATTGGTGCTCCAAGTACCGGCTGCGCACCGGCGAGCCGGCGCGCGTCGCCTCCGATACTCGCAAGGCGCTGGCGTTGATGTCCCGCCTGGAGCGCGGCCGGGAGCGCTTGGGCCGCGGCAGCGCACCTCGACGGCGGTCCATCCCCCGCTAGCGCCGTCACACCGCGCTCGACCTTCCCCGCGGCTCGAGACTGCGAGGACTTCGTCACCACCCGGCGGGGGCGGACATGGGGCCGCAATCCGCCCTGGCTACGATCGAGGCCACGGGTGGGAGGCCATGCCATGAGGATCTCCGAAGGAACGTTCTGGCTGGTGACCGGCGTCGCGGTGGCCCTGGTGGTCGTCTCGTGGGTCGGTTGGGGGTTCTGGGCCGGCTATTCGTTCGCCGTCCCGGTCATCATCACCGCGATCGCCGCGGCGATCTTGCTCTGGGCGCGGACGGGGCTCGGAGCGTGGACCTCGGTCCAGCGGCAGGACGAGCCGTTCACCGGTTATCCCGAGGACCAGGTCCTGGGCGTCTTCGACTCGACGCGCGAGGCGGGCGAGGCGATCGAGGACTTCCGCCGTGCCGGCTTCGGCCGCGAGGAGCTGGCCGTCTACTCCGACCGTCAGGGCGCGGCGCGACTCGACTCAGAGGGCACGGCGCACGGTCTGCGTGAGGTCGCCCAGCGGCAGATCGAGCACATCGTCACGGACATCGATGACCTGCAGGGATACGAGGCGGCGGTGCGGCGTGGCGGCGTCGTGGTCGGTGTGGTGGCGCCGGACGAGGAACCGCGGGAGCAGGTGGCCGCCGTCTTCCAGCGCCACGGGGCCCATGACGTCCACTACTTCGGCGCGATGACGGTGCAGCGGCTGGACGTGGACAGCAGCCGGACGCATACGAACTGACCGCCGGCGGTCACTCGCCGCCGGCGCGGGCGGCCCACTCTTCCGATGTGTTGGTGCGCGGGTAGGGCGCCCCCGGCGTGGGGACACCGAGGAAGTCGCACAGCGGCCCCCAGCCCTGTGCGGCATCGAAGACCAGCAGACGCTCCGGCGGCACCGTCTGGATGACCCGCTGGACGTGTGCCTCGAAGATGGTGATAGCGTGGTCGCGGTCCTCGATGCGGCCGTCGAAGACGTGGTCCCAGATCACCTCGAATGCCCACTGCGCCTGTGCCGCTTGTTCCGGGTCGTCCGAGGCGCGTCGGTCGGCGCTGGAGGCGTAGATCGTCTTCATCACACTGCGGTGCCACGCCTCCGGGTCGCGGACGGTGAGGATCACCTTCGACTGTGGGTAGTAGGCCGACAGCTCCTCCCACAGGTTGCAGGCCGGCCAGTCGACGGCGGCGCGGTACCCCTCGAAGAGGGCGTCCCAGTCCACGGCTTCCCCGCGGTGCGCCGCAGACCAGATGGGGCGATGCTCCGGATGGTGCGTGCCGACTTCAAACATGTGGTAGCACCGCGAGAAGCCGAGCTGCTGCAGCGCGAGCTTCAGCGACAGCGTGCCGGTGCGGCCGAACCCGGCGCCGACGACCTCGAGCGTCACGCGAACCTCCCTGATCCGCCGGCGATTGTAGCCGGGCGGGGCGCACGAAGAAGCCCCGGACACGGTCCGGGGCTTCGGCGGCATCCGGAGGGGGTAGGCGCTAGTCCTGCGAGCGGATGTCGATCTGCTTCGGCTTAGCCTTCTCGGGCAACGGCACCTGCAGCGTGAGGACCCCGTTCTTGAGCTCGGCGTCGACCGCGGCCTCGTCCACGATGCCGGGGAGCGCGATGCGGCGGCTGACCGCGCCGACGCGGCGTTCGCGGCGGTAGAAGCGCTCGCCCTGCTCCTCGGACTCCTCGGTCTTCTGCGCCTTGATGGAGAGCACGCCCTCGTGCACCTGGACGTCGATGTCGTCCCTGGCGAAGCCGGGCAGCGAGGCGCGGACGACGACCTTGCCGTCCTTCTCCGACACATCGATGGGCAGTGTGCCCTCTTCCATGAAGGGGCCGGTGCTGAGGCGGAAGAAGCTGTCGTCGAACAGGCGGTCCATGGTCTGACGCAAGTTCCTCAAGTCGAAGGGGTCGCGGGGCACGATATCGGCCATCTCTCTCCTCCTGGAACCGATCGTGTTCACGATCGTACTTGGGGGCTCCAAGCGGAGGCCCGCGGGGAGCCCGCCCTCGTTGTCTTGTCTCAGATCGTAGACTGTCCTCGATATGGCTGTCAATAATTCTGAGTTACCATCACTAATATCGTCTATACGACGGCACACCGGGTCTGCTATACTCCTCTCATGGCAAAGGACTTCTACGAGGTGCTCGGGGTGACGCGGTCGGCCTCCCAGAAGGAGATCCGGCAGGCGTACCGGGCGCTCGCGCGCAAGTTCCACCCGGACGTGAACCCAGGCGACCCGGAGGCCGAGGCCAGGTTCAAGGAGATCAACCGCGCCAACGAGGTCCTCGCGGACGCGGAGACCCGCAAGAAGTACGACCAGTACGGCGACCAGTGGCAGCACGCCGACCAGATCGAGGAGATGCGGCGCCGCCAGGGCGCGGCCGGTCGAGGCGCGCGCGGACCCGGTGGGGCCGAGGGGTATTCCTTCTCGTTCAACGCGGAGGACCTGGGTGACCTCGGCAACCTCTTCGGGGGTGACCGCGGGCGCGCCTCGACCGGCGGTGGTAGCGGTGGCGTCTTCGACTCGCTGTTCCGCCGCGCCGCCGGCCGCCAGCGCGGGCGCGACGTGGAGCACACGGTGCGCGTGACGCTGGAGGAGGCCTATCGCGGCACCTCACGCACCCTCGAGCTGCGCGAGGGCGAGGAGGAGTGCCGTATCTGTGGCGGCGCGGGCCAGCTGGCCGGCGCCACCTGCCACGCTTGTCGCGGCAGCGGCGTGGCAGCGCCCGTGCGGCGCCTGGAGGTGAACATCCCGGCCGGTGTCGCGGACGGCAACCGTATCCGCGTGGCTGGCAAGGGCGGCTCCGGCGTGAACGGCGGCGTGGCCGGCGACCTCTTCCTGCGCGTGGAGGTGGCGCCGCACCGCACCTTCGAGCGCAAGGGGGACGACCTGCACGTGGACGTCGACGTCCCGGTGGCCGACGCGGCGCTGGGCGGTGAGGTGCGCGTGCCGACGCTCAAGGGCAAGTCGCTGGCGCTGAGGGTCCCCGCCGGGACGCAGGGCGGGCGGGTCTTCCGGTTGGCAGGCCAGGGTATGGCCCGGAGCGGCGGGGGCTTCGGCGACCTGTTCGCGCGTGCGCGGCTGGTGTTGCCGGAGCGGCTCACCGATGAGCAACGCCGGCTGTTCGAGGAGCTGCGGCGCGCCTCGGACGTGGGCGACGAAGCCGAGGTGGCGTCATGACGCAACCAGGCGGCCCGTACGAGGCGTTCGAGCGGCTGACCGGCATCGCGCAGGACGAACCGGTCTTCCAGATCTCGATCGTCTCGCGGATGGTCGGCCTCCACCAGCAGACGATCCGCTCCTACGAGCGCATCGGACTGGTGAAGCCGGCGCGGTCGGACGGGAACACGCGGCTCTTCTCGCAGCAGGACGTCGAACGGCTGCGGCAGGTGGTGCGGCTGGTCAACGACCTGGGCGTGAACCTGGCCGGCGTGGACGTGATCCTGCGCATGAGCCGGCAGATCGAGGAACTGCGTCAGGAACTGGAGCAGACCCGCGCGGAACTCGAGCGCATGCAACGGGGCCGGACGCGGTAACGCGCGCCACAGCATGCAGACCGCGGCGGCCGGCGGCCGTCGACGAAACAGAGGACAACCGCGAAGGCGGGGTACGCAAACCATGATGAGACAGGACCGATTCACCGAGCAGGCGCAGCAGGTGCTACAGGCCTCGCAGCAGATGGTGCGGGAGGCGCGCCACGCCCAGTGGGACGTGGAGCACGTCTTCTTTGCCCTCGTGCAGTTGCGCGACGGGCTCGCGCGCGAGGTGCTCGCGCGCATGGGCGTCGATGTGGACGCGCTGGCGCGTGCCATCCGGCAGCACCTGGAGCAGTCGGCCAAGCTCCAGTACGACGTGGTCCAGATCTACACGACGCCTCGGATCGTGCGGATGCTGGAGGCCGCGAACGCGGAGGCGGAACGGCTGAAGGATGAGTACGTCGGCGTGGAGCACCTGCTGATCGCCATCGCGGACGCCCGCGAGGGCGAGGCCGCGCGGATCATGGGCGAGTTCCAGATCACGAAGGAGCGCATCTACCGCGTGCTCCGGGACATCCGAGGTTCGCAGCGGGTGGACTCTCCCACGGCGGAGTCCCGTTACCAGTCGCTGGAACGCTATAGCCGCGACCTGACCGAGATCGCCGTGTCGGGCCAACTCGACCCGGTGATCGGGCGGGACGTCGAGGTGGCGCGCGTGATGCAGATCTTGAACCGGCGCACCAAGAACAACCCCGTGCTGATCGGCGAGGCGGGCGTCGGCAAGACAGCCATCGTCGAAGGCCTCGCGCAGCGCATCGTGGACGGCGATGTCCCGGACCGCCTGAAGGACAAGCGTGTACTGGCGCTGGACATGGGCGCGTTGCTGGCGGGCTCCAAGTTCCGTGGTGAGTTCGAGGAGCGCCTGCAGGCGGTCATGAAGGAAGTCCGCGACTCCGCGGGCGAGATCATCCTGTTCATCGACGAACTGCACCAGGTGGTCGGCGCCGGCGGCGCCGAGGGCGCCATCGATGCGAGCAACATGCTGAAGCCCGCGCTGGCGCGCGGCGAGCTGCGCGTCGTCGGTGCGACCACGCTGGATGAGTACCGCCAGCATATCGAGGAGGACCCTGCCCTCGAGCGCCGCTTCTCGCCGGTCTACGTGGACGAGCCGACCGAGGACGAGGCGGTGCAGATCCTGCGCGGCTTGCGCGCCAAGTACGAGGAGCACCACGGCGTCCACATCTCGGACGAGGCGCTGGAGGCCGCGGTGCGGCTCAGCGCCCGTTACCTGACGGAGCGCCAGTTGCCGGACAAGGCGATCGACCTGATCGACGAGGCCGCCTCGCGGCACGTCATCGAGGCGGAGTCGCTGTCGCCGGAGCTGCGCGGCGTGAAGCAGCGGCTGGACGACGCGTCCGCGCGCGTGGAGGCCGCCGCGGCCCGCGAGGACTTCGAGGAGGCGGCCCGCGTCAAGCAGGAGGTGCTGGGCATCCAGCGCGAGTACGAAGAGCACAAGACGGCCTGGGCGGAAGAGCACGGGCTGTCCGAGGAGGTCACGGAGAGCGACATCGCGGCGCTGATCGCGCAGATGACGGGCATCCCCGTGGACCGCATGCTGGAGGGCGAGGCCGAGAAGCTGCTGCACATGGAGGAGGCGCTCCACGAGCGGGTGATCGGACAGGAACGGGCCATCGAGGTGCTGGCGGACGCCATCCGGCGCGCGCGCAGCGGCCTGAAGGACCCGCGTCGCCCCATCGGCTCGTTCATCTTTGTCGGCCCCACGGGCGTCGGTAAGACGTACCTGGCAAAGGCGCTGGCGGAGTACCTGTTCGACGACCCGGACGCGCTGATCCGCCTCGACATGTCGGAGTACCAGGAGCGGCACACCGTCTCGCGACTGGTGGGCGCGCCTCCCGGGTACGTCGGCTACGACCAGGCGGGTGAGTTGACGGAGGCGGTGCGGCGGCGCCCGTACCGGGTGGTGTTGTTCGACGAGATCGAGAAGGCACACCCGGATGTGTTCAACACGCTGCTGCAGATCATGGACGACGGCCGGTTGACGGACAGCCACGGGCGCACCGTGGACTTCCGCAACACGGTGATCATCCTGACCTCCAACCTCGGCACCGGCGTGGACCGTGAGCCCATCGGCTTCCGGCGCGCGACGGACGATGTCGACCACGACCGGCTGACCCGGACGGTGGAGGACGCGTTGAAGCGCGCGTTCCGTCCGGAGTTCTTGAACCGGCTGGACGACATCGTCGTCTTCGAGCCGCTAACGGAGCCGGAGATCGCGCAGATCGCCGCCCTGATCATCGACGAGGTGCACGAGCGGCTGGCCGAGCGGCGCGTGGACTTCCGGGTGACGGAGGCCGCGCGGGCGGTGCTGGTGAAGGAGGGTTACGACCCCAACTACGGCGCCCGACCGCTGCGGCGCACCATCGAGCGCCGCGTGGAGAACCCGCTGGCCAAGCGGGTGCTCTCCGGGGAGTTCGAGCCAGGCGACCGCATCCTCGTCGACGTCGACGAGCGCGGCGAGTTCACATTCACACGCGAGCCCGGCGCGGGCCGCTTCGCGGAAGCGGAGCCGGAGGTCGTGGGGGCGCGCTAGTCGCAGGCGCTGTACCGCGACGCCTGACGAGCGACTCCGAGGGGGCCTTCGGGCCCCCTCGCTGCGTGTTTCTGCATGCATTCACGGGGCGTCTCGGTCGATCCGTCCCCCTCCTGACGTGTCCCTGACGCGCCACGACCTGCACGCGCCGTGTCCGGCCGTTACGTCGCGTGGTTACGTGTATGCAACGTTTACAGCGGAAGTTGCCACGAACGGGTGACACCCCTAGCGGTGCCGCCACATAGCCTCGTTGAGGGCGCGGGATCGATAGATCCGCGCCTCGCGTGTGTGACGGTTGAACCATGACCGCCGCCGCCGACACCAGGACTGGGAAAGGGCTCTGAATGCAGACGTTGACGGCACGAAGGTGGGGGATCGGCCTCGGCATAGCCGCCGCCGCACTGCTTCTCGCGGCGGCGCTGAGCGCCACCAGCGTGCGAGCACAAGAGGCCGACTGGGGCGGCGACATCCCCAGTTCCGGGGTGGCGCTGCTGACCTGGAACGGCGGCACGCTGGATGACCTGGTCGCCTCCGCCACCGAGAACGGCTTCCTCTCGGTGTTCGCCACGTCCGACGGCGAGTTCGTCGGCTACATCGTGGGCGCGCCCGACTTCGTGAACGCGGACTTCACGGCCCTGTACTCCGACGAGGTCCCCGCGGACAGCCCGTTCGTCGTGCTGGTCGTCGAGGGCGCGGGCCCGTCGCCGACCTCGACGGCAGAGCCGACGACCACGGCGACCGCCACCGCCACGGCGACGGCGACCGAGACAGCGACGGCAACCGAAACGGCCACGGCGACGGCGACCGAGACCTCGACGCCGTAGAGGCTCCGCTCCTCAGGGAGCAACACGTTGCGCAGGCGAAGAGGGGGCGCCCCGGCGCCCCCTCTTCGTGCGCAACGGCCGCACGTCCCGGACCTTCGTCCGCTCCGGCTCGCGGAGGCGTGCGCTACCCTCGCCGCATGTTCGTCCAACGTCGGGTACCCGACGGTCCACTCCGACGAGGTATGGCGAGGCGAAACGAGGCGCGACAGGGGTGATTTGCCCCTCGACGGGTGGGGTCGAGATAATCGAGGCCCCACCTCCACCACACCGTGACGGGCGAGGGCGCCCGATCCGCGCAAGGGGTTGACCATGGGCCAAAATCGAGGACGCCGCCGTCGACGGGCCGGCGCGCCGCCGCGACCAGAAGCCACCACCGACGCAGGTAGCACGCCCGACACCTCGAGTGGCGGCCCGGCCGCTGGGTCCGGCGCGAAGCGGCCCGCCGCGAAGCCGGCCTGGCGCCAGCAACTCGACTCGTGGGGCGGCCCCTGGGTGATCGGCGTGCTGGTCGCATCGGTCGCGCTGATCGCGGTGCTGGCGTGGGTCAACCGTCCGCAGGCGGCCACCGAGCCGGCCGTGGGCGAGTTGATGGGCGAGGAGTACCCCATCACGAGCAGCTCCCACGTGGCGACGGAGGGGGAACTGCAGATCACGCCGGGCATCCCGCCCGCGGGCGGCCCACACTTCGTGCAGCCGATGGGCACGGGCGTCTACGACGAGCCGGTGCCGGACGGTCGAGTGATCCACTCGCTGGAGCACGGCATCATCTGGATCAGCTACAACCCCGACCTCGTGACCAGCGACGACCTGGCGGCCATGGGCCGCGTCGCGGACGAGCACGGCCGCGACGTCATCCTCTCGCCGCGCCCCGACAACTCGATGCCCATCGCGATCGCCTCGTGGGGACGCCTCCTGCGCATGGACTCGGCCGACGAAGACCTGCTCGACCAGTTCGTACAGACGAACGTGAATCGCTCGCCCGAGCCGGGTCTGCGCTAGCAAGGACGCCGCCCAGCGGGACGCCAGCGACGGCGGCGGGAGCGCCGGGACGGCGGTGCACGCGCCGCACCCGGCGGCGGCCGGCCCCCGCGCGCCGGCTGGCGGGCGACCCTCGACCAGTGGGGCGGGCTGACGGTCTTTGTCCCGCTGGCCCTCGCGTTGGTCGCCGTGGTCGCGCTGATCGTCCTCAACCGGCCCGGCGGCGATGGCGGCGGCGAGTTCACGCCGACCGAGCGTCCAACAGGTGGCGGGCCGGCTCGTCGGCGACCCATCCGCGCCCGTGCGCATCGTGGAGTACGCCGACTTCCAGTGCTCCCACTGCGCCGCCTTCGCCGAGTCGACGGAGCCGGTCCTTGTCGAACAGTACGTCGAGGAAGACGTCGCGTCGTTCGAATTCCGTCACTTCCCGGTGCTAGGGCCGGACTCCGTGCGGGCCGCGAAGCGGCCGAGTGCGCCGCCGCGCAGGACCGGTTCTGGGACTACCACGACATCCTCTTTCAGCGTCAGGGCGGCTCGGGAGCGTTCAGCGATGACAACCTGCGCGACTCCGCGCGCGAGGTCGCCGCGCACTTCGCCGCTTTCGATGTGGAGGCGTTCGACGCTTGCCTCGCGTCCGACGAGGCCGGCGCGGCGGTCCAGGCGATGCTCGAGGAGGGCCGGGGCCTGGGTGTGGAGGCGACCCCGACCTTCTTCGTGAACGGTGCGCTCATCCGGGACAACCAGCCGCTGGAGGTCTTCCAGCAGGCGATCGACCAGGCGCGAGGCGGGGGCTAGGGGCTTGCCCACCGGCACCCGGGTCAACCTGCTCCTCGTGCTCTCGGTCCTCGGCGTCGCCATCGCCGGGTACCTCAGCTACGTCGCACTGTCCTCGGCGGAGGCCGTCTGCGGGCCGGCGGGCGACTGCCATACCGTGCAGGACTCCGAATACGCCGACGTGGCCGGGATGCCGGTGGCCGTCCTTGGCCTCGGGATGTACGCGGCGCTGGCGGCGATGCTCGTGGCGCGGCGTTTCGAGGTGGGCCCAGCGCTCGTGGCGGCGTTGCCGCTCTGGACCTTCGCCCTGGCGTTCGCGGGGGCGCTCTACTCGGCGTATCTCACGTACCTGGAACTGTTCCTGATCGACGCGATCTGCGCGTGGTGTGTCGCTTCGGCGGTCGTCGTGACCGTGATGATGTTGCTGGCGCTGCCGGACGTACGCGCTGGCCGCCGCGCTGAACCTTCCCTATGATCCTGCCCGACGGAGGGCACGAATGGCCGCGACGATGATGGACTCGACCGACCTGCACGTGACGTTCGACGACTTCGAGATCCTCGACACCGAGGGCGTCGATGTCTTTGTGCTGAACCTGAACGAGTACGAGGGCGTCCCGCCCTTCTACGTACACGTGGACGGCCGTCGCTTCGTCCTCCAGGGCTTCACCTACGAGGTGCGCGGCCACGGCGCGCAGATGCCGCAGTGGATCACCGAGCAGGAGGCTGAGGGCCGCCTCGTGCTCCTCGGTGAGCGGGCGGACCGCTACCTCGTCTACCTCCACGACCCAGTCGCGGAGGCGGAGGCGGCCGCCGAGGAGGCGGAGGAAGCCGCCGGGTAGCCCTCGACGATCCCGGATCGCAAGACGACGGCCCGCTTTACGCGGGCCGTTTCGTGTCCCGGGTACCTCGCGCTACTTCGCGCTTCCAATCACGCATTTACGTCTGTGGTTCGGGTACCCTCGCATTGCCGCCTGCGAGGTGGCGCGCCGAGAGGAGGGCGCGATGGCTGTGGTCACGTTGACCGGGCACCTGGGGTCCATGGGGAACATCGCTGTCCAGACGGCGACGACGCTGGGCTACGACCTCGCCGACCGTGAGTTGTTGCAGCAGGCCGCCGCCGCCCTCGGATGGTCCGAGGAGGATGTCGCGGCCTTCGATGAGCGCACGCACGGCTTTGGCGGACGCCTGGCGCGCATGTTGCAGGGCTTCATCGAACGCGCCGGGATGGCCAGCGTGGACCCGATGATGTCCGCCGGCGGCCTGGAGACGATGCTGGGCCGCACCTACCAGGAGACGGCGGCGCCGGCGATGCAGCCGGACGACCGCCAGTACATCGAGGTGCTGAAGGCCGTCGTCGCCACGCTGGCGGAGAAGGGCGACATCGTGATCGTCGGCCGCGGCGGGCAGGCGCTGCTCGCGGACCACGAGGACGTGCTGCACGTCCGGGTCGTCTGCCGGCAGGAAGAGCGCATCCGCCGCATGGCGGAACGGGACGGCATGACGCAGGAGGACGCCACCGCGCGCGTGCGGGAGTCCGACTCGCAGCGCGAAGCGTGGCATCGGAAGTACTTCGCCATCGACTACACCGAGCCGTACCACTATCACCTCGTCGTGAACTCCGGCCGCCTCAGCGATGACCTGGCTGCCCAGCTCATCGTCTCCGCGGTGCGCCAGCGGGCGCCCTTGCCGGGATAGCACTCGAGGTCGCACGAGCGCGATGAGCCGGGCCGCCACGCCTGTGGTCGCGACCGGATACGATCGCGCCCCGCGAAGCCGCCGTCCGTGAAGCGGCGCGCGAGGTAGACGGGCCGGGCCGATGCGGCAGGGCCAGAAGGTGGCGGACGGACCGACCGAGCCGGCTCGGCTGATCACGCGCTCCTACATCTTCGCGATCCTCGCGGTCCACGCATTCTTTGTCTCCTACCACATGTCGATCGTGGAGGTGCCGCGCGCGCTGGAGGACGAGCCGGACTGGCTCGTCGGCATCGTCGTCGGGGGCCTCGGCATCGCGGGGATGGTGACGCGGCCGCTGATCGGCGTGTGGGTCGACGCCGGGAACCGGCAGCGCTGGCTGCGGCTCGGCGCGGCCGGCACGGTGGTCGCCTTCGCGGGCTACGCGCTTGACCTGGGCGCGTGGGGCACGCTGCCCTTCCGGATGGTGCACGGCGTCTCGATGGGGCTGTTCACGACGGCGCTGCTGGCGATTGTGGCGAGTACGCTCCCGGCGGACCGCCGGGGCCTGGGCGTCGGCATCTACCAGTCCTCGAACGCCATGGCCGGCCTCTACGCCGCCGTCACCGCGGCCGCCCTGATCAACGGCGCCTCGTTCGAGGCGGCGTTCGCCGTCTCCGGCGCCGCGGCGGCGCTGGCGCTGGTCTTCGGCATGCTGACCGGCGACCCCGGCGCCGACGCCGAACGCGCCGATGGGAGCGCGCCGCCCTCGGCCCTTCCGATGCGGCAGCGTCGCTGGATTTCACGGTCGGCGCTGGTGCCGGCGGCGGTGTTCCTCTGCCTCACGACGCCCTTCGGCGCGATCAACGCGTTCCTGCCGCTGTTCGCCACCGAGCGGGACCTGGGCAACGTCGGCCTCTTCTATACGGCGGTCGCCCTGGCACAGCTCGCATCGAGGGCCGGCGCGGGCGCCCTATCCGACCGCTTCGGGCGCGGCGCGGTGATCGTGCCCGGCCTGCTTGCTGCCTCCGCCGGGTTGATGTTGCTGGCGGCGGCGCAGTCGCAGGCGGAGCTGCTAGCGGCCGCGCTGCTCTACGGCCTGGGCCTAGCGGGTGCGCAGACCACCATAGTCGCGCTGATCGTGGACCGCACGCCTCGGACGGCGCTGGGCTCGGCGATGGCGACGTACACGATGGCGTGGGACGTCGGCGCGGTGCTCGGGAGCGTCCTGCTCGGCTTCGTGGCGAACGCGACCTCGTACGCCACGGTCTACACGATCTCGGCCTTCTTCCCGCTGCTCGGCGTCGTACTCTTCGTCATGCGTGTGCGGCAGCGGCCCGGCCGCGCGGCGCCCGCGGCCGTCGAACCAGTCGAGGCGAAAGAGGTAGCGGGTGGCTGACAGGACGGCGACGACCGACCCGGTCGAGGCGCGGGAGGTACTGGCCGGCGTGTGGGCAGCGTCGGGCGGCGACCCCGCGGCCCTCGAGCGCGTGCACATCGAGGGTGGCGGCGGGGCGGTGTACCCCACGCCGTTCGCCATCGGCACGGCCGCTGCGGCCAGCATCGGCGCCGCGACGCTCGCGGCGTCCGAGTTGTGGCGGTTGCGCACCGGGGAGGCGCAGCCGGTGACCGTGGACGCCCGCCACGCGGCGGCGGCGTTCCGCAGCGAGCGCTACCTGAGAGTCGACGGCGGCCGCGCGCCGGAGGCGTGGAGCCGCATCTCCGGCTTCTACCGGACGGCCGGTGACCGCGTGCTCCAACTGCATACGAACTTCCCGCACCACCTCGAACGCACACTCAGCCTGCTCGAGGCGCCGGACGACCCGGACGCGGTCACCGCCGCCGTGGCGCGCTGGGATGCCTTCGCGCTCGAGGAGGCGCTGGCCGCGAGCGCCTGCGGCAACTGATCCGCGAGTCGGACGTCTTCGTGCAGTCGTACCGTCCGGGCGCGCTGGGCGCCGCGGGCTTCGGCCCTGCCGATGTCGCCGCGCTGCGGCCGGGCATCGTGTACGTCACGCTTTCGGCGTGGGGCCACCAGGGACCGTGGGCTGGGCGCCGCGGCTACGACACGCTGGTGCAGGCGGCGACGGGCATCGCCCGGGAGCACGGCGAGTGGGCGGGCGCCGATGGCCCCCGACACGGGCCGGCCGCTGCCATCGACCACTCGACGGGCTACTTCGTAGCGCTCGGGGCGATGGCCGGCCTCGCCCGCCGCGCCACCGAAGGCGGTTCGCACCTCGTGCGGGTCTCGCTGGCCCAGACCGGCCGGTGGATCGACTCACTGGGCCGCGTGGACGCGAGCGCGGTCGTGGACCCGACGCGCGAGGATGTGCGCGACCTGATCGACTCGATGCCGAGCGAGTGGGGCGACCTCGAGTTCGTGCGCCCAGCCGGCGCGCTGCCCACGACGCCCCCTTGGTGGAACACGCCGCCGCCGCGGCCGGGCGCGCGCGAGCCTGTGTGGCTACCGAGGTAGCGCCGGCATCTATGCAGCGGGGCTTCGCCTCGCGGCGCCCCGGAAGCTACTCGCTCGTGTACTGCTCCCGGAGCGCCTCCATACGGGCCCGGTACGCGGCGTCGATGCGCGGCGTCTCCATGACCAGGGCGTCTTCGTTGTTGTCCTTGTAGTAGCCGACCTGTCTCCCGCTGGTCCGGAAGCCAAAGTGCTCGTAGAGCTGCTGGGCGCGGGCGTTCGACTCTCGCACCTCCAGCACGATCGAGCCCAGTTCCGCCTCGGTGGCCAGGTCATAGCAGGCCAGCAGCAGCCGGTGGCCGATGCCGCGGCCCTGCGCGGGCGGGTTCACGGCCACCGTGACGATGTGCAACTGGTCGACCATGAACCAGGCGCCGGCGAAGCCGAGGAGGCGCTCCCGGCGGCCGGCGGAGAACAGCCGGCCGAATGCGGCCCGCCAGCCGCGTCCGCGCTCGGTCTCGGCGCCCGGTCCGTCGGCCTCGTCGCGTTCGACGGCGACGAGGTACTGCGCGAAGCCGTTGCGCAGCTCCTCCTGGAACGCGCGTGCGGGCCAGGCGTCCTGGTACGCGGCGCGCTCGATGCGGTGGACTTCCCGCAGGTCGTCCGCCGTCATCTCGCGGATCACGATCTGGCTGCCGCGCTCGGTGATGGCCATGTGGCGAGAGTGTAAGACGCCGAGAGGATCGAGGCGCGACACACAGCGCTCGACAAACCAGAACGTCTGTTCTATCGTGCTGGGCATTCTGCTGGGCGGCGGGAAAGGTTGGGAGGCATGCGGACGGACGAGGAGTTCGAGGTGGTCGACGACCTGCTCGATGGCGACGGCGAGGCCGTCCCAGACGAGGTGGCGGCGGAGCTTGCGGCGGTCGCGGCGGCCGAGGACGAGGCGGCGGCACTGGAGTCAGCCGACCGCGAACGGCTGCAGGCCGTGCTCACCTCCACTGAACAGGAGCTGGCGAGACAGCGAGAACGGACGCTGGCCGCGGTCGCGCGGTATCGCGAGGCGGTGCTGGCCTCCGAGCCGGACCTGCCGCCGGAGCTAGTCCGAGGCGAGACGCTGGAGGAGCTGGACAGCTCACTGGCGTCGGCCCGCGAGGCGGTGGCGCAGATCCGCCAGCGGCTCGTGGACGCCTCGGCGCCGCGCGGTTTCCCGGTGGGCGCACCCGCTCGAGGCGCCCACCGGGCCGGCGGTATGTCGGCTGCGGAGAAGATCGCCTACGGACTGCAGCAGCGCGTGGCGTAACCCCGCGGCGCCCTGCGCAGGCCGCGCGGCGGGACTGGCCCGCGAGGTGACTCGCGGGCCTCGCCGTATGGCGGGACAGCTGGACGCGGTCCGTACGGGAGTCGAACCCGTCATCTACGCCCGCAGAGCGTCGGCTCCCCACCTGCCCCACGGACCGCGCGTGCCGCGATTCTCGCCGAAACCATCGGGTGCGCGCCAGCGGTCGGGCGTCCTACGGCGCCCTATGTCCGCGCCGTCGAGGGGCAACTGAGGTATAGCGTGGTGTGGATCCTGTCCCCCAGCGTGTTGCACAGCGGGCAGGCGCACGAGGCGTACTCGATCGCCTCACGGCACTCGAGCAGGGCGGGGCCCTCCACCTCCAGGCGTACGGCGACCTCGATGCGCTCGATGCGGGTGGGGTTCGGGACCATGCTCGCCTCGAGCACGGCCGAGCAGTCGAGGACGACCTCGTCCTTCAGCAGGTCGTGGTTGAGCAGGGCGCCCAGGCTGCAGTTTCCGAGCGCGATGAGCAGGAGTTCCGTGGAGGAGTAGCCGACCGGCCCGTCCTCGGCGCGTTCGCGCACGTTGACGAACTCCCGGCCGCGGGCGTTGAAGACGATGCGCTTCCGCTCCTGGTAATCGGCGGTGACGGTAGCCATTGCGCGCTCCCTCGGCATGCCTCGCGCCGGAAGTTGACGGACGCGGTCATGTTACTCGTCATCATGCAGGCCTGCATCGCCGCGACGCGCGAGTGCTATCGTCGCGGCGCGGAGAGGGAGGCCGGATGTTACTGAAGCTGGACCACGTCGGGATCGTCGCGCACACCTGGGAGGAGGCGCGCCTCGTCCTGATCGAAGACTTGGGTCTGACGCTGGATACGGACCGCACGCCAATGCCGGACGGCAGCTACTTCGCGCCGGAGCAGACGCACAACTACTTCGTACAGGTCGGCGAGGGCGAGACGCGCATCGAGGTGCTGATCCCCGACGGCACCACCAGCGGCACCTCGCGCTATCTCGCCCGGTTCGGGCCAGGCCTGCACCACCTGGGCTACGCGGTGAGCGACGTCGCCGAGGAGGCATCGAGGTTGCGCGAGCGCGGCCTGCGGCAGCTCGACCTCGGACCGGAGGACCCGGAGCGGCTGCGCGCGGCGTTCTTCCACCCGAAGAGCGTCAACGGCATCCTCACGGAGCTGGTACCGGACCGGTCGCGCCGGACGTGACCGCCGGCGAAGCGGGCGCCGCTGCCGCGGACACGCATCGCGATGACCTCGGCGTGTGGGCGCCGATCTCGCCGGCGCAGACCGCCCGGCTGATGCGCCGCTTTCGCCGGCCGTGGTGGGTCGCCGGCGGCTGGGCGATCGATGCGTTCCTGGGTCACCAGTCACGCACCCACGCGGATATCGATGTCGGCGTGCTGCGTCGCGACCAGCTCGCGCTCCAGTCTTACCTGGGCGACTGGGACCTCCATGCCGCCTCGGGCGTCCTCTGGCGGTGGCCGTTGGGCGAGCCGCTGGCGCCGGACGTCGGCGACGTGTGGGCGCGGCCGGCGCCGGAGTCGCCGTGGACGGTGCAGTTCATGCTGAACGACGCTGAAGGCGACACATGGCAGTACCGTCGCGACCGCCGTGTGTCACGGCCGATCGAGGGCCTGACGCGCATGGTGGACGGTGTGCCCTACCTTGCGCCAGAGGTGCAGTTGCTGTTCAAGTCCACGGGCACTCGCCCGAAGGACGCCGCCGACGCAGCGGCCGCCCTCCCGTTGCTGGACGCGGATGCCCGCGCGTGGCTCCTCCAGGCGCTGCGCGTCGCGCATCCCGGGCACCCGTGGGAGCGTCGGTTGACCGGCGTCGGCTAGCGCACGGGCCCGTCGCGCCTGCGTCGACGCCACTCCGCCCGGATGAACGCCGGGGCGTAGGCCAGGAACGTCCGCTGCCGGTCCTCGGGCAGTGCGAAGAAGCTCCCGACCACGGTGCCGGCGCAGGTGGCGCTGCCGCACGCGCAGGGCCAGCGCTCACCATCGAAGGCGTTGAGCCGGTAGTCGACCGTGACCTCCTCGCCGGCCGCGATGTCACGCCAGGCGAAGACCTTCACGCCACTCCGCATCGCGCTCGGTTCGCACGAGTGGTTCAGGTAGCAGCCGGGCGGCCCCAGCACCGCGAAGCGGTCCCAGTCCAGTTCGCACAGGTGCATCCGCTCCTCGGCCGTCAGCGAATCCAGCCCTGCGCCGTCGACGACCCTGACGTGCCGGCGCCGGAAGATGAACTCGCCGGTGGCGAAGGGCCGCCGCGCGAACACACCCAGCCCCTTCGACCCGGCCGCACGCACCTCCACGTCGTCAATCATGCTCGCCGCCAACCTGCCGCTACCGTGCTTTGAACTCCGGGGCCCGGCGTTCCGCCAGCGCGCTGCGAGCCTCGGTGGCATCCTCGGAATCCTGCAGGATGAGAGCGGCGTTCGAGGTCAGGACGGCGGTGTGGTCGAGCGTGGTGTCGAGCGCCGCGCGGATCACCCGCTTGTTGATCCACTGCGTCAGTGGTGGGCTCTTGCGCATGTCGTCGCAGAGCCGCCGGACCTCCGCTTCCAACTCCTCGGAGGGGACCAGCTTGTTGAGGATTCCCCACTCGTATGCGCGCTGCGCGTCGAGAAAGCCCGTGAACGCGAACTCGAGCGCGCGGCCGACACCGGCCATTCGCGGCAGCCAGTAGGCGCCGCCGTTCTCGATGATCTGGCCGACCTGCTGATAGGTGATGAACCTCGTGTTCTCGCAGCCGTAGCGGATGTCACAGGCCAGGGCCATGTCCATACCGAAGCCTGCAGCCGGGCCGTTGACCATCGCGACCGTCGGCTTGCGGATGTACGAGAGGTCCTTGATGAGCTTCGTGAGCCCGTAGTAGAAGCGCTGACGCGTCGCATCGATGCCTTCACCCGGCGCGTTCCCGAGGTAGTTGTCGCCCCGTTCGAAATCGTCGGTGCCTCTGACATCAACGCCTGCGCAGAATCCGCGGCCGACCCCGGTGAGCACGATGAAGCGGATGTTGGGGTCGTCGTCCCCCGCGCGCATGTACTCGCCGACCTTGGCCAGCGTGCTCTTGCGTTCCGCGGAGCCGATACAGGCGTTCAGCTTCTCCGGGTTGTTGAACCTGATCCACAGGATCCCGGTCTCGTATTCCGGTTCGTAGAGGAGATACGGCACCGTCTCCAACTGCTGCACCTCGGCCCCCTTCCTGGCGCGCGGTCACCTGTCGTTGTTTCGCCGAACATCGGGATAGTCGCCCGCGGGGTCAAGCCGGCGCTCGCGACGGCGTGGCGCTGCGCCACGGGCTACCCTCCGAAATGCAGGGCCGGCCACGACACCGGCCGCGCGCGCTTCCGCCTCGCACTCCCGCGCGGCAGAGCGTACACCGGTGGACGCGGCCGCGCGGGGACGGCGCACGGGACGGCCCGCGAGGGGTGACGCGATGCGGTTGTTCGTGGCGATCGAGCCGCCCGAGGCGTGGCGAGATGCGGCCACCCGCATCGGGGACGCGCTCCGACGCGCGGCGGGCGACGCACCGCTGCGCCTGGTGGACCCGGCGCTGACGCACCTCACCGTGCGCTTCCTGGGCGAGGTGGACGAGGCGCACGCGGACGCGTTGCGGGTCGCCCTCGGCCGGCACGCGCCGCCGGTCGCCGTGCCGCTGGAACTGGCGCCCGCCGGCACCTTCGGCGCGGCGTCCCGCACGCAGGTGGCGTGGCTCGGCGTGGGCGGGGACCTCCAGGCTTTGCAGGCGCTCGCGTCGCGCGTCGAAGCCGCCGTCGTCGAGGCGGGGCTGCCGCGCGAGGAGCGCCCGTCGCGGCCGCACCTGACGCTGGCGCGCGCCGGCAACCGCGCGACCGCGGACCAGCGGCGCGCCATCGCGGAGGCCGCACGGGCCCTCGATGCGCCGCCTACGCTGCCTTTCGAGGCGCGCGAGGTGAGCCTCGTACGGTCGTTCCTCGGCGGTGCGCAGCCGCGATACGAGGTGCTTCAGCGCTGGCGGTAGCCCGTCCCGACAAGCGTGTTGACGCGCCGGGCTCGGGCGGCCTATGTTCACCCCGAGGAGCGCCGATGATGGACAGCTCACTCCACGTTGACTCCCCTGGCAGCAGCGCCGCGGTGAATGCCGCGGCGCTTTTTGTTTCCGGTCTCGCGCGCTGGGGCCGGTAAGGAGGCACGATGCACTCGGGCATGATCGGTAAGATCGAGAAGGCGCGCCGCTACGCCTCGGAACGCGAGCGCTTCGCGTTTCAGGAGATGACGGTGACCGTACGGGGCAACAACGACAGCCACGACGTGACCCTGCATAGCGGGCACTGGCAATGCCAGTGCGACTTCTTCGCCCACAATCAGACCTGCGCCCACACCATGGCGCTGGAGGTGATGCTGGACGGCATGCTGCCGTCCGAAGCGCAGTACGCGGCCGCCTCGTAGACCGCGCACGCCGAGACGCAACGAAGGCCGGGCGCTTGCCCGGCCTTCGCCGTCCTGACCTGGATACGAGGGGCCGCCGCGGTGCTCCCGTTCCGCAGCGGCCCCTGCCATCCAGACGACGGAGGGCCGCTGCGAGTTCCCGAGGGGCCGGGGTGTGTTTAGGCCTCGTATGCGCGGAACACGAGCACGGCGTTCTGGCCGCCGAAGCCGAACGAGTTCTTCAGCACCGTGCGCACCTCGCAGGCGCGCGACCGCAGGGGTACGTAGTCCAGGTCACACTCGGGATCGGGGGACTCGAGGTTGATCGTGGGCGCGATGCGTCCCGTGAGGATGGTCTGCACGGCAGCGACCGCCTCCACGCCGCCTGAGCCGCCCAGCAGGTGGCCGACCTGCGACTTCATCGCGGAGACCGGGACACGCTCGGCGCGCGGCCCGAGCACCCGGCGGAGCGCCCGCGTCTCGGTGATGTCGCCGATGTCCGTGGCGGTGGCGTGCGCGGAGACGTAGTCGACCTCGTCCGCGGTGATCCCCGCGTCCTCGAGCGCCGCCTCCATCGCACGCGCCGCGCCTTCGCCGTCCTCCGATGGGGCGACGAGAAACGAGGCGTCCGCGCTCACGCCGTAGCCGAGCACCTCCGCCAGCGGCCGCGCGCCCCGCTCGGTCGCGTGGTCGAGCGATTCCAGCACGAGCACCCCGGCGCCCTCGGACGGCGCGAAGCCGTCGCGGTCGCGGTCGAAGGGCCGCGAGGCGGTCGATGGGTCGTCGTTCCGCGAGGTGGTGAGCGCCTTCATGCTGGAGAAGCCGGCGAGGCCCAGCTCGCAGATGCCCGCCTCGGTGCCGCCCGCGAGCATGACGTCCGCCGCGCTCCGGCGGATCACCTCGACGGCGTCGCCGATGGCCTGCGTGCCGGCGGCACAGGCGGTGCTGACGGTGTTCGTGTAGCCCAGCAGGCTGAACTGGATGCTGACGTTGGCCGCGGCCATGTTCGGCAGCATCTTCGCCATGTACAGCGGGTCTACGCGAGAGCCTCCGCGCGTCAGGATCGTGCGCATCGCCTCGTCCGTGTTCGGGTAGCCACCGCCGCCCGTGCCCAGCAGGACGCCCGCACGACGGCGGTCGACGGAATCGAGGTCGAGCCCGGACTGCTCGAGCGCCTGCGCGGCGGAGGCGACCGCGAACTGCGAAAAGCGCGCCATGCGGCGGCCGACCTTGCGGTCCATGTACTGCGTGGGGTCGAAGTCCTGCACCTCCCCGCCGACCTGACAGGGGTAGTCCTCCGGGTCGACCAGTGTGAGACGGCGGATGCCGCTGCGGCCCTCGATGGCGGCGGTCCAGAACTCGTCGACGGTGTTGCCCAGGGGTGTGAGCGCGCCCATGCCGGTCACGACCACCCGCCGCCGGCCGTTCGTCGTCACATCCGCTCCTGTCTGTGGTGCGCGGTTGATGCCCGGGAGACGTGCGACCGAGATCGTACCGTACGGGCGGTACGGGTCGAGCCGGGCGCCGAGGGCTACCGTCGCCTCAGCGGATGCCGAGCGCGCGGTCGCCCGTGATGCCGAGCAACGCCTCGCGCGCCTCGGCGACGGTGTACAGGCTGCCGGCGACGAGGACCGCGCCGCGCTCGCCGGCCAGCGCCTCCGCTCGTTCGAGGGCAGCGGCGATGCTGGGCGCGGGCTGCGCCGGGGCGCCGGTCTCGCGCACCGCACGCAGCACCTCGGCGGTGTCGGCGGCGCGCGAGGAGTCCGGTGGCGCGACGATCACCTCGTCCTGTTCGCCCACGAGCGCCTGCACGACCGCCTCGATGTCCTTGCCGGCGAGCAGTCCGAGCACCACGACCCGTCGAGGCGTTACGCCGGTCGCTTCGAGCGCCTGGCGGAAGCGGCGGGCAGCCAGCGGCGTGTGCATGCCATCGAGGATCGTGAGCGGGCGCTGTCGCGCGACCTCGAAGCGTCCAGGCCAGCGCACTCCCGCGAGACCTTCGCGTACCGCGGCTTCCGGTAGTTCGTCGCCCTGGCGCCCGACCGCGAGCTCGGCCGCCAGCACGGCGGTGGCCGCGTTCTCCGCCTGGTGCGGCCCCACCAGCGGCACGCGCAGCTTGCGGTAGGTGCGCAGAGGCGTGCGCAGGTCGAACTCCTGCCCGTCCAGGCGCTGCGAGAGCGGACGCATCGCGCAGACCTCGGTCGCCTCGTAGAGCGTCGAGCCGCTCGCGTCGACCTTCGCGCGCACGACATCGAGCGCGGAGGCGCGCATCGGCGAGACGACGACGGCGCAGGGGCCGGTGATGATGCCGGCCTTCTCGCCCGCGATCAGAGGAATCGTGTCCCCGAGGATCGCCGTATGTTCGAGGTCGATGGGGGTGATGACCGCGACGCTCTTGGCGCGCACGGCGTTCGTCGTGTCCAGCCGCCCGCCGAGCCCTACCTCCAGCACTTGCCAGTCGCACCCGGCCTCGGCCGCGGCCAGCCAGGCCATGACCGTGACCACTTCGAAGAGCGACCACGCCTCGGTCGCCGGGTCGTCGAGCACGTGGTTCGCGAGGCGCGCGAAGTCCGCGTAGTCGACCGAGCGTCCATCGATAGCGATGCGTTCGTGCTTCTGGTGCAGGTCGGGGGAGGTGGTGAGCATGGTCCGCGCGCCGGCGGCGCGCAGGATCGCCTCGACCATCGTGGCGACGGAACCCTTGCCCTTCGACCCGGCGACGTGGACGGTGAGGCGCTCGTCGGGTCTGCCGTGCGCGTCCAGCCAGTCGCGCGTACCTTCCAGGCCCCAGCGGCGCGCGTCCGAGGGGTCCCCCGTGCGTTCGAAGCCACCCCGCGCCATCAGGCGGCGCGCCGCGGCCACGTACGCGTGGAGTGCTGTGTCGTCAGGCGCGCTGGTCACGCGGCGAAGTGTACCGTCGCACGCCTCGACAGGGTGGGCGTTGCGGCGGCCCACGGGCGCGTGGGAGCGCAACCTTTGCTACCGTCGCCGGCGGAGGACGCTACGTGACGAACGTCGACGGACCCGGACGGTGGACCTCGGCATCTGTCGAGCCTGAGCACCCGCTGTCGCGGCTCGACGGCGCGGAGGTGGGGCAGGGCGTCACGCTGGAGGTCGAACTGGGGTCACGGAACCAGGTGGGCGCCCGCTACTTCCGCGCGTTCCTGCGTAGCGACGACCTGGGGCGCACCACCGTGCCCGTGGTGACCGGGCTCGCTAACCAGGGGCCGTATCCCGCCTACAACTGGGTGGACGTCACCGACTTCGAGGACCACCTGCCGCTCGATGACGGGCGCGAGGTGGTGGTGCCGGAGGCGATCGACCTGCGCATCATCGGACGGCTGGCGGAGCTGGTGCCCCCCGGCGGCCACCTGATGGCCGAGTACGACTCGCCCTCGCGCTCCTCGACGGCCCGGGCGCTGGCGGCGCGGGTGCCGCCGGCGGCGACGCCCCTGGGCGCGATGCTCTTCGCCGTGAGCTGCGGTGTGGCGTTCAAGGACTGGTACATCTCGGAAGGCGGCCGCGAGGGGCCGCGCAAATTGCAGGGCTTTCGAGCGCTGGGAGAGGCGCACGAGCGGCAGCGCGCGCCAGAGATGCTCGAATCGCTGGAGGCGTTTATGGGACGCTCGAAGGACCTCGACTGGGACCTTCAGGCCAGGACGCGGCCGCTGGCGGAGGCGGCGATCATGGTGCTGCGCGCGCGCCTCGGGCTGTCCGACGGCCCGCTGGCCTGACGCGCCGTCGCCGGAGGGCGCCGTTTTGACGATTCTCTGATTGCCCCGCCTTTGCGCGCGCCCGTAGCATTCGGGAGCGGCCCTCGCCCGCTCGAAACCTGGAGGAGCCGGGGATGCCTCAGACGTTGAGCGTGATCAAGGCCGACATCGGCGGCTACGTCGGCCACTCCGCCATGCACCCCGAGGTACTGGACACGGGCCGCGAGGAACTGGCGAAGGCCGTCCAGTCCGGACTGCTGATCGACGCGCAGGCGCAGGCGTGCGGTGACGACCTGTTCCTCATCATGTCCCACGACCACGGCGCGGACGACGAGGCGGTCCACCGCTTCGCCTGGGATACCTTCCTTGCCGGTACCGAGGTGGCGAAGCGGCTCCACCTCTACGGCGCGGGTCAGGACCTGCTGACCGACGCCTTCTCCGGCAATATCCGAGGAGCCGGACCGGGCTCCGCCGAACTCGAGCTGGAGGAGCGCCCGTCCGAGCCCGTGATCGTCTTCATGGGGGACAAGACCTCGTCCGGCTCGTTCAACCTGCCCTTCTACAAGATGTTCGCCGACCCCTTCAACACCGCCGGCCTGGTGATCTCGGAGTCGCTGCACGCCGGCTTCTCGTTCGAGGTCCACGACCTAAAGGACCACCGCAAGATCATGTTCAACACGCCGGAGGAGCTGTACGACCTGCTGGTCTTCATCGGCTCGCCCGGCCGTTACGCGGTCAAGCGCGTAGTCACCCGCAGCAGCGGCGAGGTGGCCGCCGTCTCCTCCACGGACAAGCTCTCGATGATCGCCGGGCGCTACGTCGGGAAGGACGACCCGACGGCGATCGTGCGCTGCCAGGGCAACTTCCCGGCGGTGGGCGAGGTGCTCGAACCGTTCACTACCCCCTACATCGTGGAGGGGTTCATGCGCGGCTCGCACTACGGGCCATGGATGCCGGTCGGCCTGGCGCAGGCCCACCCGACGCGCTTCGATGGCCCGCCGCGCGTCGTAGCGCTGGGCTTCCAGCTCGCGGACGGCAAGCTGGTGGGGCCTCGGGACTTCTTCGAGGACGTGAGCTTCGACAACGCGAGGCGGGAGGCGAACGACGTGGCCGACTTCCTGCGCAAGCACGGCCCGTTCGAGCCGCATCGCATGCCCCTCGACGAGATGGAGTACACGACGATGCCGGCGGTGGCGGCGAAGATGGCGAGCCGCTGGTCGGAGCTATGAGGGGCCGCCGCGAGGGGTCACGCGGGCGTCTCGGCGCCCCGCGTCGCATCGAGAACCGCGCCGCCGGCCCGCGGGGGTGACCGCCGCGATAGCCTATAATCCGCGATGTCCCAGTGAGCGACAGGCCCGCAGGCGGCGGGCTGGAGGACTGTGATGACTACCGAGCTTGCCCAGACGCTGACCGCCATCCACATTCCCGCTGACGTGCCCGCCAGTCAGGCAGCGGCCTACGAAGCGAACCTGCGGCTGGTGACCAAGGACACCGGACGCCTGGTGCTGTTCGCCGGCGACCAGAAAGTCGAGCACCTGAACGACGACTTCTACGGGTCGACAAAGACCGGCCCGATCGCCGAGGAGGACGCGGACCCGGAGCACCTGTTCCGCATCGCCCAGCAGGGCGTCGTGGGCTGCTTCGCGACGCAGCTCGGCCTCGTGGCACGGTACGGCCCGGACTACACCGACGTGCCCTACCTGGTGAAGGTGAACAGCAAGACGCACCTCATCCCGACGGCGCAGGGCGACCCGCGCAGCCGCGACTGGGTGACGCTGGAGCAGGTGGAGTCGCTTCGTGACGCCGGGCTGAACATCGTCGGCGTGGGGTACACGGTCTATCCCGGCAGCGAGTTCGAGTCCGAGCAGATGGCCGGGGCGGCGCAGGTCTGCTACGAGGCCCACCGCCGGGGCATGCTCGCCGTGCTCTGGGTGTACCCGCGCGGCGCCGCCGTGGCGGACGAGCGCGACCCGCACCTGATCGCCGGCTGCGCCGGCCTGGCGGCGGCCCTGGGCGCGGACTTCTGCAAGGTGAACTACCCGAAGGTGGCAACGGGCAACGTCGCGGAGGCGTTCCGCGAGTCGGCCCGGGCCGCCGGCCGCACGCGCCTGATCACCGCCGGTGGCGAGGGGACGGGGGTGGAGTCCTTCCTCCAGACCCTGCACGACCAGATCTTCATCAGCGGCGCCAAGGGCAGCGCGACCGGTCGGAACATCCACCAGAAGCCGCTGCCGGAGGCCCTGCGTATGACGCAGGCGATCAGCGCGATCACCTACGGCGGCTGGTCCGTGCCGGACGCGGTAAGCGTCTTCAACGGCGACCGCGACTTCGTCATCTAGCAGCCGCGGCCCTCGCCGCCATTGGAGGGCGCAGCGCGTATGCCAGCCGAGCACCCAGACCTGGTGGCGTCCCTGCAGGGGCGCGTGCCCGCCGACGTGGTGGCCATCCTTGGCGCGTTCGCGGCGGCGGGCGTGCGGCTGCGGGCCGCGCTCGACTCGGCGCCGCTGGACGGCATGCTGGGCGCCACCGGGGAGACGAACGTGCAGCACGAGGCGACCCAGAGGCTTGACGACCTTGCGAATGAGATGTTCAAGGACGCGCTGGCGCTGCCCTTCGTGGCACGCCTGATCTCCGAGGAGGAGACCGAGCCCATCGAACTGGGCGACGGGGCGTACACCTGCTGCTTCGACCCGCTCGACGGGTCGTCGAACATCGGTGTGTCCAGCGTGGGCTCGATCCTGGGTGTCTACGCCGGCGTCGCGGACGGCACGTTCGCCACCCCGGCGACCGGCCGCCAGCTGGTGGCCGCCGCGTTCGTGGTCTACGGACTGCCGACGACGATGGTGGTGGCGACCGAGGGCGGCGTCGACGGGTTCTCGTTCGACGCCGCCGACGGGTCGTGGCGCCTCGCGTTCCCCGCCATCCGGGTCCCGGCGGCGAAGTACACCAGCATCAACTGGACATACCGCCCGCTCTGGCCGGCGAACGTCGCGGCGGCCGTGGACGCCGCCTCGGAGGGGCTCCGCGGCCGCTACAGCGGCTCGATGGTGGAGGACGTGCTGCGGGTGCTGCAGATGGGCGGCGTGTTCATGTACCCGGAGGACTCGAGCGCCGCGAACGGCAAGCTGCGCATGCTCTACGAAGTCTGTCCCATCGGGATGATCATGGAGGCCGCCGGGGGCGCCTCCTCAAACGGGGCGCAATCGGTGCTGGACGTACCCGTGACGTCGCCGCACCAGCGCAGCCCCCTCATTGTGGGCGCGGCGGACGCCGTGGAGCGCTACCGTGCCGCGCACGAGGGCTGACGTTCGTGGGACATCCATCGACCAATCGCGCGTCCGCCTCAGGATGAGGGAGCGCTGGCCGCGCAGGGAGGCGTTCTCCTGCGCTGCGGCACTCGCACGACGTTTGGAGGCCGTGCGCGTGGGGCCTATGATGATGTCGGAAAACGGAAAGGGGGCTGTCATTGACACTCCGGATTCCGATCCTGAAGGACGGAGGTATCCGCCGTTGAAGGACGAAGATTCGTCAGGGCGCGCGGCTTCCCCCATCCAGATCGGCGGTTCCCTGTAGGGAGCGCCCATCGGCTATAGCCGGCGCGGGGGAGCCCAGCCCGCCACTGACCCTGATTCAATTCCCGGCACATTTCACGAGCGAAACAGGCCCCCGAGAGGGGGCCTGTTGGCGTCACCCGGCCTCGATGCCGGGGCCGCGCGACCGCGCGGGCAGAGACGCAACGGCGGCCGGTACGGCATGATGGCAGCGCCAGGATCGGAGGGCATACGGCCCGCCCCAGGAGGATCCTCTCGCATGCGGCTCCCTCGACCGTCCCGGCAGCCACCCTCGCCCCCAAAGTGCCGAGTGACCGGCCGGTGAGCACCGGGCCCGTGTCGAGCGACGAGCCGGAGGATCAGCTGGAGGACCAGCCGGCATCCGTCGCGCGCGGCCACGGCCACGTGTTCTTGCTCATCCAGGTGGCGGCCGGCCTGTTCGCCCTTGTCCTCCTCGTCTGGCGCGTTGACCTGGCCGCGGCCTTCCGGCTGGTGCCCAACATCAACATCTGGTGGGCGCTGGCCGGTGTCTTCGTGTTCACCGGGTCGAAGGCGATACATGCGTACCGCTGGCGGCACTTCCTGCGCCACCGCCCCGAACTGACGTTTCGCTTCCTGCTGCCGCTGTTCCTCGTCTCCAACCTGGCCAACGCGCTCGTCCCCTTTCGCGCCGGGGACCTGATCCGCATCGAGCTGCCGAGCCGGCAGTTCCACGTGCCCCGCGCGGAACTGGCGAGCAGCGTGGTGTTGGTGGAGTCGCTGCTGGACGCGCTCGCGTTCGTGCTGCTGCTGCTATCGGGCTTGCTGCTGCTCGACCTGCCGCCGGTGCTCCGGCCGACGCTGGCCGCCACCGGGGGAGGCGTCGTGGCATTGATGCTCGTGTCGGTGGGCGCGGCGCGCGGCGGACGCTCGTGGGACATCGAGCGGTGGCCGCCGCTGCGCTGGCTACCGGAGCGCGTCAGCACCGCTATCGCCGGGCTGGTCGACCAGTTCATCGACGGCATGGCGGCGCTGCGTGACCCGGGCGACGCGCTGGTCGCGCTGGCGCTGTCGGTCGCCGCGTGGACGGCGGAGATCGCAGTCTACTGGCTGATGGGGCAGGCCTTCGGCGTCGACTTCAGCGTGGCCCAGGCGCTGGTGGTGATGGTCGCCGCCAACCTCATCGTCTCCATCCCCATTACCCCGTGGAGCGTGGGACCGTACGAGGTGGTGGTGACGGAGGCGCTGGTGCTGATGGGGACCGACCGAGCGCTCGCGTCCAGCTATGCCGTCGGCTCGCACCTGCTGCTGCTGGCATGGATCGGCCTCACCGGCGCAATCGCGATGTGGGCGCTGGACCTGAGGCCCCGCCAACTGCTCGGCTCCCGCTGACACGGAGGCGACATCCGGCAACGGACGGGCGCCCCGGAGGGCGCCCGTTGCGGTCCGCGCAGGTCGTGCGTCGCCTACGACGACGGGATCGCGATGTCGATCACCAGGCGCGTCGGGTTCGACAGCTCGAAGATGCGGAACGGCTGCTCCGCGTCCGTGCCCACCACCCAGATCGACTGGGCCTCGAAGCCGCAGATCTCCTCGACCTCCAGGATCACCTGGAAGTCCTGGGTGATCTCGAGCGTGTCGATGGTGGCTTCGCCGGTGTTCGGGTCGTACACGTAGCTATCCGGGAACGTGACCTGCAGGATCTCGCTGCCCTGCGGGTCCACCGTGAAGCCGGAGCCGCACTCGGAGGCGCCGGCGACATACTCGATGGCGTACGAGGGCACACCCTGCGCCAGCTCCAGGCCCGGCCACGTGGACGCGAACTCGAAGACCAGCCGGTCGTACCCGTCGTGCTCTCCGACGCGTGCATCCACCAGCACGCCGTTGCCGTCGCGTCCCGTCTCATCGACGGCCGTCAGGTTGAACGCGGCCTGCTGGAGGCTGAGCGAGGCGGCCATGGCGTCCAGGACGGCGACCGTCTGGGAGAAGTTGAGTCCCTGCAACTGCGTCGCGGCCGCGACCAGCGTCTGCGAGTTGCCCAGGTCGACGTAGTACTGCGTACGCAGCACGCCGGCCTCCAGCAGCCCCCCGCCCGTCGAGCGGGTCTCGACGCGCACGGCGGCGTGGTCGGCCACGGTGGCGCTCTGTTGGGAGATCAGGTCCGCGAACTCGCCGGATGCGCCCTCCACGGCGGCGGCGAACGAGATGGGTTCTACTCCAATGGATACCGCGACGAAGACTTCGGTGGCCGGCATCACCTGGAAGGGCGCCGGGTGGAACAGGCCGCACTCGGGCACGACCTCGCCGGTATTCGTGTGCCACGCCCCGGGGTAGCTGACCGTGTACCCGGCGTCCGGGTTCGTGCATTCGGCGGACAGGTCCGGCCCGGACGGCGGCGGTGTCCCGCCCGTGGCGCAGCGCACGAGGAACGCCGACCCCGCATCGAGCGTCGCCGGGAATGCGGCGTTCACGAAGGCGGGCGCTCCCGGGACGTAGACGCGCCAGCCGCCGCCCTGTGTGATCGAGATGGTCTGCGCGGTGCACCCCTGGGCGGCCAGCGCGGTGACCAGCGCCGAGGGTGACGCGGCCTGCGGGCTGACCAGCAGGCCCACGCCGCCGCTCGATGGCACCTCACCGACAATGGTGGCGCCGCCGCCTCCGTTCACCTCGCGAGGTGTGGCGCCGCCGGGCAGCGGCGCGCCGGCGACCGCCGAGGGCGGGATACCGCTGGCCGCGAAGAGCACGGTGTTGCCGGTGTCGTCCGTGTGGTAGCGATACACCGGGCCCCCGGCCTGCGCCCACACGACGAACCCCGGCACGAGGGCGAGCGTGCACGCCCCCTGTGTCGGGACTCCGAGGCAGCCGTCGTTCCAGGTCACGGCCTCAGAGCGCACGATCGCTACCTCGTCGGCGTCGACAACGGCGCGCTCCGCGGCGTCAGCGCGCACGGCGGCCGCGATGCCGACCGGGAGCGTGGTCTCCTGCCCGCGCGCCTCGCCGGGTGGGAGCAGCAGGAGCGCGAGCGCCGCCACGGCGGCCAGTGCCACGGCGAGCAGGGCTGCCGGGCCTCGTGTCCACGCTCCCCCGAGCGCCGTGCGGCCCCCAGACCACCCTGGTGATGGCATTTCGCCTCCCTCGGTCTCCCACAATGTCGGTCGATCCGGACCCGGTGACGCCGCTCAGCGCCGTGGGTACGTGGCGGACTGGAACGCACGCCAATGTACGCAGCCATACGGCGCTGCGCTACCGCTCACAGTACGGCCGTCCCTCTCCCGTGAGCATGACCGCACAGGCCACATCGCTTGCACGGTCATTACAGCTGCCGCACCTGCCCTCCGCGTCGGTATCAGGCGGTGAAGGGCTCGGGACCGAAGCGGCCCCAGGCCACGAAGGCGGCCAGGGCGAGATAGGCCAGGTCCGCCATCATGTACTTCAGTTCGCTACGGCGGAGGCGGGTGAGCGCCGCCCCGGTCATCAGCAGCACCAGGCCAAGCGCAGCCAGAGGCGCCAGCACCGGTGCGATGTCGAGTACGGCGGGCAGGACCAGTCCTGCCGCCGCCGCCACCTCGAACACTCCGATAGCCTTGACGGCGCGGGCGCTGAAGTCATCTACCCAGTGGGCGGAGGCGGTCATCGAGCGGATCCTGTCCCTCGACAGGATCAACTTGCCGCCGCCGCTGACCAGGTAGACGACGGCCAGCACGCCGGCAACAATCCAGAGGAACCACCAGGTGGACCTCGGAGATATGGTTCAGCGGAATGCGCCAGGAGTGGGCCAGGTTGCCTACTTCCTCGGTCGTGCTGTCCTGAACCCGCAGCTCGTGTGTATCGACACGTTCCACGGCGAACCCGTGCTCCCGGAGGCGGGTGAGCAGTGAGTCGGGCTGCGACGTGCGGACTCGTACCTGGCGGTACCCCCAGGTGCGCAGGATGTCCTCCATCGTGGCATCCGCGATCAGGCGGCCACGGCCGATCCGCTGAGCTACAGGCCCTCGTAGCGCCTCAGGCACATTCCCGAGCGTGAACGAACCATTGCGTCGCGTACAGGCCCGCGGGGCGGAGCGCGGCGACCGTCAGGCGACGGCACCGCCCGCCGGGGCGACTGCGCGGTCCGCCGCCCGTTGCAAGAGGCCACCGAGGAGCGCGCCAACCGATGAGACTGCCGGGCTTGGCCACTGCCTCGCAGGCGCCCGCTTGCTGACCGCGCTCTTCGCGGCCGGCGGCGCGTTCATCGGCGCTGCCTGGTATCGTCGTGACGCTCTCGGCGGCCTGGCGCTGATCATCTGCATCTTGCTGGCGCGGGGCTCCGGGATGGCGTTCAGCACGGACTGGGGTCCGTTGGGCGTGTTCTACGAGGCCTTCACTGGCGACGATCGGATCGGCGCCGTGACGGGCGTGGCAGTCCGCCTCGCGTGCATCGGAGGCAGGCGCCTCGTCCATCCCTACCGACTGAGCTGAGATCCACGGCGCTGGCCGGGTGAGCCTCAGGAGCTCCGTGTCAGCCGGGTGAGGTTGTCCAGCTCGTTGACCCGCCCGGCGCGCAGCCGCTCGGTCCAGACCTCGTCGTGCAGGGGTTCGATCGTCATCACTACCCGGGTGCCGTCGGGGTGCGGCTCGAGATCCACCACCGTGAGGTGCTGGTAGGGATCGTGGTCGGGCACGAAGTCCACGAGCGAGTCGTAGGAGAGCCGCCGTGGAGCGTCGATCTCGCGGAACGTCTTGTGCGACTCCGTGGTCAGCGGCATGCCCTGCTGCTCCATGAACGCGACCTGCTCGGGTGCCGTCGCGGTCATCGCGTACACCAGCTCCCCACCCTCGATGAGGTCGAGCTGCTGGACCTCAGTGCGGAACCCGTCGGGTGCCCACCATTGCTCGATCCCGGCGGCGGTGGTCCACAGCTCCCAGACCCGGTCGGGGGACGCGGCGACGATGCGTTCGATCTGCTCGGACAT
The DNA here is from genome assembly GCA_009379925.1 of Dehalococcoidia bacterium. Taxonomy (GTDB): domain Bacteria; phylum Chloroflexota; class Dehalococcoidia; order UBA2979; family UBA2979; genus WHSU01. Next base: position 5,570 of record WHSU01000006.1, on the reverse strand, counting down.
GCGGAGCGGATGGGTAGTCATGGACGTACGACGAGCGCTCGCGGCCCTCTCCGAGTCGACCCGGTTCCGCATCGTCGAGCTGCTCGACGAGGGGCCGCGTACGGTCGGGGAGGTCGCGGCGACGCTCGGAGCCCGGCAGCCAGCGACCACCAAGCACCTGCAGGCGCTCGAGGCGGCCGGCCTGGTCGTGGTGAACCCGCTGGGCCGTCGCCGAGTGGTGGCGCTCCGTCGCGACACCATGCGAGAACTCGCGGCGTGGCTCGATGCCCGGGCCGAGCAGCTGCCGGACGAGTCCGTCCTGTGGCAGTACCGGGTCCGGGTCGAGGCTGAGGAGCGGCGGTCGACCGAAATGGAGGAGGGGGAGGTGCGTCGCTTCAGATTCCGGCGCGCGCTGCACGGCACCCTGAGCCACGTCTGGTCGGCCTGGACCGAGGAGCGGGTCATGCGGCGATGGTGGGCCCCGGACCACTTCGAGGTCGCTGACTGCAGCGTGCGACCCGAGGTCGGAGGTGAGATGCGGATCGTCCTCCGTGAGGGTGACGGCGCTGAGTACGTAGCGTCCGGAGAGTTCGTCAAGGTGGATCCGCCCTCTTGGCTGGTCTTCGTGCTCTCACCGCTGGGCCCGGACGGCGAGCCGCTGTTCCGCTCGAGGCACGAGGTGACGCTGCGGCCCGGGTCCGGGACGGTCGCGCTCGAGATGACCATCGAGGCCGACGACATCCGGGCTGAGGCCGCGCCCGCTCTCGCGGGCATCGAGATCGGCTGGAACCAGCAGCTCGATCGACTTGCCGCACTTCTGGAGGCGGACTCGGCGTGACGGCAGGCCGGCGTCGGTGGTGGTGCAGGTGCGCCGGCGGAGCCTGGGCAGTTTCCACCGGGTATCGGTCGTCGTGCTATCGAGTGTTGACCTGAGACCGATCGGAGTCGGCCCGGGTCGGCGCGAACTCGGGCTGGAGGATCACAGCACGGCAACGTTCGGTGCCCGCGGCGAAGGATCCGCACCTCGGCTTCCCCGTGCCATGGCGTCCCGGGTTCGAGGGACAGACCAGCTGGTTCCAGAACGCTGCCACGGCGAAACCTACTCGTCGCGGTACGGCGCCAGCTCGGCGCCCCGCACGCCCGTCGACCGAGTTGATGGCGACCTCGATGCGCTCCGGCATTGGGGACGGGATGACCGAGGGGAAGGGGAACCAGAGCTTCTCGATCCCCCACTCCGATGTCTCCGGCGAGCGCACAAAGCTCAGGGCGAAGTGGAAGGGCGCTGGTCGGGTCGTAGTACACAACGACGATTGCCCGGTCGCAGTCCGGGGACATGGCGCCGGGATAGAAGGTTCCACAACCGACCGCCGCGATCTCCTCGGGTACGACGCCGGAGAAGTCGCTGGCGAAGCTTCGGCATACGCCGTCAGGCTCGGGTAGTAGAACGGGCCCTTCCCATTGTGGACCTCGTAGACATCGCCAGGCGTCGCGGGCTCGACCCCCTCGCAGGGGACACGCAGGGCGGCCGCAAACTCTGACGACGAGTCCGGCGCGGGGCACTTGATGTCCTGCGGGACGGCCCGCGCCGCGATCGCCTCGGCGTCCATCCGTCTGCATCACGAGCAGGAACTCGCGGGCGAGATCGCAGGCTGCTGCCTCTACCGGACAATCGCCCTCCGCGACGGCGCTCGTCGCATCCAGGACTCGACGAGGGTGGTGAGCGGAGCGCACGAGACGTGGCCCTGGACGCTTGCCGCGCTACCTGCTCTCGTCCTCGGCGGTCCGGCGCTGCCATTGTTGGTGCATGGCCTGACGTCAGCAACCAGCTGCTCTTCCGCTTCGTGGGCGCGGCAAACGAGGGGCGCGCGCTCGACGAGCTGCACGGCGGCCAGATCTGGCGGCATCGTCCTCATCTAGCGGTGGCCTCCCTCCCAGAGTGAAGGCGTCGCTGCTCAGGAGAACAGCGACGCCATCTTGTCCAGGCATTGGGTCATGCCCTGCCGCGACATCTCCATCACGTCCTCCGCAGTGTAGCCGGACTCCCGGACGGTCACCTCGGTGCCACCGGTGCCCAAGTTCTTGAACGTGATCTCGTGCGGTACACCCTTCGGGATGCCTGCCGGCATGCCGACCTCCGCCGGATTGAAGGCGGTGCCGTCCTGGTCCGTGAACTCAAAGACGTACTCCAGGCGCTGGTGCAGGACCACCTTCGTGTACGTCCAGGTGTTGAACAGATCCTGCCCGCCCATCTCCGCTGGTGCGCGCATGCACACCAACGACCTGCCTCCCTCACGCACGTCCATTTCCGCCAACGGCGACGTGAACCCCTGGGGCCCCCACCACTGCCTCACCTGGTCCGATTCCACCCAGGCGTTCCACACCTGCTCGACGGGCGCGTTGAAGACCCGAGTGATGAGCACGTCGTGCGTCTCAGTCATGTTTTCCTCCCCGTCCTCATGGCTCTGTTCCGAGGCGAACCTCCGCCTGCGTCTTGCACGAGACGAACAGCGAGATCGCCTCGGTGCACGGGAACTGAGGCCCGCCGTTCAGCGCCATCAGCTCGAGTCCCGCCAGACGGAACGTGCCCGTCATGATGCGCCCGCCCGCCCGTCCCGACCGGGACTGGTGCTCAGGATCTCGGAGTCCTCGAAGAGCGAGACGTAGAAGTTCATCACCCCCCGCCTAGGTGTCGAACCAGAGGAAGGGCTTGATGCGCTGCGACGTGACGGTCGAAGGGGGCATGAGACGTGTCCTGTCCTATAGGGCTGGCTGTTGCTTGAGTTCGTCCAGCAGGGCGTCCAGGCGCTGGAAGTTCTCCTCCCAGTGCTGCAGGTAGCGTTCCAGCCACGCGGTCGCCGCTGCCATAGGCGCTGCCTCCAGCCGGCACGGCCGTCGCTGCGCGTCGCGATGCCGCGAGATCAGTCCGGCCCGCTCCAGCACCTTCAAGTGCCTGGAGATCGCCGGCTGGCTGATCGGAACGGCTCCGCGAGCTCCGCCACGGACGCCTCGCCATCCGCGAGCCGCGCGAGGATCGCCCGCCGGGTGGGATCGGCCAATGCCGCGAACGTGGCGTCGAGGCGGTCGAGCACGGCGATGCCCGATGCATAATCAGGTGGTTCCATAACCGGATTGTTATCCTGTAAGGTGGAGAAGTCAACCCCGAGAGACCTGCGCGCGACAGTGCTACCCGAGGAATGGCGCCACCCGAGGAGTCGTCGAGTGTCGGAGCAACTGACCGCATCCGCGTTCCTTGCCCGGCTGCACCCGCGATTCCGTAAGCCATCGCCGCTGTGTCGGCGCGTGCCTCGGCGTCAGCGGCTCGCAGACCGGGATAGGGAGCACACCGTCGGAGGGCGGTGCGCGCAGACGGGAACCGGCGCTTCGACGCAATCCGGCTCGAACGGAACCGGGTCGGCCTCGCGTTGGTCCATTCCGAAGAGCGCTACACCTGACACGGCCGCCAGAGCCGTCGCAGCCCGAGGTCAAAACGACGCCTCGCGTACTGGCGGCGTGACCGATCCGTAGCGGCGAGGGCGACTCCGCCCAGCCCGACCAGCAATACGCAGAGCCACTGCCCCCGAGGGGTGTCCACTTCCCAGAACACGCTCCGCCCGCCCATGAGCAGAGTACCCGATCATTTGTTCGCTATTCCCTGGTCGGAAGGTGTCGCCGAGAGTGTCGCGTCATCCATCAAGCAAGAAGGACGCCGCGAGCACGGCTCTCCCTCTGCGCCCACCATTGGCAGCGGAGTCAGCATTCGTGGTCTCCACCGCCGGCGTGGAATCGATCCCGACCTCGCTGGATTCGAAGACCCGGTCGGGTAGGCTGTCCAGCGGAACGAACTCGACGACCTCGTAGGCGGTCCGGAAGCCGACGCCTTGTGGTCCCTCGAGGCAGCTCGCAACCTGCGCCCCGATCGGCGCGAAGCGATCGGGGTCGAGGTCCAGCGTCATGACGCCGCAGAAGTCGCCGTCCGGATCCTCCGAGTCGATCGTCCAACTGTACCGCCGGAGCCCGTCCTCCCCTCGACCTCGTGCGGCATCTCGCGGAAGTCACCGTCGGGGAAGCGCGTGAGCCACTGGAAGAGGTGCGTGGTTGGCAGCGCCGCGATCGCGAATCCCTCGTCCACCGGACGCTGCTCCTCGTGATCCTCGTAGACCGTCCCGTTCAGGACGCGTGTGACATGCACCGGGCCGTCCGAGAACGTTCGCTCGCGGCGCACTCGTTCGTTCGCCCAGTCGATCCAGGCTTCGTGCTCCTCGATCGGCTTTTCAGGTGACTCCTGGAAGGAGTAGCGAAGGTGCGTCACGGCGTTGCCGTTGCGCAGCGCCTCGAGGATCAGGAGATGGAAGTCCGCGCGATGGATCTCACCCTGACTCGAACCGTCGCGCTAGCCGCGGGCGTCCGTTCCTCGTCGTCGCACCCCGCGAGGAGCGCGACAGCGGCCGCGAACATGACGATCGGGGGTAGACGTTTCGCACGAGTCCGCTGATTCAATGGTCTGATCGATCTCGCGGCCTCCACACCGTCTCGGGGTATCCATGACTCATTCCATTGAATTGGCTACCTCGATCAGTTCCTCGATGGTGGGCACATCGCTTTCGAGCAGCGCGGCGACGTCGCCCTGCTGCCACGCGAGGCGCTCGGTCGAGTCCCTTAAGTCCCGGTATCCGTCATTACATACATGGTCAACGTCCTCTGGTTCGTGGTTGAACGGGTCGTGCACGCCGTCTGAACGGAGCGCCTGCCCGCCGCGTCAATCAGGCTACCGAGCGTGGGCGTCCACCCCGGGCCTCGAGGCGGCGTTCGAGGCGCGGGTCGAGGTCCCACACCTGCACGAGTGCTGGGGCGGTCGAGCGACGCTGGAGCCGAGGAGGCCTGCTCGGGGGCGGGCACGTCGATCTCGCCGGTGCGCGCGAGCGCCAACCCGCGTTGCGCCCAGTCGGGGAGACGACGCCGGAGCAGGAGGCCTGCATGCCGCGGAGGAACGCGCCGGCAAAGGCGAAGTCCTCGTGGTCCTGCTCACCGACGCCGCCTCGCTCGCACGAAAGGCCTCCGGGCGGGAGCAGCGGAGGCGTACCGGTGGGACTGCGAGCGCGTCCTGCCCCCATCGCGAATGGAGCATCGTATGACCGGAGTGCGCGCGCTGAGATGGTGCAGCAGCCGTGCGGCGCCTGATCCGGGCACATCAAATGACGGGCAGGCATACTACCGAGCGGCCTTACTCTGTCAGCCGCTCGGCCAACGCGCGGACACCCAAGACACGGATCTGCGTACCGTCGGGAAGTGTCCAGTCTTCCTGACCGAACCCATCACCGCGAAAGAGGGCCAGATACTCGCTTCCCGGAAGTCCGCGCGATCAACTAGCCGAGGTCGGGTATGCGGCCGCGCAGCTCGTCACACATCGGCCCCAAGCGGACCGAACGCCCAGCTCGTTGCACCCTAGGGAAGTGACGGTACTCATCTGATTCTCCCCAGACCTGCTCACTGAAATTCCCCACCCTCCTGGGCGGTGTGGTCACCGACGAGAGCTCCGACATGCTGACGCAGCGGCGGGCAGCGAGGAGCCGAGGACCATGCTGCGATGGGAG
>WHSU01000009.1 GCA_009379925.1 Dehalococcoidia bacterium | reverse complement strand
CTGACCGGCTTCTGCCGCAGCCGGGCGAGCTCGACGGCCTGTCGGCGAAACTCCGCGGGGTACGGTCGTGGCATCCAGGACTCCTCCTCGGGCGACATCGTCGCTTCACTGCAGGTGTCCGGGAAACCGGGTCAGGCTCAGGGGGAAAGAGATCCAGGCCCCGGTGGTAGCGGCCGGAACTGTGCAGAGACCGCTCGCAGTCCCCCGGAGCCACCTCACGCCAGTGGACGCGCTACACGGTGTCCGAGAAGCGGCGGGTTGGGGCGGCGACGACCGCGCGAGCGGCGTTCCATCCCGAGGGCGGCACGGCCGGCGAGGCTACAGGAAGACGCCAGCGGCCAACCCGTCGAGGTCAGCGCGCACGCGGTCGATGCGTCCCGCTTTCAGGCTCTCCTCGGGGGTGAACCCGCCGAGGTAGCGGCTGGACGAGCGCAGCCAATCGCGTGCTGCATCGGGGGTGCCGAACATCTGGAGCAGCTGATCACGCAACGCGATCAGCTCGCCGAGGCGCTCCCGGGTCTTCCCCTGCGGCACACTCTGGTTGGCGCGCCACCGCTCGACCGTCCGGCGGTCTACGGCGAGCGCGAGCGCGAGCGTGTCGGTGGACACGTCAAGATCCCGCTCGAGTCCCTCCACAAGCAGACCGGCGTTCAGGATACTCAGGTTGGTCATCGCCCTGCCTCCAGTTGTGTTGTCATCATACACCGCCCGGCGTTATTTGTCGGTCAGAATGACGCTGCACCTCCTCCCCAGGCGCCCGGCGTTCCGGCGGTCGACTGAGGCGTGAGCACATCGGTGTCCCCTGCAAGCAGCAGCCCACGTCCGCTTGTTCAACGTTCGTGCCCCAACGGATTGAAGCCATTTCATCGCTCCATGTGCGCATGCAGCGAAGCCACTACGACTCATGACCCACCCGTGACCTTCGTGACCAAACGGTGACCCTCGGGACCCTCGCAGGACCCTCTGGGGACTCCCGCGGGACCTTGGGATCGCACGCTAGCCCCACATCGAGCCGTCGCGTTCCCGCAAGGAGGGCCGGACGGCAGTGATGCGAAAGGGGGTGGTCGTGCGAGGAACGCTGCTCGCTGTCACCGTGGTGTTCGTCTGCTGGATCGGGCTCCCCTCGCTCGCCGCCGCGCAGCAGACGCCCCACCCGCTCACGGACCTCGTCCTCGCCGGCGCACCGCTGGTCGCCTCGACGGGGATGCCGTCCGCCGGGCCCGCGGTGTCAGCGGCAGCGTCCTCCGCAATGCCTTCAGAGAGCAACGCGGTCGAACCGGCCGCCGCCACAGGAACGGTTCCCGGCCTCGAACCGGGCGCCGATCCGCAGATCGAGATCCCCAACCCCCTCAACCTCCTGGGCAGCCTCGATCCGCGCGACTGGGCGAGCGCGATCCTCGACACGGTGATCGAGACGATCGCCGGCGCGCTGCTCGACGCCATCCGCGGCTTCGTCGACTGGGCGCTCGGCTTCGGCGATTCGTCCCTGAACTTCATCACCCAGACGCCGGCGGCGGGGACGTACGAAAGCTCGACCGTGCGCACACTCTGGGACTTCTCACGCGCCATCGCCAACGCCGGGCTCGCGGTCATCGTGATGTGGGGCGGCTTCAATGTCGTGATCAAGGAGCACACCCGTGCGCCCTACGACGGCGTGATGGAACTGCTCCCGCGCGTGATCCTCGCGGCGCTCGCGTTGAACCTCACGCTCGAAATCGCGCGGGGGCTGATCGAGCTGAACAACGCCTTCGCGGGCGCCATCGGCGAGGTCGGCCTGCCCGGCTACGACCAGGCGAACGCCAACCAGTCGGGGATGGCGATGATCATGGTGGCCGTCACGTACGGGATCGTCGCGCTGCTGCTCGCCTTCCAGATGCTCGCGCGGCTCGCGCTGATCAACATCCTGATCGTGCTCGCGCCGGTGATGGTGCTCACGTGGGTGCTGCCGCAGACGCAGAGCTGGGCGCGCTGGTGGGCGCACCTGCTGCCGATCACGATCTTCCAGCAGGCGGTCCAGGTGATGGCGCTCCGGCTCGGCTCGGCGCTGATGGTCGAGCTCACGCCTGGGTCGGTCAGCAACGCGCTGCTCACGCTCCTGCTCGGCATCGCCGTCTGCTACCTCACGCTGCGCGTGCCGACGCTGCTGTCCAGCCAGGCGCGCTACGCCGGCCTCAGTTCCGTCGTCTCGCTGGTCGTCCTCAGCCGCGCCGCCGGGGGGCTCGGTTCGCGCGGCGCGGGCGCCGCTGCCGGGGGGCGATAGCGATGGCGACGTTCGTGCTGGTCGCGAGTTCCCTGTTCGGGGACCTCGCCCGCGACGGGCTGCGAATGTTCGGCGCGCTGATCGCGCTGGTACTCGTCCCGGTCCTCGGCATCGTGGTGATCGTGGCGATGTTGATCGCCGCGCCGTTCGCGGCGTTCGGCGGCGGCGGCGGCGGCGGGGGGGGATCGCAGCCGCCCGCGCTCCCGCCCGCCCATCTCGCCGTGATGGTGACGGTGTCCAACGACACCGGCGTGCCCTGGTCGCTGCTCGCCGCCATCGCCTCGGTGGAGAGCGGCTTCGGCGCGAACATGTCCACCTCCTGGGCGGGCGCCGTCGGTTACGGGCAGTTCATGCCGCCGAGCTGGGCGGCCTACGGGGAGGGCGGGGATCCGTACGACTACCGGGACGTGATCCCCGCGATGGCGCGCTACCTCGTCGTCGCCGGTGCGCCCGCGGACCTGCCGAACGCCGTGTACGCCTACAACCACTCCTGGGAGTACGTCGCGCTCATCCTCAGCCGGATGGGCTACTACGCCTCGCTCGGCGGCGACCCTGCGCCCGCCCGAACCGCAGCGCCTGGAGCGCCGTCGTGATCGGCGGGCGGGGCGCGGGCTACGCGCTGCTCGGACTGGCCGGGCTGCTCCTCGCCATCGCGATCGCGAGTGGCTGGAATGGCGCCAGCCGCCTCGTGAGCCGCGAAGACGACACCGACGCGGTGGCCGCGGCGGCGTCTGCCTTCGTCTCCGCCTACGGGACGTTCGACTTCCGCGACCAGGTCACCTACACGACGCGGCTCGCGACGCTCACCACCGGGACGCTCCGGGAGGCGATCGGCGCCGCCGCGCTCGACCCGGCGGCCACGCCGCAGCAGCGGTCGATCACGACAGCGGTTGAAACGGTCTCGGTCACCGCGCTGTCGAAGCAGGAAGCGACCGTCGTCGTGACGGCCCTGCAGGAGCGGCGGTGGGTCGACCCCACCCTCCGCCAGTCACTCCACGAACAGGTCAGGCAGCGCGTCATCTGCCGTCTCGTCGTCGCCGACGGGCGCTGGCTCGTGGCCGAGCTGCGCCTGCAATCAGAGCAACCGGCGCGCCCCGAGGCGCGCTGAGAGAGGAATCAGCATGGAGCAGATCAACTCACTCTTCGAGAACCTGCTGAACATCGGTCTCGGTGTGGCCGTGGCCGTGGCGGCGTTCTTCATCATGTGGGGCGCCTTCCTGTACATGGCCGCGGGCGGATCCCCACGCCAGATGGAGCAGGGGAAGACGGCGATTGTGAACGCCCTCGCGGGCCTCGCGATCGTGCTGCTCGCCCGCGTCATCGCCGGGATGGTCCAGGACGCGATGGGCGGGGCGGCCTGATGGAACGCCACGAGATTCCCACCCACCTCACCGTCGCCGACCGAGCGTTTCTCGGCCTCACGATGCGCCAGCTCTTGTCGGCTGCCATCGGCCTCGCGCTCGCCTTCAGGGCGCTGAACGACCTGCCGGCGCCCTTCGCCCTGCGCCTGGGCGCCGCGGGAGTGGTGCTCGCGGGGACTGCGGTGCTCGTCCTGTGGCGGCCCGCCGGCCGCCCGGCCGAGGAATGGGCCTTCGTCCTCCTGCGGTTCTGGACCATGCCGCGGGTCGCGGTGTGGCGGCCGCGCGAGCGGGACGTCCAGCCGCTGGCACTTCGGGAGGTCGTACTGCCGGGAGGCTCCCCGAACTCGTCCGTGCGAGAGGAGGCCGCGGATGCGGCGTAGGCATGCCAGCGTGCAGCAGTCGCTGCCGCTCGAAGACATCGCGGGCGACGTCGTCCAGCTGCGGGGCGGCGACTACCGCGCCGTGCTGGAGGCGGGCAGCGTCAACTTCGCGCTCAAGGCGGAGACCGAACAGGAAGCGATCCTCGCGGGCTATCGGCGCTGGCTGAACGCGCTCGCCTACCCGATCCAGATCCTCGTCCGGATCGTCCCGACCGACGTCGAGGTCTACCTCGCGGGGCTGCGCGGCCAGCGGGGCGCCCGCAGCGGCGAGACCTGGCGGCGGCTCGCGCTCGATCACGAGACGTTCGTCAGGCGGATCGCGCGCGAGCGGACGTTGCTCGACCGTCGCTTCTACGTGGTGGTGCCGGCCGGCATGGACGGCGGCTTCGAGCGCACCGGCATCGCGTGGCCGTGGCGTCGCGTGTCGCGCGACCGCCACGCCACCAGCCTCGTCACCGCACGACGCAAGCTCGCGTTCCGCTGCGGCGAGGTGGCGCACGGCCTGGCCGCCTTCGGCGTCCCCTGTCGGCGGCTCGACGACCGCGAGTTGGTCGCGCTCTGGCGCGCCTGCTTCGACGGCGCCGCCGTCACCGCGGGCGGCGAGCCGCCCCTGCCATCTCCGGTGCTGACGAGTCCGTCACGCGGAGAGGAGGCCCGCGATGCCTAGCCTGCGCGCACCGTGGCGGCCGCGACGGCGTCCCCCAACCGAGCCGAACCGGCGATTCGCGCTCGGCGAGCGAGCGGTCGCGGACCTGGTGGCGCCCGCCGCGATCGCGGAGTCTCGCGCCCAGATCGCGATCGACGCGAACGCGGCGCGCATCCTCGCGCTCACCGACTACCCGCGCCACGTCTCGCCGAACTGGATCGGGCGGCTGATCGACTTTGATGAACCGCTGGATCTCAGTCTCCACCTGGAGCCGCTCGACTCCGGCGACGTCGTGCGGAGTCTGACCCACCGCATGGTGGAACTCCAGTCCTCGCGGATGCTCGACGCCAAAGGCGGGCGCATCGCCAGCGTCGAACGGGAGGTCGCGTATGAAGACGTCGAACGGCTCCGCGACGCGCTCGAGCGAGGCGACGAGCGCGTCTTCTCTACGGGCCTCTACCTCGGTCTGCACGGACGCACGACCGGGGAACTGGACGATGCCGCGGCGCGCATCGAGGGCGTGCTCGGCGGGATGATGGCCGGAGCGCGGCCGGCGCTCTACGAGATGCTGCCCGGCCTACTCTCCTGCCTCCCGGCCGGACAGGACCACCTCCGCCGTCGTCGCAACCTCGACACCTCGAGCGTGGCGACGATGATCCCGTTCGGGTCGAGCCACCTCGCCGTGGCGCGCGGGCTGCTCTACGGCGAGAACGTCCACAACCACTCGCTCGTGATCTTCGACCCGTTCAGTGCCGACCAGGAGAACGCCAACAAGGTCGTCTTCGCCAAGAGCGGCGCGGGCAAGTCCTACGCCTGCAAGGTCGAGGCGCTGCGGGCGCTGCTGCTCGGCATCGAGTACCTCGTGATCGACCCCGAGGACGAGTACGGGCGCATCTGCGAGGCGGTCGGCGGACAGATGATCCGCCTCTCCGGCACGTCGGCGCACCACATCAACCCGTTTGACCTTCCCGCCACCACCGACGACGAGGGGCGCGACCCGCTCGCGGAGCGGGTGCTCGCGCTCCAGGGACTGCTCGCGCTGATGCTCGCCGAGCCCGGCGCCTCGCTCGGCCCGCGGGAACGCGGTGCGCTCGACGCGGCGCTCTACGAGACGTACCGCGACGCCGGGATCACCGAAGAGCGGGCGACCCACGGACGCCCGCCCCCGGTGCTGGGCGACCTGCTCGCCGTGCTCCGCGCCTCGGACGAACCGTACGGGCTCGCCGACCGCCTGGCGCGGTACGTCGGCGGCAGCCTCGGCCACGTCTTCTCCGAGCGCACGAGCGCGTCGCTCGACCGGCCCTTCGTCGTCTTCAACATCCGCGACCTGGAGGAAGAGCTCCGGCCGGTCGCCACCTACCTGATCGCCGACCACGTCTGGCGCGAGGTGACACGCGATCCGCGGCCACGGGTGCTGCTGATCGATGAGGCCTGGTCACTCATGCGCTACCCGGAGGGGGCGCGGTTCCTCGGGGAGATGGCGCGCCGGGCGCGCAAACGCTGGCTCGGCGTCACCACGGTGACGCAGGACGTGCAGGACTTCCTCGGTTCGGCTGCGGGACACACCGTGCTCGCCAACAGCTCCGTGCAACTGCTGATGCGGCAGGACAGCTCCACCGTGGGGATCGTCGAGGAGACCTTCGGGCTCTCGCGCGGCGAGCGGGAGTTCCTGCTCGGGTGCAGCAAGGGCGAGGGATTGTTCCTTGCCCGCGGCAATCACATCGCATTGCGAGTGGAGGCGAGCCCGCTCGAGCACGCGCTGTCCACCACAAGCCCAGAGTTCCTCGCAACTCTCAGCAATCCCGAGACGAACTCAGGGGTGGATGCGCCATGAGCCTGGCACGCACATCCCTGGGTTCACGAGTTGCGAAGCACTGCGCGCCTCACGAAACGGCGCCGGCGCCCGTCCCCCCTGGGTCGGACGACGGTGGCGGTGGCCAGCCCCCGCTCGACCTCATCGGCCGCTTGTGCCGTCCGCACGTTCCGCGGTGCGGTCGGGAAGCGGACGACCGCGGACGCTGCACCGCGCCGCGGTTCCCCAGGACCGACCGATCATCGTCAATCGATCGCTGGGCTCGGCAATCCCGACGATCCGTCAATCCTACGAACCGATGCCCGCGCCGCCTGTCAACTGGCGCGCACCCGCTGAAGGGAACCCAGGGCCGCAAGCAACTCAAGGAAATTCCTCGAACCGATCCCTCGGAGGCCAGAGGGACCTCACGGGAGGAGACACGCTCATGACCGTCGACGTTGAACAGGTGAAGCGACGCCATCCGATCGCAGACGCGATCGCGGCGCACGGCGTGGAGCTCCGTCCGCGCGGCGGCCGGCTGACTGGGCGGTGCCCGTTCCACGAGGACCGCGACCCAAGTCTGGTCGTCTATCCGGACACCCGCAGCTTCCATTGCTTTGGATGCGGCGCGTCGGGCGACGTCATCGACTTCGTGCGACGGGCCGAAGGCATCGGGTTCCGTGAAGCCGTGGATCGCCTCGGCGAGGGCGGGGAGGCGCAGTCGCCAGCACCGCGCTCAGAGCCGAGGCCGCATCGGCTCACGCTCGACGACCGCCTGATCCTGACCGCCGCCTGCGAGCTCTACCACGAGACGCTGCTGCGTACGCCGGGCATCGGCCAGTACCTGGAGACGCGGGGCGTGCCCACGTGGGTCGCCCGGCACTGCCGCCTCGGCTTCAGCGACGGACGGCTGCTCGTCCCCTATCTCAAGCGGCGGCGCCTCAGTCTTCGCCGCGCCGCCGAGCTCGGCCTGCTCTTCGCGGACGGCGCCGAGACGATGACGGGCCGCGTCCTGATCCCGGACCAGCGGGGTTCGCACTGCGGCTGGATGGTGGGACGCGCGCTCGATGGCCGGCAGGAGCCCCGGTACCGCGGCCTTTCCTTGCCCAGACCCTTGCTCGGCTACGAGCGTACCCGAGGTCACCGGCGCGTCTTCCTCACCGAGGGTCCGTTCGACTGGCTGACGCTCGTCGGCTGGGGCCTCCCGGCCTGCGCGCTGCTCGGGACGCAACCCGGCCGCGACACGCTGCGGCTGTTGGGACGCGCTCGCTCCGTCGTCCTCGTGCTCGACGGCGACGACGCCGGCCGGGAGGCCACCACCCGTCTCGCGGAGACGCTCGGCGAGCGAGCGCGAGTGGTCGAACTGCCCCACGCCGTCAAGGACGTCAGCGAGCTCGGTGTACAGCCGGACGGCCGCGAGACCTTCTTCAGCGCGCTCGACGAGGCGGAGAGGAGGGCGCGCGATGTGGCGACGGCGCGTTGAACCATCGTTTGCTGCGGAGGTCGTCCCGTCGCGGGCGCTCGAGGCGAGCATGAGCGCCGCCCGCGGCATGCTGAGCGCGCTCGCCGGTGAGGCCCTGTCGCTGGAGGTGGCGGTCACGTCGGCCGGGCCACGCTGGTTTGTCCGTGCGGCAACCGAAGACGGTCTCGCGCGGGCGCTCTCCCAGCTCCGAGTCGCGTATCCGCAGGCGGTCGTGGAGCACGGCGACGGCGACGGCGTCGACCCGTCGGCCCTGATGGAGGGGGAACACGCCGTCGCCATGGAGCTCCTGCCGGTGACGGAAACGGCGCTGCCTCTCCGTATCGACTGGCGCTACGAGCGCGATCCGCTCGCGGGAATCCTCGCGGTCGTGGAGCCGTCCGCGGGCGAGCGCGTCGTCTGCCGGCTCGTGCTGGGTGCGGCTCCGCGACGCGAGGCCGTTCGGATCCGCCGGCGTCGGGAGCAGCCTGGTCGTGCTCGCCGCGAATACGATCGTGGCCCGTCGCCCAGCCTCGTGCCCGTGGTCGCGATGATGGGACTCGGCGCCACCGTCCTCCAGGGCTGGCGCTGGTACGAAGCCGGGGAGTGGGCGCTGCTCGCCGCCGTCGGCGGGGCAGCGCTCGTCGGTCTGCCGCTGCTCGCGGCGATCGGGATGCGGGTCTTCGGCTCCCGGGAGCCACTCCCCACCCGCACCGTGGAGACGAAGCTCGGCGCGCCGCTGGTCTCAGCGCGGCTCAACGTCTGCGTCTTCGGTCCCGATCCAGAGCGGCTGGGCGCCCTCGCCGCACAGGTCGCGGCGGCGTACGCCGCCTATGACGACGCGGCCGGCGGTGGGCTCCGGCCGGGGCCGGCGCGGCGGCTCGCTTCACGACCGTACCGACGGCTGCCGCTGCTCCTGAACACGGGCGAGGCCGCGGCGCTCTGGCACCTGCCCGACGAGGCGGGCGCGCCCGCGGGCGTGCGCCGCACCACGGCGCGGCGGTTGGCGCCGGTGCCGGGACACGCGACGCAGGGGGCGCGCGTCGGAGTCTCCCCGGTCGGGCGGACCAGCGTGCCCGTCCACCTGCCCACGCCACTGCTCTACCGCAACCAGCTGATGGTCGCGAAGACGCGCCGCGGCAAGTCCACGCTGCTACGGCACCTTGCGGCGGGGCTGATGGAACGCGTGGCGGCCGGGATCGAGGACACGGCGCTCGTCGTCGTCGACCCGCACCAGGACCTCGCCGAATCGGTGCTCGCGTCCGTCCCCGATGCGCTGGCCGACCGCACCATCTACCTCGACTTCGCGCATCTGGAACGGCCGATCGGACTCAACCTGATCGATGTCGCGCTGTTCCCCGACCGCGACCGCACGACCGAGCACATCGTGACGATGATGAATCGGCTCTGGCCCGCCAACTGGGGACCACGCATGGAGGGCGCGCTGCGCGCCTCGCTCTTGTGTCTCCTCGAGCTGAACGCGAAGCGCGCACGCGACGACCAGTTCACGTTGCTCGACGTGGCGCCGTTCCTCACGGACGGCCGGCTGCGCGAGCGGCTGCTCCGGGAGGTGGAGGACCCGGCGCTGCGGGCCTGGTGGCGCGATAACTACGACCGTGCCGGCCGCGTGCTCCAGCAGCAGACTGCCAACCCGGTCACGTCGAAGATCGGCCGCTTCACGGTCACCGAGGCCTCGAGACTCGTGCTCGGACAGGCGCGCTCGACCTTCGACCCGCGCGCGATCCTGCGCGAGGGCGGCGTGCTCGTCGTGAACACCGCCGTCGGCACGCTCGGCGAGGGCGCCGCGGCGCTCGTGGGCGCGACGATGCTCAACCTGCTCGGCTTGCTGGTCGAGGAACAGGTCGCCCTCCCCGCGGAGCAGCGCCGCCGCGTCGTCGAGCTGGTCGACGAGTCGAGCACGCTGGGCGCGGTGGACTACCCGCGGATGCTCAGCGAGCTGGGCAAGTACGGCGCGAGCTTCGTGCTCGTCACGCAGTCGTTGTCGAAGCTCGACGCGATCGACCGCGAACTCGTCCCCACGATCCTGGCGAACAGCGACGGCCTCACGGTCTTCCAGACGAGCGCCGAGGACGCGCGCCGGCTCGTCCCGGAACTCGGGAGCGGCATCGAGATCGAGGACCTCGTCTCGCTCGACGACTTCACCTGCTATGCGCGCTGGTGGGACGGCTACGCCCGTCCACCGGCGTTCACGCTGCAGGTTGATCCGCCGCCACCTTCTGCACCGGGACGCGCGGAGGCGATCGCCGGTCGCTCCGCTTCTCGCTACGGCCGGCCGCGCGACGCCGTCGTCGATGAGATCACGCGCGTGCTCGCGGAGCGGTCCCCCACGGAACCGTCCGAAGGCCGCGGACAGAAGTCGAGAGCGGAACTCGCAGCGGCGGCACAAGAGACCGCGGAAGTGGTTGCCCTGCCGCAGCCGACAGGGAAGACCGAGCGGCCGGAGAGCCCGAACGCCGGGAAACCCCCGACGCGCGGCAACAACAAGCGGAGCGGAGGACAGAAATGAAACGGAACACCGCGCACCTGGTGCGGTCGCTCGGATGGATCGCGCGGCTGCCGCTCTGCGGCGAACGGGAGGTGGCCGGCTTGCTCGGCGTCGATGAGCATGACGCCCGCCATCTGATTCACGAACTGGTGAAGGATGGCTGGGTCGAGACCGTCGAGGCGGGCTCGCCGGAGCTCGAGCTGCGCCGCCTCGCGTTCGTGCGCGAGCCGGCGATCCCGGCACTCGCGGCCGCGTTCGGACTCCCGCCGGACGACCTCATTCGAGCGGTGCCCCTGCGCCTGCGCGGCACGCTCGAGCGCGTGACGCGCGTTGAGATCACCGTCGGGGTGAATCGCCTGTTCGCGGACCTCGCGACGGACCTTCGTGCGTCCGGCGCAGTGGAGCTTGCGGACGCACGCTCGCTGCCGCTCGCCGTCTCAGCGCGGGAACACTGGTGTCTTCCCGCCACCGACGGCTACGGCTGCCTGCGTGCCGGAACCCACTGGGCACCCTTTCTCGTGGCGTGGGATCGCGCTGCCGCTCCGGACCTGTACCGGCGCCGGCGCGTCGTCGCGTGGTCGAGGGCGCGCGCCGCTGTTGTCCAGCGCTGGAGTGCGGATCGACTGCCTCCGCTGCTCGTCGTCTGCCCGTCAGGCCGCGAGTTGCGGGTGTGGGAGCGCGCCCTCACGGCGCGGGACGACGACGGCCCGTCTGCGTATCTCAACGTGCTCGTGACGACACGCGACGAACTGCACGCGCACGGAGCGGGCGGAGCCATCTGGCGGGAATCGGGGGGCGGCCCGCCCGGGTTGCTCGTGGAACGGCTCGGCTGGGGCGGAGCGCCGCCCCTGACGCCGGTCGAAATGCCTGACGCGCTGGACGGTGTCCCGGCACCGCCTCGCCGGACTGGACCGACCATCCGCGAACGGGCGCCTGGTCAGGCCACCGAGAGTGCTGGAGGACCGCTCTGGCAGCGAGTTGCGGTGCTCGCCCTGGCGACCGGGACTTCCGAGCGGACCCTCATCGAGTGGGTCGCGCGGCACCCGCTCCTGGCTGCGGCGGAGCTGGCAACGCTCCTCAGTGAGCCGCAAGCGCTCGTGGAACGGCGGCTGGAGTGGCTGATTCGCTGCCACGCCGTGCGCGTCGTGTCCGACGCATCAACCCATGAAGACGAAAGGAACCATCAATGAACGACACGCATTCAGATGCAGACCGCTACGTCCTGACCGAACTCGGGATGCGCTATCTCGCAGCGAGGGCGGGGACGCCCCCTGGCACCTTCGCGCGTCACGGGGGTGTGACGTTCGTGGAGCCGGAAGAGTCGGACCGTCCCGAACGCGTGCTCCGCCATCGCGAGCACACGATTGGGGTGAACCGCTTCTTCGTGCTGTTGGCGGATGCGCGACGCGCCGGCTGGCAGCTCGACGAGTGGCGCAACGAAGCGGAGTCGACGCACCGCTTCATCGATCAGGACGACCGCACGTCCTGGATCCGACCGGATGGTGCCGGAGTGCTCAGGCACGGGGCGGCGGCGTACCCGTTCCTGCTCGAGTACGACCGCGGCACGCTCGACGCGGGCGACTACCGCGCGAAGTTCGAAGGCTACCGGCGGTACTACCACAGCGAAGCCTGGCGGGAGGCATTCAGGAGCGAGCCGGTGCTGCTCTTTGTCTGCGCGGACTCCCGTGCCGAGTATCGAGTCGCGCAGATGGTACGCGCGGCGAACATCGATCTCCCTGTCATGCTCGCCAGTGAGCGGCGGGTTGCAAGGCATCCCTCGAACGCTGATGGGATCCTGGGATCCGTCTGGCGGAACCCACGTCGCGACGGGTGGCTTCAAGCGTTTCCCGGGCTGAGCGCGCACTTCCACTGTGACCTGGAAACGAACGTCGCGAAGATCGCGGATGGACGAGTCGATCGATCGGACGCGCGAGCGCGAGACTCCGCTGCCGGATGGAGCGACTGAAGGGTTGGGCCGCCGAGTACGAGCCCCCGCGAACGATTCGTCGGTAGGGGGCGTGGCCAGGACGGCCACGCGTCGCGAGGTGGCCCCTGCTCGGAGTAGGGAAGGTGGTGCGGCGACAGCGAAGGCAGAGCCCCGTCCTGTGAAGGGGAAGGTGGTGCGGCGACAGCGAAGGCAGAGCCCCGTCCTGTGAAGGGGAATGAGGTGCCGCTCACGCCCGATGAAGAGCACTTCGCCCAGACGGTCGCCGCTGTCCTCCGTGGTATTCTCCGGCGGCGTGGGGAGAAGGGGCC
Source organism: Dehalococcoidia bacterium (assembly GCA_009379925.1). Classification (GTDB taxonomy): domain Bacteria; phylum Chloroflexota; class Dehalococcoidia; order UBA2979; family UBA2979; genus WHSU01. Next base: position 94,055 of record WHSU01000009.1, on the reverse strand, counting down.
CGCATGAAGCCACGCGCCGTTGGCTATGTCCGCGTCAGTTCCGATGAGCAGGTCGAGGGCCTCTCACTCGACGCCCAGCGTCATGAGATCGCCGGCCACTGCGAAACCCACGGTTATGACCTCATCACGTACTACGCGGACGAGGGGATTTCCGCGTACACCGACTACATCGAGAAGCGGCCCGCCTTCGCCGAGATGCTCGGCCAGGCTGAACGAGGAGGCTTCGACCTCGTAATCGTCCGCGACCTCAGTCGCTTCGCCAGGCGGTCTAGTGTTCAGAGTGTGGCGTTCGAGCGCCTCGGGCGTGCCGGCGTGGGGTTCGCTTCGCTCAAGGAGAACATCGATCTGACGACCCCGTCCGGGAAGCTCATGTTGACCATGATGGGCGGCATCAACGAGTTCCAGTCCGCGCAGACGGGACTCCACGTCTCTGCCTCGCACGGAGAGCGGGCGCGCCGTGGGCTGCCACTAGGGGGCATACCGTTTGGTTACATAATACACGAGACGGGTGGAGCGCCCGTGATCGATGAGCGCGAGGCCTCAGCCGTCCGGGAGGCGTTCGAACGCCGGGCACGCGGCGAGACCTATGGAACGATTGCTCGATGGCTGAACGACGAGGGGCTCACCACGCAAAAGGGACGCGCCTTCACCTCATTCGCCGTGAAGGACCTGCTTGCGAACCGGTTCTTCGTCGGTGTCGTGACGCACAAGGGGGCCGAATACCCGGGCCAGCACGAAGCAATCATCGACGAGGCGCTGTTTGAGCGGGTGCAGCTTCGACGGTACCGGGGTCGGGCGCCTCGATCGGCCCCTGTGACGCGAGGTGCCCTCTCGGGCCGCATTCGATGCGGACGCTGCACACGACCGCTCTGGAGCGATCGGACGCACTCGGGCTCGGCCCTCTACCGCGAGCAGCACGGACAGGCGTGTGCCACCGGTGGCCGCTCGATCCAGGCGAAGGTCATCGACGAGCAGGTGGGGGTGATCTTCGGAGCGCTGAAACTGAGACCGGAGCTACGTGACGCCGTGCTGTGCGAGACATCCCGCGTGCATGGCCGCGTCGACGTCAAGGCGGTCCACGCGCAGCGTCGGCGTCTGGCTCGGGCGTACGGGGATGGCGCCTACAGCGATGCCGAGTACGAAGCTCGGATGCGGGAGATCAATCGTGAGATCGAGCGCGCGATGCCGGCGGACATCCCCATCCTTGAGGACGCCGCCGCGCTCCTCGAACACCTGCCTCAAGTCTGGACTGAAGCCACGTTCGACGAACGCCGCGAACTTGTCACGCCGCTGATTGAGCAGGTGTACGTGGATATTGGGACTCGGCGGATCGCCGGGCTCTTACCAGCGCCAGCATTCCGAACGCTACTCGAGAGCGCCGTGCGAGCGGCGCCCGACGCATCGGTCGTGCTGCTTCCTCCCGCAGCAGGGGGGTTGGGTCTGGTGGAGACGGGGGAGAATTGAACTCCCCGTCCAGAGTGGCTTCGTTACGAATCTACTACGGGTGTAGTCGCCGGATGGTTCTCGCCGGTGCCCCTCCAGCGACGGGGGGAAGTCACCAGCCAGCCTCGGTGGTCTTAGCTACCGTGGCCAGAGGCGCACCACGGCAGAGCATCCCGGCATTACGTCGCGGCTACGCAGCCCGTCGGGACGGGGCTGCGGCCACGTCGCTGCTTAGTTAGGCAGCGAGGGCGAGTTGTCGATCGCCAATTACCTTTTGCCACCTGATTTACGAGGGTGATGGCACCTCGACCCGCAATCCGTATCCGTTGACACCTGTCGAATCCTGTCGTCCCCACGAGGGATGACCCGACAACTGGGTCGTAACGGACGGGTTGCTCGGTGAGCCCGGTCGTTGCCAGCGTTACCGCTGGGCATGGCGGACCGCGCGTTGCATATCGCGGTTCGCCTCGCGCTGCTTGATGGCCTGCCGCTTGTCGTACTTGCGGCGACCTTGCGCGAGCCCGAGCTCGAGCTTGACCAGTCCGTTGTAAAAGTACATCCGCAGCGGGATCACCGTGCTCCGAGGTTGCTCCTCTAGGCTGCGTTGCAGGCGGTCCAGTTCCCGCCGGTGCAGCAGCAGCTTTCGAGGTCGCGTCGGCTCATGGTTCAAGCGTGCGGGCCCGTACTGGGCGATGTGGACATTATACAGGAATAGCTCGCCGTTGCTGAGACGGGCGAAACCCTCACCGAGGTTGACCTTGCCTTCACGGATCGACTTCACCTCGGAGCCGAGCAGGGCCATGCCGGCGTCGAAGCGCTGGAGGATCTCGTACTCGTAGTTGGCGCGGCGGTTCACGGTGATGGTCGCGCCTTTGACCTCGCGCACCTTCGCCATGCGTTCCTCCGGCGGTCTCTCGCCCGGCCTCACTCCCGCGAGGGAGGGGGAGATTCTACGCTACATAACTAAACTGGAGAGAGGCGCCACCCTCGGGCCCCGTCAAGGCGTCCCCGTGGCGGCCGCGGTCGCCACGGGCGGTGTCGCTGCCTGCGCGCCGCCGGCGCCACGGAGTACGTCGATCGCGCGGAAGAGCGCGATGTCGTCGCCGGCCTCGATATCCGCGAGGGTGACCTCCACGGGGATGTCGGGGGTGATGCCGCGGCCTTCAATCTGGTTGCGGGCGGGCGTGAGCCACCGGGCGATCGAGACGTACACGGCGCCGCCGTTGGAGAGCTCGCGTACGTGGTTCACGGTGCCCTTGCCGAACGACTGGGTGCCTACCACCTGGGCGCGTCCGTTCTCCTGCAGCGCGGCGGCCAGCAGCTCGGCGCCCGACGCGGAGAACTCGTCCTGGAGGATCACGACCGGCAGGTCCGTGATCTGCCCCATGCGCGCCTCCGCGGTGCGTTCGGTCCCGTCCTTCTCGACCTGGACCAGGATGGTGCCGTCGTCCAGGAACATGTCCGCAATCTGCGTGGTTTCCGCCAGCAGCCCGCCAGGGTTGCTGCGGACATCCAGGATCAATCCGCGCGAGCCGGCCTCCTCGGCCTGGGTGACCATCTCCTCCAGCTCTTGCGGCGTGTTCCGAGTGAACGAGCGGAGCCAGATGTAGGTGAGGTCATTCACGACCTCGCCATTGGAGTCGCGAAGCACGCCGCCGGGCGGGTCCGCGCGGACGGACGTCACCAGGATCTCGTCGCGGACGATGCTCAGCGTCTCTTCCGCGCCGTCGGGATGGCGGATCTTGAGTTCCACCTCCGTGCCCTGGGGACCGCGGATGCGCAGGACGGCCTGTTCGACCGTCCAGTCGATGGCGGATTCCCCGTTGACCTCCAGCACCACGTCGCCGGCCTGGATGCCGGCCTGTTCCGCGGGCGTGCCGGAGAGCGGGCGCAGGATCACGATGAACTCGTCTTGCTTGGAGACGGTGGCGCCGATGCCCTGGAAGGTGCCCGAGAAGTCGTCGCGCGAAATGGCGTAGGTCTGCGGGTCGATGTAGGTCGAGTGGGGGTCGCCGAGGGCGTCGAACAAGCCCTGGATGGCGCCTTCGTGCAGGAGTTCGGGGTCGACGCGATCCTGCTCGACGAAGTCCTCCTGAAGGACCCCCAGGATCTCCTGGAGCAACGCGAAGTCGACCGCATCCGGGTTGGCCGCTACGGCGGTCGGTGACCCGGCCGCGCCGGCGTCGCCTGCCTCGGCATCCGGTTCGACGAGCACTCGGACCAGGAAGCCGGACGCCACCAGCAGTACGCCGATGAGCGCGGCCGACAGGCCGATCATCGCGCTACGCACGGCACCAGAACTCATCGATCACACTCCTCGCGGAGCGCCCGCACGGAGGCGACCCGCTCCCGAACCATGGTGTGTGGGGCGTCCGTGGAGTGTAGCACTCGACCGAGGCCGAAGCGGACGCGGATGGCCTGCAGCAGGGTCCGGCCGAGTCATGATCTACATAATGCACCCAAGCGACCCTCGAGCGGACACTGCGGGCGCTTTCTGATTGCCAGGCAGAGAACAAGCGGCTCCGCAAAGACGTGGACTGGTTCGAGTCAGCGCGTCGGGAGGATGCCGAGCCACGCCAGTAGCAGCATGAGTGGCCCGAGCGCGAGTATGGCAAGGGGGACGAACCCCGCCCAATCCCGATACTCGTAGTAACGCCCCTGCTCGTCGTGAGAGACGCGCAGCGTGAGCCGGTCCCACAGGCTGACCCCGGCCCAGGGGTCAGCCTGCCCCGGTCGCCGCTTTGTCATCCGCCACCCCCTCGTTCGACTCCGCCCATTCGCGGAGCAGTTGCGCCAAGAGGCGCTGCTGGCGGGGCGTGATCTTCCCTTCGAACGGCCGCACCGCACGTGCGAGGGCGCCGGGCGCACCGTCGGCCCCGTCGAGCAGGTCGCCAGACGACACGCGCAGCACACGCGCGACCACCACCAGGTCGTGGACGCGGATGCCGCGCAGTCCCGCCTCGATGTTGGCGAGCCAGCTGCGGGTGTAGGGACCGAGGCCGTCCGGCGCGAGCATGTTCAGCCGCGCCACCAGCTCCGGTTGGGTGGGGAAGCCGGCATCCTCCCGCGCGAGGCGGATGCGGCGGCCCAATGCCAGGTTTCCGGTGTGATCTTTCTCCGGCATGGTTGACAAATCTATCACGCCGGAGGATAGGCCCTCGCTCACCTACGTGACGGTGACGGGGCGACACGAAGCGAGACTCGATCGTCGCAGCCCGACCCTCGTCATCCTACATAATGGGAATAGGGCGAAGATGCGCGGTCCATTCGGGAGCCACCACGATCGGGACTCCGGCCAGCCCCGCATAGCGAACGCGCCGAGAGTCGGATCGTTCCCCTCCGCGCGCCGAACCTGCCGCTCCGTGTCGCCGGTGTCTACGCGCCGCATCGACCGGGCCGCCGGCCGGGTCGCCGGCCGGGTCGCCTCGGACGGCAAGTGCGCGCTGGGACGGATCATTTCGCGCGCCGTGGTGCCACGGTCATCGGACTTGCGCCCTATACCCCTGGTGGGTATACTCCGCCCGTGACGACATACCCCGTCGGGGTATATGAAAGGGGAGGGCTATGGCGCGCACCACCATCTATCGTGGGGAACTGCGCTGCTTCTCCTGCGGCCGCTACCTGGGCGACTTCGAGTCGCATCCGGAACTGCACGGCAAGGGAGACATCCACGTGTTGGGCGCCATCGAGGCGCAACTGCCGCAGCAGGCGGTCCAGACGGAGCGCGGCCTTCGATGCTCGCGCTGTGACGGCCGGGCCGTCGCGGAGGCCGTGGAACGCATCGCTGCCTGATCGAGAGTCGACGATCACAAACGCCGCACCGGCCGTCCGGTGCGGCGTTCTGCTGTCTGCGCCGTTATGTCCCTGCGCCACCGCTTGATGGCCGCGCGTGAAGGCGGCCTACCTTACTTCGCGGCGGCCGCCTCGATGTCCCGGAGTGCCTTCAGCACGGCTTCGCCATGCTCCGCGGCCTTCGCGCGCTTCCAGACCTTCAGCAGCCGGCCATCCGGGCCAATCACGAAGGTCGCGCGCGTCATGCCGATCATCGTCTTGCCGTACAACGTCTTCTCGCCCCACGCCCCGTAGCGCGTCGCCACCTCGGCGTCCTTGTCGACCAGCAGCGGGAACGGCAGGCTGAACTCCTCCCGGAATGCCTGGTGCGATGCCGCGCCGTCCGTGGAGACGCCGAGGACGACGGCGCCGGCCTCGCGCAGCTCGGCGTCATTGTCTCGCAGCGAACACGCCTGCGTAGTGCACCCCGGCGTCTTGTCCTTCGGATAGAAGTAGAGGACGACGATCTGCCCTTGGTAGTCGCTCAGCCGATGGACCTTGCCGTCCTGGTCCTCGAGCGCGAAGTCCGGCGCCTGGTCGCCTGCTTCGAGTGTGACCGCCATGACCCTTCCCTTCTGGACGCGCAGGAATCCCGAACGCCTAACTTATGTCGCTCATACCTCGGCCGATGCTTGCCCCCGACCGATGCTAGGTCCGGACCGGGCCATAGCCCTCGCGCTCGAAGCGCATCTCCTCCGGGTAGCACCACCACCACGACTGTCCCAGCTCAAAGGACCGCACGATCGGGTGTTCCGTCTCTCGATGGTGCCCCGTCGCGTGACGGTTCGGCGAGGAGTCGCAGCAACCGACGTTACCGCACGTCATGCAGAGGCGCAGCGTGACCCATCGGTCTCCCGCCGCCAGGCATGCCGTGCAGCCGTCCGGGCTGCTGGGCGTTACGTCCTGCACCTGATCAAGGTGGGTGCACTGGGCCATCGCTGTCCCCTCCTGCCTCTCCGGCTCCTACGGTACACGCTACGGATCGGCCTGCACGGAGTCGCACCGCGATCGGTTATGTCCTGTACTTCCCTACTGCGCTCGGGTCGGTCCGGAGAGCATAGTCAGCGCCTCCTACGCAACCTCCCGAAGCCGTGTCTCCTCTGATATCTTGACGCGCACGTCAGGTTGGACGGTCGGTCGCCCGACCGGCTCAGAGAGGACACCGATGACCACCGCCGTGCAGCCGCAGAGCCGGACCGTGAACGCCAACGGGCTCAACCTGCACTACCTGGACTGGGGCAAGGAAGGCAGCACTCCGCTGGTGCTGCTGCACGGCCTCTCGGGCGCCGCCGGCGACTGGCAGCGCGTGGCCGAGCACTTCCGGGACCGCTACCACGTCATCGCCCTCGACCAGCGCGGACACGGCGCCTCCGACCGCGCGCCGGACGGCGCGTACGGGACGAACGAGGCGATCGCGGACGTCGAGGCCTTCGTGAACGCGCTGGGCCTCAAGCGCTTCGTGCTCTGCGGGCACTCGATGGGCGGGCAGAACACGATCGGCTACACCGCCCGGCACCCGGAGCGCGTGATCTGCGCGCTGGCGAACGACATGCCACCGGCGTTCAAGACTTCGAACACCACGCCGCCGCCTGCCGAGCACCCGGTCTTCGCCTCGAAAGCCACCTGGATCGACGCGCGCCGCGAGGGCGCGCCATTCACGCCGGAGTGGGGACACGAGCTGGCCGCGGACGCACGCCTCGAGGCGGTCGAAGGCGGTTTCCGCGCCCGGCACGACCCGAAGGCCGGCGGATGGCGCTGGGACGACCTGTGGGAAGAGGCGAAGACCATCAGCCGGCCGATCTTCTTCATCCGCGGCGGCCGCTCTACCGTCCTGGATGCGCAGACACTGATGGACATAGACATGGCGATCGCACCGGCGCGCTCGATCACCCTCGAGCAGTCCGGCCACGGCACCTACGTCGACATGGAGCACGAGTGGCTGGCTGCCGCGGCGGCCTTCTTCGCCGCGCACAGCGAGGTGTAGGCCGATGACGGCCGGGCCGGTGCCAGCGGCGACCGCTGCCCCGGACGGCGAGCCGGGCCGCTGGGGCGCCTTCTCCTACCCCAACTACCGGCGGTTCTGGTTCGCCTCGCTGGTCCGCGTCTTCGGGATGCAGTTCCACATCTTCGCGGCCGGGTGGCTGGTGGTGTCTGTCCTCGACCGCTCGCCAATCTGGCTGGGCCTCGTCGGGTTCTCGCAGGCGGTGCCGACGATCGTGCTCAGCGTGCCGGCGGGGGTCCTGGCCGACCGCATGGAACACCGCCGGCTGCTGCTCGCCAGTCAGTCCCTGATGGCCGTGAACTACCTGGCGCTCGCTACGTTGATCATGACGGGGCTCGTGAACATCTGGCTCGTCATCGGCTGGGCGATCATCGCGGGCTCGCTCTCCGCGCTCGGCAATCCGGCGCAACAGGCGATCCTCCCGAGGCTGATCGACATGCGGGCGATCGCCAGTGCCGTCGCGTTCAACAGCGCCATCTGGAACAGCATGCGCATCGTCGGACCCGCATCGGCCGGCGTGCTGATCGCGATCATCGGCGTGGGGCAGGCGTTCCTGGTGGCGGCGATCGCCTTCGCCGTCTCGGTGGTGCTGATCGCACGGCTGCGCCTGAGCGCGATGCCAGCTCGCCGGCCGGATGCCGACAACAGCCTGCTCGGCGGGCTGCGCTACATCGCGAAGCACCGCCTCTTCCTCACCATCGTCGGGCTCTCGTTCTTCTCGTCATTGTTCGGGATGTCGTACCAGTTCCTGATGCCGATCTTCGCGGACGACATCCTGGAGGTAGGCGAGGTCGGCCTGGGGGTGATGGGCGCTGCCGCGGGCATCGGTGCGCTGCTGGGCACGATCGCGGTGGCGAAGGTGGGCGCGGGGCGCTACCGAGGGCAGGTGATGATCGCCTCGGCAACGTTGTTCGGGCTGCTGGTCGCGGGCTTTGCGGCGAGCACCTGGCTCCCGATGTCGCTCGTCTTCCTCTTCGGCGCCGGCTTCGTCTCCTCGCTGTACCTCAACGTCGGGATGACGACGTTGCAGATACTCGTGCCGGACGACCTCCGCGGCCGCGTGATGGGGGTCTGGTCGATGACCTGGTTCCTCACCTCGGTCGGCGCGTTCGTCGTGGGCGCCGGTGCCGAGGTGCTGGGCACGCCGCTCACGGTCGCGCTCGGGGGTCTCTCGGTGTCCGTGTTCGCGGTGGTGCTCTACCTCATCTCGCCGGAGCTGTCGCGACTGCCCGACACCCGCGAAGAGCGCGAACCGGCGGCCGTCGGAGGCGAGGCCCCAGCGCGCGGCTCCTGACGCCCCGCCGTCAGACCGGGAACGCCACCAACGAAGTCGTGGACTGGATGCCCTCCAGCGTGCGGATCTGGTCGGCGAGGATTGGCGGGACGTCCGTGAGCTGCTCCGCCTCGACCTCCACGACGATGTCGTACGGGCCCATCACTTCGTGCACCTCGGTCACGTGGTTGATGTCCTTGAGGGCCAGGGCGACCCGGTGCGTGGCGCCGGGGTCCGTCACGATGAGGACGTAGGCCTTGATCACGGAGCGCTCCTCGCGGGTTGGGCGGCGCATCCGGCCGGTGCCGGAGGGGCCGGTGTCGGTGGGAACCCGAATGCGGCTCTGATCGTCCCCTGATACCATGGGCTCGAGGGGTTCCGAGATTGAGCGTACCGGTATCTCAGCCCGATAATCTACACGTAGTCACTCGCCGCCGCGGGCTCGTCCCGCGGCGCTTTGTAGGGGAACAGAGTTGCCCGCCGCCGGCGGGCGAGAGCCGATGGTGACCGGTCCAAAGGAGGGGGACCACCGGTCGCAACCGGCTGGTCCAGCCGCCACCACCGCTCCCGCACCCGCTGCCGACGGGCCAAACAGAAGGCCTGTCGCATGAGCAAGAACCTGGTCGTCCGTTTCGCCGGTGAAGGCGGACAGGGCGTGGTCGGCGGATCAGAGATCCTGGCCGCCGCCGCCGCTCAGGTGGGGTACCACGTACAAACCTTCGCCACCTTCCCGTCGCAGATCAAAGGCGGCCCCGCCTGGGGGCAGGCCTCCATCTCCACCGGACCCCTCCTCTCGGGCGGTGACTACCTGGACATCCTGGTCGCCCTGAACCGCTACGCGTACGACCACAACGTTCAGGAACTGCGCGAAGGCGGTATCGTCATCTACAACTCGGAGGACTTCGAGCTGGACGAGGGCGGCCGGGCGATCGGCATCGCGGCCGACCAGCTGGCGCGCGAAAGCGGCAACCCCCGAGCCGCGAACATGATCGTGATCGGCGCGGTCGCCGAGCTGGCTGGCATGCCGCTGTCGTACATCGAGCAGTTCGTCACCAAGCGCTTCTCGCGTGGGCGTCCCGGTGACGAGCAGATCATCGAAGGCAACATCAAGGCGCTCCACATGGGCGCTGAAGCGTGCAAGGGCTCGTTCAGCCTCGGCAGCCCGATCGAGGACCCGACCCCCATCGAGGGCGAGCGCATCTTGATCAAGGGCTTCGAAGCGTCCTCCCTGGGCGCCATCGCCGCCGGGCTCGATACCTTCATCGGGTACCCGATCTCGCCGGCCACCACCATGCTGACCTTCATGGAGGCCAACCTCCATGGCGACGACTACTTCGTCGGCCAGTCCTCCTCCGAGATCGAGTCGATCGCGGCCATCCTGGGCGCCGGTTACGCCGGCAAGCGGGCGATGACCTCGACGGCCGGTCCCGGCCTGAGCCTCATGGGCGAAGGGTTGGGCCTGGCGTGGATGGCGGAGATCCCGCTGGTCGTCGCCAACATCCAGCGCGGCGGCCCGGCCACCGGCCTGCCGACGAAGACCGAGCAGTCCGACCTGCTGGTCTCCCTGAATCCGGGTCACGGTGACATGAGCATCCCGGTGATCGCGCCGGGCACTGTGGAGGAGGCGTTCTGGGCCGCCGCCGCGGCGGTCAACTGGGCCGAGCGCTACCAAGGCCCGGTGATCCTGCTCTCGGAAGCCTCCATCGCCGAGCGCGCGGAAGACATCCTCAAGCCAGACCTCAGCCTCGTGCGGGAGGAACGTCGCACCGTCTCCGACGGCTCCGTGGAGAACCGTCGCTACGAGGGCGACGGCGTATCCCCCTTCCCCGTCCCCGGCGGCCCCGGCGCGTACGTCGCGAACGGGTCCGAGCACGACGAGCCGGGCGACACGACGCACCTTCCGGACGTCCACGTCCGCATGACGCACCGCCGCTTCAACAAGCTGGACGTGCTCATGGACGGCGACTACGAGTCCGAACGCACCGACGCGCCGGTCGCCCTGATGCCGTGGGGCGGTTCGAAGGGCTCGGCCCGTGGCGCGTACAATGAGATCATCGAAGAGGGCGAGGACCTGGGCTGGTACTACACCATGTACCTCAACCCACTGCCGCCGGCGCTCCTCGATGAACTGCGGGCGAAGGAACTGGTGATCGTCCCTGAGCTGAACTACCTGGGGCAATTCTCCCGCGTCCTGCGCTCGATGGGCGTGAACGCCCAGTCGATCACTCAGTACACGGGCTTGCCGTTCAAGGTCGGTGAACTCAAGTCATCGGTCCGTGAGCAAATGCGGGCAGAAAGCGGGAAGTTGGCTCGAGTATGAGCAAGCGCAACCCAGACTACGACTTCAAGTGGTGCCCCGGTTGTGGTGACTTCGGCGTGAAGCGCGCCATCGAGAGTGCGCTGGTCCAGCGCTCCACGGAGAAGCAGGAGTCAGTCGAGCACACGGTGATGGTGGCCGGCATCGGCTGTTCCGGGAACCTCGTGCACCTGCAGGAGGGCCCGCAGCCTTTCGGCATCCACGGCATCCACGGACGCACGCTGCCGATCGCGTACGGCATCAAGTCGGGCCGCCCGGACCTGAACGTGCTGATCGTCTCTGGCGACGGCGACTTCCTCAGCATCGGCGGCGAGCACATCGGACCGCAGGCGAAGCGCAACCTGGACGTGACCGCGGTCGTCATGGACAACGGGGTCTACGGCCTGACCAAGGGCCAGGCCTCTCCGACCACCGAGTTCGAGGCGGTGACGCCGACGACCCCATACGGCAAGCTCGATGACCGCATGAGCCCGCTGGAGACCTACCTGTCCGCCGGCGTGGGCTACCTGGCGTCGACACTGTCGACGCAGGTGAAGCAGATGGCCGAGCTGATCAGCGACGCCATGGACCACCCGGGCTTTGCCGTCGTCCACGTGCAGTCGCCATGCACCACGTACAACGACACGTACGCGGCGCTGAAGGGGAACGCGAAGGAGGGAATCGAGCCCCTGGCGTTCCCCATCCCGGACGACCACGACCCGGAGGACTTCATGGCGGCAGTCACCCTGGCACGCACCGGCCGCGTGCCGGTAGGCCTGCTCTACCGCCGTTCGGACAGTGTCCCGGCGCACGAGCGGCTCCGAGCCGCCCGAGAGCGCGTAGGCGTGAAGCAACTGAGCGTGGACGAGATCCTCACCGGCATGGCGATCTAGCATCCGGACCCGGGCAATACTCTCACCGGGGCAGCCGTTGGCTGCCCCGGTGCATGTCCGGCCGAAACGCGGCGGCGCCCGCGAGGGCAGGACGAGGGCGCGATGACAGGCGAACGACCGGCCGATCAGCGACACGTCACCGTGGAGGGCGTCCGGCTGCGTTTCGCCGCCGCGCACATGGCCACGCTGGGCGACGAACTGGAGCCGCTGCACGGCCACAACTACGTGGTGCGCTGCCGGGTAGAGGGCGACCTGACCGCGGACCGGTGGGTCATCGACTTCTCCGTGCTCAAGCGCGTGGTCCGCGAGGCCTGCGAGCAGCTCGACCACCGCTTCCTCCTCCAGCGCGAGTCCAGGGCTGTCGCGGCCGTGGAAGTCGAGGGCGGCTGGGAGGTCCGGTTCAGCGACCGGGTCTACCGCTTCCCCGCTTCGGACGTCATGCCGCTGCCCATCGAGAACACGACGGCGGAGCTGCTGGCCGAATGGCTATGGACACGCGCCGCGGATGCGCTACGGGCCGGCGGCCACCACAACATTCGCCGGATCGCCGTGGACGTGGAAGAGATGCCGGGCCAGTCCGGCGGCTACGCGCGCGACCTGGGTTGAGGCGCGATGCGCGCCTGGGCTTCGTTGACACGACACCCCACGTCGCTAGGATCGAGGAGCGGAGGAGCCTGCGATGCAGATCGATTGGGAACGCGCGATCAATGACATCTTCATCGACCGCCTGTCCTGCCCCCGCTGCGGGCAAGACCAGACGGAGATGATCGCCGGGTACTCGCGCAAGCCCTCGCTCAACGGGTTCGCGCCGCGCCACCGCAACTGCCCTCGAGGCGACGAGTGCGACGCCCGCAAGCTGATCACGCTCTGCGAGGACTGCGCCCGCGCGGAGGTGCTGCCCGGCACGCCGGTGGACGCCGCCCTGGCCATCGAGACGTACATGCTGGACTGCCGTCGCGACCTGGAGGAGTCCCTGGACTTCCTAGCGGACTACTGGCGCGACGAGTACGAGCTCTCGCCGGAGGATCTGGACCACGGGCTCGAGGATGTGGACCCGGAGGCCTTCTCGGACGAGACGCAGTGGCGCCAGCGCCTCGAAGAGGAGTACCTCCGCTACCACCGCGAGTTCCGCCAGCGGAACCGCCGCGTCCCCGGCGCGGGCTGGCGTTCCGAGTACGTGGAGGAGATCCGCGCGCTGGGGTACGACACCCTGCTCGGCGACTGACGGCCCTCCCGATGCCTGCCCGCGCTCGTGCCCTGCTGACCTACGGCGTGATCCTCACAGTCGTGTTCCTCGGGACGGCCGCGGCCGGCTTCGTCTACCAGCATGAGCCCGAGCGCGACCAGTTGGTCCTGCAACTCGACCGCCAGGACGACGGCGGCGGCGCCCAGGAGGTCCTCATCGGCGGCAGCGTGGTCGCGGTGGACGGCGCCCGCCTCGTCATCCGCACGGACCAGGGAGACCTCACCTTCGACGTGCCGACGGACACCCCGCTGGAGGTGCTCGAACGGCTAGAGGGCGGCGCGCTGGTCGAGGGGTCCCAGGTCAACGTGGGCGCGGCGCGGACGGAGTTCGGGCTCGTGCTGACCGGGGTCGTGATGGTCGAGGCGGCCCCATGAACATCGGTGGCCGTCTCCGGGACGCCGGCATCGTGCTCGGCATCGTCGCGGCGGGCGTGGGCGGCGGCTACCTCGGCGTCCGCGTGGCGGATGAGGTGACCGAGCCGGGTGTCCAGCAGGTGTCGATCGAGGACCCGGCCCTCTCGCGCGCCGAACCGGCCACCGCGCTCCGTTCGGCTGGGGGCTTCACTGGCTTCGGCGGTGGCGCGGGCCTCGGGGGTCTCGTCGTGCGCACGGGAGCCATCGAGGCGCGCGACGGCGACGAGGCACGGTTCGTGGTGTCCGGCAGCGGCAGTACCAGCACGGTGAGCTACGGCGCGAATCCGAGTCTGTTCCGCATCGCGCCGCTCGAGGGCGCCCTGCAACCGGGCGATGTCGTGGTGGTCCGCACCCAGGACGGTGTCGTCACCGGCGTGCTGCGCGTACCCACAGACCTGCACGAAGGCGGCGGCCTCCAGCCCCCGGCCGAGGACGAAGGCAGCTAGCGGCCTCGGCGACTACTGCGTGACGCGCAGCTGCGCCGCGCTGGCGCGCCGCATCGCGGACACCCACGAGACGGCGAGGCCTGCCAGCACGAGCGCGACCAGGAGCCCGACCCCCAGCGCGAGCGTCACCCAGTTCGTTTCCAGGATGAACGGCGGTAGCACCCGTTCACCTTCATCCGTGACGTCCAGGAACGAGAGCATCACGGAGGCGACGCGCCGCCCGAGCAGTACGCCGATCGTCCCTCCGATCAGGAGCACCACGCCCCACTCGAGCAACATCGAGCGCAGGATCTGGCGCGGCGACGAACCGACCGCCCGTAGCACCGCGAACTCCGTCGCGCGCGCCCGCGCGCCGAGGACGAGGGTCACGAGAAAGCCGAGCGTGGACAGGCCCAGCACGGCGATGAACGCCACCACCAGGATTCCGCTGCCCGACGCCTGAAGCGTCGGGTCCGCCTTCACCTGGGCCAGCTCTGCCTGCTGATGCCGGATCTCCCCTTCCAACAGCAGCGGCGAGGTCGCCGGGTCCTCGAGCACCGCCACGATCGCCCGCTGCTCCGCCAGGGGTAGCGTCCCCTCGAAGTCCAGCCACAGCTCCGTGGCCACCAGTCCCTCTTCGTAGCCCACGGTCCCGGCGAGCGAACGGAAGTGGTCGATGTTCACGATGACGAAGCCACTCTCCGGCGCCAGCGTGGGGAACAGCTCCGCCGTCCCGCGCACCGCGAGCGGCACCGCGAAGTCCGCCATCGAGACGTGGGCGAGACCGCCCGGTCCCGTGCCGAAGGTCCCCATGGCCGGGCCGTTCATGATCGCGGCCAGCGGGACCGCGGGGTCGGCCAGCGCCAGGATCCGCCCGCGAGGCGTGATCGTGGTGCCCCACGTCCAGCGCGCCGCCTGTTCCCCCGTCAGCGGCTCTTCCGACACGACTTCGAAGGTCTCGACGGCGTCGCCCTGGGCGTACATCGACCAGTTGAAGCCGGCCTCGAATCCGTCCAGGAGCACGCGCTCGCCACCAGGCCGCACGGCTGCGACGTCGTCGAAGGTGATTGAGCCATCGGTCCGCAGGTTTTGGCCCCGCAGGTCGGTGACGTGCAGGCTCACGACGGCTAGCGGCGCGGTCAGATGCGTGGGAACGGGCGCCGTCGCGGTGAACCACCCAGCCGTCGGCTCCTCCGGCTGCTGGAGGACGGTGTGGAGGAATCGCCCGTCCGCATCCCGGAAGCGCACGCGGATCAGCGCGCGCTGCACTCCCCCCTCGACGAGCATCCCCACCTCGAGTTCCGTGGCGTCGTCCGGCAGGACGAGGCCGCCACCCGCCGGGACCAGGCTCTGCAGCGGCCGCAGCAGGCCCGCCAGCGGCTCCTCCGCAAAGTCATCGCGGAACCACAGCATCGAGGCGGCCCGCTCCACGTCGATGGCGATGACCGGCACCTGTGTGCCGTTGAGCGCGGCGAGGCGCGCACGATGGATCAGGGTCGCGTCACGCACCCCCTCGATGGCGCGCACCTCCTCCAGGCCCGCGGCGGCCTCCCGCTGCCCGCTCTCGGCGATCGTGGCGCGCACGTCGACGCCGGAGGCGTAGCGGACGCGCTCCTCCAGCGAGCGGTCCACCGTGGGGCCGTAGGAAGCAGCGAAGGTGCCGACAGCGGTGGCCATGAGCACCAGCAACATGAGCCGCGCGTAGGCGGCCGGCGACCGCCCAGCCCGTCGGAGTCCGATCGCGACCGCGGTGCCCTTGAACGCCAGCAAGATACGCACCACCAGCCGCAGCAGCGGCGGGTAGAAGCGGAGCACCATACCGGCCACCGCGAGGGTGAAGACGAAGGGCGAGAGCAGCAGCAGCGGGTCGCTGGACCACCCCCCGATCGAGTCCGGGTCGAACACGCTGCCCCGTTGGTCCAGCTGCCACAGCAACAGCAGCGCCAGCCCGACGACCGCGAAGTCGAGGAAGTAGCGCTGGATGAACCCGCGCCCGGGCGGCCGCGACTGCTCGCGTTTCACGTCCACGATGCCGCGTCGGGCCGCCGCGAACGACGGCAACAGCATCGCAAGGAGCGACAACGACGCGCCCGCGGCCGCGAGCAGGTACGCACTCGACGTGATCGCGGCGGGGAGCGCCGAGCCGCCGGTGATCGGCTCGAACGTGCCTGTGTACCCCAGCAGGCCCACCACCTGTGAGGCGAGCCACGGCCCCAACAACGCCGCCGGGACGGCCAGCACGATGCCCTCGATCAGCGTGAACCCCACCAGTTGTGGGGTACTGGCGCCGCGGCTGCGGTAGACACCGATCTCCTCGGACTGCCGGTCAAGCAGCATGCCCATCACCATGACGACGTAGTAGAGGACGATGCCGACGACCTGGATCAGGATCAGCAACAGCGGAATCTGCGAGTAGGTCTGCGTGTTGCGGAACCGCTCGAGCTGGCTCAGAAGGTTCAGCCGCGCGGGCGCCGTCAGGCCCAGCGTGTCGTTGATGTCGGAGCGCCACGCGCTCAGGTCATCGATGATGCGTGGCACCTCGCCCAGCTGGATCGCATCGAGGTCCGGGACGAGGCCGACGCGGTGGCGTGTCCCCAGTTCTGGGAGCTGCTGCGCGAACGCGCCGAAGTACTGGTCCTCGGTCGTGAGCAGCGGCATCGAGCCGCGACCGGCCAGCGCGAGCCCCACCTCAACCGTCGGCTCGCCCGCGGGGATCCGTGGCATGAACGGCTCGTCCGGCGCCTCCCACTCGCCCTGGAAGAACTGCCAGCGCAGGTCGTCCGGGTCGTCCGGCGCGACGAAGCCGACGATGGTCGCCGTCGCGGTCGTGACAATGAACGTGCTGGGGAGGCAGCGCACCTCCGCCGCCGCCTCCTCGGGGTCCTCGGAGGCAGGCACGCGCTCACAGTTGTCGTAGCGGGGACCGTTGACCTCGATCTGGTCGCCTAGTGCGGCGTGCCGCTGGAAGCCGTCCGGCAGCACCACCTCGGCCCCATCGCTCGAGGGGCCGGGGAGACGCCCCTCCGTGACCGTCACATGGTCCTCGAAGTCAGAGAGCCAGAACAGGAACGCCCCCCACGGCTGGCGCAGGGGGTCGTCCGTACGCTCCGGCGCGGCGACCGGCCCCTCGGGTGCCTCATCGACGAACGCTGTGAACGAGAGGTCGAACCGTGGCGAGCGTTCCTCCGCGATCACCTCTGACCCGAGCCAGCCCACGCGCGCCTCGGTGACCTCGTCCATCGCCCGGCGTGTCGCCTGCTGGACGGGATCGCCCAGGAGCATGTTCTCCACGTTCACGTGGACGACTCGGTCGGACGGCTCCGGGAGCCCCTGCTCCAGGCGGAACCGCACTCCGAGGTCGGACATGGCGTTCGCGTAGATCGGGGCGACCGCCAGCAGGGTTGCGGCGGCCATCACGCCGACCGCGGCGACGAGCATCAGGCGCCAGCCGGCGCGCAGGCGCTCGAAGGCAAACCGCCACGCCGCGAATAGCTCTTCCATTCCGCGGCAGTGTAGCGTCCGCAGCGGCTACCCTGTGACAATGCGCGGGTAGTCCCGGGCTGCCGGTCCGTGGAGGGGTGTGCCACATGGGGAAGCAGCAACTGCGCTTCGCGATCGCCGCGTTGCTCGTCGGCGTCGCGTGGGGCTACCTCCGCCACCGTCGTCACCCGCGCCGGCAGGTGCTCGCGCTTGTCCAGGGCCTGGAGTGGTTCGTCGCCTATGGCGGCGCCGCGGCCCTGCTCGACACCGCCCGAAGCGCGCTGGAAACCGAGCCCGAACCGCCTGTGGAGTTCGAGCGCATCACCCACATCCGCCAGGTCATCGAGGAGCGCACGGGCACGGAGGGCTAGCGCGAGCCGCCACCACGCGGTCGCTAGCCCGGAAACGGGTGCGCTGGTACGGTAGCCGACAGGTCGTCCGAGGCCGGGCACGCCCGGCGGCGCGCCTTCGCGACGCCGGCGCCCAATGCGCAACCCGAGCCCTTTGAGTGGAGAGTCCGCATGTCCGCACAGTGGAGTGACTTCGAACCCGTCGTCACGCACACCCTGACGATCACGAACGAGGCGACCCGCTCCGACTTCCTCAATGTCGCCTACGCCAACGACATCGGTGACGACGTGATCGATGGCTTCGACGCGCTCCGCGAGGGCGTGATGTACACCGCCGCGGACGACGTGAAGGCCGCGCTCCAGGAGCTCGGTCAGCTCACCGACTGAGATGACACAAGACCCCGCCTCGGCGCTGCGGGAGCAGGCGCGGGAATGGGGTCGAGACCTCCTCGGCGCCGCCCCGTGGCAGCAGCTCGCGCCGCACCTCTCGCTCCTGCTGACGTCGCCCCCCGCGGGCATCGACCTGCCGGCAGCGCCGGCCGGCATCGATGCTTGGTTGCTGCTCGACGCGTCCGAGGCGCGGCTGCTGTCCGCACCACAGCGCGAACCGCTGCTCCGCGACGGCGTCACCGTCGAGCGCCCGAGCGGAGCGTCGCGCATCGGACTGACGGTGATGACCTCGGAGGCTGCAGGCCGGCTGGTCGCCGGCACCACCCGACGCTCCCTGGAGGCCCGCTGGCTCGTCCGCCACGCTGAACCGCTGCACGACCGCCTCCGTCGCGGGGAGCAAATGGCCGCTGTGGCCCGCCAGCTGCCCTCCGACGCCCCGGAACGCATCACCCGCGCCCTGTGGCTGCAGACGGTGCAGGCAGTCCACGCGCTCGGCGCCGTGGCCGCATCACCCCCTGCCGTGGTGCTGCCCGCCGCCGGCGAGGCGTCTGCCGCCCTCTGCCGGCTGAGTTGTGTCGTGGAGGACGGCACACACCCGCCCCTCGAATGGCTGCTGCCGGCGGCACGCGAGACGCGGGTCGGGCGGCGCGTGGCCAGCTGGCTCGACGACCTCGGCGCCTCGTTCGGTGGTGACGAGGCCGCCACGAGGCGTGTCGCAGCCGCCCGCGAGCAGGTGCTGCGCGAGGTCGAGACGGTGCTTGGCGAGCACTGGGGCGACCGCCCGTGGGTGCGGGCCCCGGAGGCCGCCGCCCTGCGCGCCGCCCGCTAACGCCGCGGGTGGACGCCTCCGACGTCGCCTGGCTCCGCACGACCGAGGGCGAGTCCGCGGTCCAGGAGGCGTCTGCGCTGCTCGCAGGCGGGATCCCCGCGCTCGCGATCCTGGACCGGCTGCGCCGCCGCCTGCCGGCCGCGTCCACTCGCGCCGCACTCGCGCTGGCCGACGGGCGGCGCAGCGCCACCCCGAAGTTCGCGGACGCCGCCCGGCTCTACTTCGACCGTGAGGCAGCCGAACAGGCCTCGCCCGAACTCGTAGCGGAACACACGTCGAGGCGCTTCTCCGCGGCGCGGCGGATCGCAGACCTCGGAGCGGGCGCCGGCGCCGATACGCTCGCGCTGGCGCGCCGCGCGCCGGTGCTCGCCGTCGACCGCGACACCGCACGGCTCGCCATGCTCCGGGCGAACGTCGCCGTGCGCCGCCTGACCGAGCGCGTCGAGGTGCTCGAAGCGGACCTCAGTAGCCTCGCGCTGCCCGATGTCGACGCGGTCTGGCTCGACCCGTCACGGCGGGGGCCCGGAGGCCGCGTGCTCGATCCCGCCCGCTGGTCGCCAACCCTCGAAGTCGCGCTCGGCATCGCCTCCAGCGTCGCGGGCAGCGGCATCAAGCTCGCGCCCGGCATCGACGTGACACTGCTGCCTGAGGACTGCGAGCTGGAGTTCGTCTCGCTCGGTGGGCGGCTCGTGGAGGCGGTGTGCTGGCTCGGCAATCTGGCGGGACCGCGCAGGCGCGTGACTGTGCTGCCCGCGGGCGCGATGCTCGACGGCGATCCAGACACCGGCGCCACGACGATCGGTGAGCCGGGTCGCTATCTCTTTGACCCCGACCCCGGCGTCGGCCGAGCGGGCCTCATCGACGTGCTGGCGTCGCGCCTCGATGCATGGAAGTTGGACGAGCAGATCGCGTACCTGAGCGGCGACCGACCGGTGGAGTCGCCGTTCGTCCGGCGCTTCGCCATTGAGGCGTGGTTGCCGTTCTCGGAACGCGCACTCCTCGACCGTCTGCGGTCGCTCGGGGCCGGGCGCGTGGAGGTGATGCGCCGAGGCTCGCCCGTGGAGACGAACGCGCTCGAACTGCGGCTCAACCGCGCGCTGACCGGCGGCGAGGTGTGGACCGTGGCACTGACGCGGTTTCGAGGTGCGCACGTCGCCATCCTCGGGCGTCGCGAGCGGTAGCGGCCGGTTCCCCCTACTCGCGTCCGGCGAGCGCCGGTTCCACGGAGGGGCTGCCGAAAAACTCGAACATCAGCCGCTCGCGCAATGCGTCGACGCCCCAGCCCTCGGTCGCCGAGGTGTACACGGCCTCTTCCTCGGGTCCGAAGGGACTGACCTCCGGCGGCGGCGGCAGGTCAGCCTCCGAGCGGACCGGCGTGCCGTCCTCGAGCACGAGGCCGTCCGCCTTGTTCAGCACCGTCAGCGTCGGCACATCCTCCAGGCCGAGCGCGGCGAGGGTCTCCAGCACGCTCTCCGCCTGTGCCTGCATGGCAGGCGAGGTGGTGTCGACGACGTGCAGCAGCAGGTCCGCTGTCTCCAGCTCCTCCAGCGTGGCGCGGAAGGCGGAGATCAACTGCGTCGGCAGCTTCT
Source organism: Dehalococcoidia bacterium (assembly GCA_009379925.1). Lineage (GTDB taxonomy): Bacteria > Chloroflexota > Dehalococcoidia > UBA2979 > UBA2979 > WHSU01. The sequence goes on along the minus strand of WHSU01000009.1, from coordinate 73,595 downwards.
GCATGAAGCCCACGGTGTCCGTCAGCAGGAACGCGTCGCCCTCCGCGGAGCCGACGCGCCGCGTCACCGGGTCGAGCGTGGCGAAGGGCGCATCCGCGGCCAGTACCTTCGCGCCGGCCAGCGCGCGCATCAGCGACGACTTGCCGGCGTTCGTGTAGCCCACGAGCGCAACCACCGGCATCCCCTGGCGCACGCGGCGGCTGCGCTGCAAGGCACGGTGCCGGCGCACGGCCTCGATGTCCTTCTTTAGCCGCGCGATCCGCCGCCCGATCAGGCGTCGGTCGGTCTCCAGCTGCGTCTCACCGGGGCCGCGGGAGCCGATCGCGCCCTCCAGCCGCTCCAGGTGCTGCCACTGGCCTCGGAGGCGCGGCAACAGGTACTCGTGCTGCGCCAGCTCGACCTGCAAGGAGGCTTCGCGCGTGCGCGCGCGACTGGCGAAGATGTCCAGGATCAGCGCGGACCGGTCCAGCACCTTCACGCCCAGCACCCGTTCCAGGTTGAGCTGCTGGGAGGGCGACAGTGGGTCGTCGAAGATGACGGTGTTGTAGTCCGTCGCCTCTTTAGACTCCACGATCTCGTCCACCTTGCCGGACCCGATGTAGGTCGTACGGTCCGGCGCCTCCCGGCGCTGGATCGTGCTGCCGACCACGCGTCCTCCGGCGGTCCGCACCAGGCGGCCGAGTTCGCGCATCGACTCCGGCGTGGACATGCCGTTGTGGCCGCGGCTGTCGACGGCCACCAGGAACGCGCGCTCGCGTTCGGGCTCGGTGCGGTGCGGGCTACGAGGGGCACGACCGCCGGACGTGTGGCCGTCGCGGCCGTTGGAGCTAGGGGCGAGGGTCTGCTGCTGCTGCGGGCGCTTCCTGGGTATGGCGATCTCCTTCGGAGGGTGGCGGGCACATCCCGCACTGCCTCCTCATGATAGCGCCGCCGGAGAGCCGCGGATCGCCCGCGCAAGGTCTCGAGGTGGGAAGAACCTACAGGGCCCGTTCGCCCTTCGCGAAAGCGGAGAGGCGCCGCAGGGCGTCCTCCAGGCGCTCATCGGGGACTGTTAGCGAGATGCGGATGTAGCCCTCGCCCGCCTCGCCATAGCTCGCACCCGGTGTCACCACCACGCCCGTCTGCTCGACAAGCCGTGCGGCGAAGTCGCCGCTGGAGCGCTCGCCCTCGGGCAGCCGCGCCCACACATAGAGCGACGCCTGCGGCGGATCGAGGTGCAGTCCAAGCTCTCGCAGCACCTCAACAACGCGGTCCCGCCTCTGCTGGTAGACAGCGTTATGTGAAGCAATCGACTCGCGCGGGTCATCGAGGGCCGCGATCGCCATCCGCTGGATCGCCTGCGGGATGCCCGAGTCCAGGTTGGTCTTCACGCGCGTCAGCGCGTTCACCACCTGGGCATTGCCCACCGCCATGGCGACGCGCCAGCCGGTCATGTTGAAGCTCTTGGAGAGCGAGTTGAACTCGATAGCCACGTCGCGTGCCCCGTCCACCTCGAGGATCGAGTGGGCGACGTAGCCGTCGTACGTGACGTCCGCATACGCGAGGTCGTGTGCGATCACGACGTCGTGTTCGCAGGCCCAGGCGACGGCGCGCTCGAAGAATCCGAGGTCGGCGACGGCGCCCGTGGGATTGTTGGGGTAGTTCAGCCACAGAATGCGCGCCCGCCGGGCAGCGTCTTCCGGGATGTCATCGAGGCGTGGCAGCCAGCCGTCTTCCTCGCTGAGTGGCAGCTTCACGGTCTCGCCACCGGCGAACATCGTGCCGATCTCGTAGACCGGGTAGCCGGGGTCCGTGATCAACGAGACGTCACCGGGGTCGATGAGGCACAGGGGGAGGTGCCCGATCCCCTCCTTCGAACCGATCAGCGGCACGACTTCGCGGCCCGGGTCGAGCGTCACGCCGTGCCGCCGCTCGTACCAGCGCGCGATCGCTTCGCGGAACTCGGGGAGCCCGTCGGACTCCGGGTAGCGGTGGTTCGCCGGGTCGCGGGAGGCGTCGGCGAGGCAGTCGAGCAGGTAGTCCGGTGTCGGGAGGTCGGGGTCACCGATGCCGAGCGAGATGACGTCGACACCCTCGGCCCGCTTACGAGCGATCATCTCGGAGATGCGCGCGAAGAGATACGGCGGCAACTGCTCGACCCGCTGCGCGAGCCTCATCGGTCCTCCCTGCAACCTCAGGCGTGGCGGGCGGGGCGCTTAGCGCCACTTCCCGAAGCGTGCCTTCACACCGGCGACGCGACGTTGCTCGCGCTGCTCCTGGATCTCCGCCTCGTCCGTCGAACGCCGGTACTCCAGCCCGGCGCGATCCGGCGAGAAGCCGAGGTCACGGCACAACCGCAGTCCCTGCGGGATGTCCGGGCGCACCTCGATGGTGGCGCGGCGCGCGTCCCGCGTGGTGAGCTGGTACATCGCGGCGGCGACGACGAGCGCGCCGTAGCCGCGCCCGCGGAAGTCCGGGTCCACGCCGGCGCCCAGGATGCGGCCGTTCGCCTCCTCCACCTCGCCGTTCACGGCGAAGGCCGCGGGCTCCCCATCCGCCGAGAGCAGCCCCACCCAGGAGGCGCCGTCGAGACGCGCATCGATGGTGCGCTCGCCGTCGGACAGGTCGCCATAGGCGTCCGCCCAGAGCCGCCGCACTGCGTCAAGGTCGTCACCCTGCGCGCGGCGCATCTCCACGCCCTCTGGAAACTCCGGGATGGCGTCCGGGGCGAGGCCGGGGTGGACCATCTACATCCATTCGGCGAAGAAGGCGAAGTCGGCGTCGCGGAGCATGGGCTCCAGCCAGTCGCGGTTCTGCACGGAGACGAAGTCCAGGACGACGTGGTCGATGTCGCTCGCGGCGATGGCCGGGCGCACCTCCTGCCACATCTCCGTAAATACCAGTCGCATCTCATCGAGCGTGCTAAACGCCCAGTAGCAGTGGAGCTGACCGTCCTCTGGCACCAGCGCTAGCTGCCCGGCCTCTCGCTCGGCGACGATGGCGCCGTCCGTTTCGACCAGCGCGCGCCAGGCGCGAGGCCGGATGGGGACGTTGCGCACCTGAGGGGTGAACGACTCGATTGGACGCCGCTGCTGCATTAGTGCTCCCACTCCGCGGTGAAGACGCGGGCGACCGGGCCGGTCAGCACCACGGCGCCCTCACCGTCCCACTCGATGTGCAAGATGCCGCCGGGGACGGCGACATCCACCTGGTCATCCACATAGCCGAGGACGCGAGCCGCCACCACCACGGCACAGGCGCCTGAACCGCACGCTAGGGTCTCACCGACGCCCCGCTCCCACACCCGCATTTCGAGGTGGTCGCGGGCCGTGACTCGCACCACCTCGTAGTTCGTGCGGTCGGCGAACGCCGTGTGGTGCTCTACCAGCGGCCCGATGCGCTCCAGGGGATAGTCGCGCGGCGAGCCTTCGATGAAGTTCACCGCGTGAGGGTTCCCCATGGAAACGAGCGCGACGTTGACGGTGGTCGCGCCGAGCGCATCCTCCACCGTGACCGGCATCGCCGTCACCGGCATCGCCTGCTCGATGGACACGCCCACCGAGGCCGGGTCGAGTTCCGGCACGCCGACGACGATGCGGACGACCTCGACGAGTCCGTCCGCGCCTCGGGTGGCCTGCGTTTCCTGGACCCCGGTGTTCGTCTCCACGCGCATGGCGCCGGAGGGCGAGTCGACGAGGCCCTGGTCGAGGCAGAACTTCACGAAGCAGCGGATGCCGTTCACGCACATCACGCCGTCCGAGCCATCGGCATTGAAGATGCGCATCTTGCGGTCGGCCACGTCTGAAGGCTGCACGAGGATCAGGCCGTCGGCGCCCACACCGAGGTGGCGGTCGCAGACCGCGGTCGCCAGCTTGGACCAACGGCCGTCGGGCACGGACAGGTCATCCGCGCGCATGACGACAAAGTCATTGCCGGTGCCGTGCATCTTCCAGAAGGGAAACCCGCTCATCGTCCCGCTATCGTACGGGCGGCCGTGCCGCTGCCTCAACAGCAGCGACCACCGCTTCGAGGTCCGCCCCGTCCACCCACTCGATGCGCTCGTCGTCCTCGCGGAACCAGGCGGCCTGCATGCGGATGAGACGGTGCGTCTCGGTCATCGTGCGTTCCATCGCTGCCGACACGTCCCAATCGCCCTGCACCACGCGCAGCGCCTCGGCGTATCCGATGCTCTGGAGCGCCGGGAAGTCGCCGCCGTAGCGTTCGAGGAGGCCCCGCGTTTCCTCGACCAGCCCCGCGGCGTACATCGCCTCCACGCGCTCGTCGGCACGGGCATAGAGGGTGTCGCGCGGCCAGCGGAGGCCGACCGCGCGCCACGCGAAGTCCGGCGCGGCCGGCGCCGAGAGCGGCACAGGCGCCCCCGTAGCCTCCACGATCTCCAGCGCACGGATGACCCGGCGCACGTTCCGCGCATCGATGCGCTCCGCGGACGCCGGGTCCGCACGGGCGAGGCGACGATGGAGCGCCGCATCACCCTCGCGGGCCGCTATGGCCTCCAGCTCGCGGCGACGTGCGGGGTTCGGCGGGACCGCGGGCACACTCCACCCCTCCAGTAGCGCCCACACATACTGGCCCGTGCCACCGGTCAGCAGCGGCAGACGGCCGCGACTCCAGATGTCCTCCATGGCCTCGCGCGCGCGCCTGAGCCAGTCGGCCAGCGACCAGTCCGCGTCCGGTTCAATGATCCCGGTGAGGTGATGCGGGACGGCTGCCAGCTCCTCCGCAGTGGGTGCGGCGGTACCGATCACCATCCCTCGCCGCAGCTGCCGCGAGTCGGCCGCGACGACCTCAATCGGCAGGCGCCGGGCGACGGCGACGGCGGCCGCGGTCTTGCCGGAGGCGGTGGGACCGAGGAGGGCTACCACGCGGCGCGAGGACGCGGGCACGGTCAAAAGGCCGCGGCGACCGCTCGACAGATCGCGGCGAAGGCGTCCGGGTGGAGCGCCGCCCCGCCGACGAGCGCGCCGTCAATGTCTGGCTGGCGGGCAAAGCCCTCCACATTCGCGGGATTCACGGAGCCGCCGTACTGCACCCGACACGTCGTCGCAACGTCCGCACCGAAGCGGTCCGCGACGACGGCGCGCACGGCGGCGCAGGCCTCCTGCGCCATCTCCGGGGTCGCGGCCAGACCGGTGCCGATCGCCCACACCGGCTCGTAAGCGATCACGAAGCCGTCGTCGATCTGGGGGATGCCCTCGAAGGCCGCCCGCAACTGGCGCTCCAGTACCTCGATCGTGCGGCCCGCCTCGCGCTCTTCGTGCCGCTCACCCACGGCGAGGATGGGGCGGAGCCCGGCGCCCAGCACCGCGCGGAGCTTGAGGTTCACGTGCTCATCGGTCTCGCCGAAGACCTGCCGCCGCTCCGAGTGGCCTGCGAGGACGTACTCGACCGTCCCGACCAGCTGCGAGGCCGCGACCGCACCCGTGAAGGCGCCCTGCGCCACCCAATAAACATCCTGCGCGCCCACGGCCAGCGAGGTGTCGTCGAACGCGTCTGCCGCATCGCCAAGCCACGGCGCCGGTGGGCAGACGACCACCTCGACGCCCTCCAGGCCGTCGAGGTCGTCGACCAGGGCGTCGAGCAAGCGGTGGGCCTCCGCGCGGTCGGTGTGCATCTTCCAGTTGCCACCCACAATCGGGAGGCGTCGGCCATCGGGCATCGCGGTCTCCGGGCTACGCGCCGTACTTCGTCAGGCGCCCCGCGTGTGCGAAGGCGATTGGGAGCACTTCTTTGGCGAGGAGCGTGCCCATCCCGCCCTGGGCGCACTCGGTCTCCGAGAAGTGGTGCGTCGCATCGACGCGCACGTGCTGGCCGGACATGAGCAAGGGCACAGGATGCCACGAATGGGCGGCCATGGTGGCGGGCGTCGAGTGGTCGCCGGTCACCACCAGCACCGTCGGGCCGAGGCCGAGGAGTTGCGGGACGTGCGCGTCGAAGTCCGCGATCGCGTCCCGCTTGCGCGCGAAGTCGCCGTCCTCGCCGGCGCTGTCGGTCGCCTTGTAGTGGATGAAGAAGAAGTCGTAGTCGTCCCAGCGCTCTCGCACCGCCTCGAGCTGCGTCTGGAGCGAGTCGCCACCATCGATCGCGTCCATCCCCACGAGTCGCGCGAGTCCGCGGTACATGGGGTAGACGGTCACGGCCGCCGCGCGCAGCTTCCACAGCTCCGGGAACTGCGGCAATTGGGGGCGTTTGGCCCAGCCCCGCAGCGTCAGGCCGTTGGCCTGGTCCCGGTCCCCGATGACCCGGCGCGCCTCCTCGATGAAGCGGTTCACGAGGTTGGCCGTGGCCTCGCCCTCGGGGGCGGCAGGCTCGCAGGGGAGCGGCGCGACGCCTTCGCGTTGCGGGTCGGTCTCGGTCAAGGCGTCCGACAGGCCCTCGCCGCGCAGTACCAGCACGAACCGGTGCTCGCGCACCGGCTCCACGAAGACCTCCACGCCCGGCAGCTCGATGCGGCGGAGCTGCTCCGCGATCTGGGCCGTCACCTCGGTCGCCACCCGTCCGGCGCGCCGGTCGACGATGGCGCCGTCCGCGCCTAGCGTGCAGAAGTTCCCGCGCGCGGCGACGTCGTTCGGGGCGAGGGCGAAGTCGATGCCGGTCGCCTCGAGGACGCCCCGGCCGATGTCGAACGTCAGGGGGTCGTAGCCGAACAGCGCCATGTGCCCCGGGCCGGAGCCCGGCGTGATGCCTTGGCCCACGGGCAGCGTGAGGCCAAGCGCGCCGTGCGTCGCGAGGCGGTCGAGGTGCTTGGTGTCGGCGTCTTCCAACTCGGTGCGGCCGCGCGGTCCGGGAAGGCCGCCCAGGCCATCCATCACGCAGAGGATCACTTTGCTGTCGGCGGGGATGGCGAGGCGGCGGATCAGTTCAAGGTCCATGCGGCAATGCTACTCCGGCTCGCTGGCAGGGGCTCGAAGGTGGGCCGAGGCGGGCTTGTGGGGACCGAGGTGCGTCGAGGACGGGGCACCCGCCTCGTGCGGGCTACGTCGCGTTCCGTAGCACCTCCACGCCCGGGAGGGGCTCGCCCTGCAACATCGCGAGCGAGGCGCCGCCGCCGGTGGAGACGTGGGTAACGCGGTCCTGCACGCCGGCGCGCGCGACAGCTGCGGCCGTCTCGCCACCACCGACGACGGTTACCGCATCGATGTCCCCCAGCACGCGGGCGATCTCCAGCGTGCCCTTGTCGAACGGCTCGCGTTCGAAGAAGCCGACCGGGCCGTTCCACACGACCGTCTTCGACTCCTGCAGCGCCTCCCGGAAATCCTCCAGGGTCTGCGGTCCGATGTCGAGAATGCGGAATCCGGGCGGCACACGGTTCACGGACACGGCACGCACGTTCTCGCCCAGGTTGTCCGCGATGATCACATCGCGGGGCAGCATGAGGCGCACGCCGTCGCTGTTCGCCGCCAGCCGCATCACCTCGAGCGCCTCGTCGATGCGGCTGTTCTCCACGAGCGAGTCACCGATGTCGATGCCCTGGGCCTTGAGGAACGTGTTCGCGATGCCGCCGCCGACCAGGACGCGGTTGTCGTGCTCGCAGAAGTGTCGCAGGATGCCAATCTTGTCGACGATCTTCGCCCCGCCCAGGATCACGGTGAAGGGCCGCTCCGGCTTCTCCAACGCCACCGACAGGTACTTGATCTCCCGCTCCAGGAGCAGCCCGGCCACACCCGGGATGATCTGCGGAACCCCGACGACCGAGGCGTGCGCACGGTGGGCCGTGCCGAAGGCGTCGCTCACGTAGACATCGGCCAGGTCTGCCAGTTGCTTCGCGAATGCCGGGTCGTTCGCCTCCTCTTCGGGGTGGAAGCGGACGTTCTCCAGGAGCAGCAGGTCACCGGGCTGCATCTCCGCCACGGCCTGTTCGGCGACGGGGCCGACGCACTCCGGGACCGAGGGGACGGGGCAGTTCACGAGCGTCGAGAGGTGCTTGGCGACAGGGGCGTTGCGCAGTTCCTCCACCGCCTGGCCGTTGGGACGGCCCCGGTGGGAGCAGATGATCACCTTCGCGCCGGCGCCCTGGAGAGCCCAGATCGTCGCGACCGACTCGCGCAGACGGTGGTCGTCCAGCAGCGTGCCGTGGTTGCCGTTGCCATTGCCGTTGAGGAACTGGACGTTGTAGTCCACCCGCAGGAAGACACGCTTCCCCTTGACGTCGATGTCGCGAATGGTCTGCTTTTGCTGCCTCAAGACACGCTCCGCCGCTTCCCGTCACCTGGTTGACGCGCGGTGCACCGGTTGCTGCCTTCGACTCTGCCGGACCGGACGGCTCGGTGCCGCCGCGCTGGACCACCGAGATGGGGGCCTCAGAGCGTCGCGACCGCCGCGATCATAGACGGGCTGACGATTGCGGGGCAATCTGAGCGCCGTAAGAAGCGACCGGGTGCGCTCGGTCAGGCAACGCGCCCGACGGCCGCGTTCGCGTATGCCGAGCACACCTCGATGACCTCCGCGGAGAGGCCGGCGTCGCGTAGCGCCTCGAGCGCCGCCGCTTGGTGCTCGCGAGCGAGCCCCTCCGTCGCCTCGAGTCCGCCGGTGGCCACCACGAGGCCGGTGAGCCGCTCGATGTCGTCACCCGCACCCGGTGGCTCGGCGTACGCACGCGCCAGCAGCGCCGCTTCGTCGCCGCCTCGGCTCAGCGCCGCCACGACGGGGTACGACATCTTGCGGGAGGCTAGGTCGTCGCCCACAGGCTTCCCGGTCACCTCGGTGTCACCCCAGATCCCGAGCACGTCGTCCACCGCCTGAAAGGCGAGGCCAACGTGGAGGCCGTAGCGCCGGAAGGCGTCGACGACGGGTGGGGCGGCCCCGGCGAGCAGCGCGCCGATGGCGAACGGCGCCGCGAACATGGCGGCGCTCTTGCCCGCGGTCATCTCCAGGTACTCCTCGGGCGTCACATCGCGCCGCTGCTCGAACGCGATGTCGAGCTGCTGGCCGGCGACCAGCCGCAGGCACGCCGCGTCCAGTTCGCTCATCGCGGCGAGCACGCTGTCGACGGCGACGCCGCTGTCGAGCAGGCGGTACATGGCGAGGCGGGCCACGGTGTACATGCCGTCGCCGGTGTTGATGGCCTGCGCGGCGCCCGCGAACGTCCAGAGCGTCGGGCGGTGGTGACGGCGCTCGCTCGCGTCCTCCACATCGTCGTGGAGCAGCGAGAAGTTGTGGACCAGCTCCACCGCGGCCGCCGCCGGGACGGCCGCCCGCGCGTCGCCGCCACACAGCTCCGTCGCCAGCAGCAACGCCACCGGGCGCAGCATCTTGCCACGCGGCGCCTCCACGGAGCGCCCGTCGGGCTCCTCCCAGCCGAGGTGGTAGCGCATCCAGGCGAACAGGGGCTCGCGCCGGTCGCCGACGACGGCGCGCATCTCGTGCTGCACCAGCGGCCGATACACTGCCGCGCGCTGTTCGAGGTCGGTCACATGGGCCCTGCTTCTGCCGGTCCCGCCGGCTCCAGGCGCAGCCGATGCTCGACCGCCGCCTCGATGGCCGCGCGAGTGTACAGCAGCGGCCGGCTCACCCCGGCCAGGTACTCCTCGATGCAGTCGTCGTAGCGGGGGTGACCGGGGATCCCGGAGTTGCCGGTCGGGAGCTGGAATGTGGAGCGGTCGAAGTCGGCCAGGTCGATCACCTGGCGGTAGGCGGGCGCGAAGCCGAGGTGGTCCGGCCCCTTGTGCGGGCTGAAGCCCGCCTGGCACACCGTGTTCACGTCACCACCAAAGGGGTATGGGCCTCGCGACCACCACGGCCCCAGTGCCGGGATCGCCCGCAGCGGGTGCTTGAAGTAGATGCGGTGCAGACCGCCCCACCACCATCGATGCTGCGCCTCGCCCTGGCGCTCCCGTAGTGTCTCGAGCGCCCGTCCCAGCGCGGCCGTGAGCGCGCGGTCACGCGCGGCTTCACCGTCGTACCACGGGAGGCGAGGCTGTTCGAGGTGTTCGAGCACCAGCCCCTGCAACCGGTAGTGAAAGGACGAGTTGGCGGCGATGCCGTCCAACCCGCTCCCCAGCACAATGGGGGCGGAAGGCCCCGCCAAGCGACCGGCCGCCTCGCGAGCTACCTCCTGGTACGTCAACTCCATCGCCGCTGCGCCGGCACTCTCTGGCGCGGCCTGCCCGCTCCAGCGTCCGAGCAGCGAGCGGACGGCCTCGTCCGCGACAAGTCCGCGGTCCAGCAACAGGTCCCGCATCCGCACCAGCGGCTCCGAGTAGAGGTCCGCCTGGATCGCCTCGAAGGACCGCACGTCGTGGTGCTCGCGCGCCGCGACCAACTCCTCGATGCGTCTGGCGCGCCACGGCTCGCACCATTCGGCGCCCAGGTGGAGCGCGCCGCCCGGCGCGTTGTTGGCCGAGACGATCACCCCGGAGGCAGGGCTGGCGTGCCTCGGGAGACGCGCTCCCGGCCACGGCTCGGGCAGCGGCTCGGGACGAGCGCCGTCCTGGGGCAGCAGGCCCACGCCCGGCTCGCGTTGCGGCACGCGACCGACGAAGCGGTAACCGATCTCGCCTTCGACGTGCGCGTAGACGAAGTTGAACGTCGCGCCCGGCCACGCGTCCATCGCGGCCTCGAACGCCGCGGGTGTGCCGGCGCGCCACATGCGCAGGAACGCCCCCACGATGTCGCCGCGTTCGAGTGCGGTGCATCGCAGCGCGACCGCGCGGTCCTCGCCCGGGACGGCCGGCCCGACCACCGGCCCGTGGCGCGTCTCCAGCACGCGCTCCACCACCGGATCGCCGCCGCGCACCTCGATCTGCTCGACGCGCACCGTGGCGTCGACCCACCCGTCACCCTGGCGGTAACGCTCGGGCTGCTGCCGGTCGACGTGCTCCACGTAGCAGTCGGCGACGTCGCCCATCCCCGCGGTCAAGCCCCAGGCCAGCGTCGCATTATGTCCAATAACGACGCCGGGGATACCGGCCACGTCGGCCCCGATGGCATCGACGTCGCCACCCGCTACGTGGCTCACATGGAAGAGGCCGGGCAGGCGGACCTCGAGGTGCGGGTCGGACGCCAAGAGCGGCGCCCCGCTCGCGCTGCGCTCGCCGCTCACCACCCACGCGTTCGAGCCGCCACCACGCATGCCGCGCTCGAGAGCGTCCTCGTACGCCGTGAGCAGCCGGTCGGCAGCCGGACCGGGCGGTTCCCCGGTCGGGGTCGGGCCCTCCGCGGGGTACACGGCATCGAGCGCCGACGCGCGGTCCGGGCCGAGGGCCTCCAGCAGTTGCTCGCGGAGCAACTCGGTGTCCCAGTTGCCGGAGAAGGAGAAGAGCAACAGGCGCCCCAGAAGCATCGAGTCCGCGGGCCGCCAGGGCGCGGGCGTGTCACCCAGGATGCCGAACTCCGGGGGCAGCGCTGGGAGCGACTCGACGCCGGCGTTCACCCCTGCCGCGTACGCCGCAAGCAGTGACCGTGCCTCCGGGTCGAGTTCCGCATCGTCGCGCTGCGCGCACTGCAGCAGCCCCAACCGACGCATGAAGCGGTCGCTGTTGACCGCGGACGGCCCGGCTACCTCCGCGAGGCGGCCCGAGGCAAGCCGGCGCATCCCGTCCATCTGGAATAGCCGGTCCTGCGCGTGGACGAAGCCCTGCCCAAAGAGCGCGTCTTCGGCGGTGTCGGCGAAGATGTGCGGGACGCCGAGGCGGTCGCGCGTCACCTCGACTGGCGCGGTAAGCCCCTGCACGCGGACGGCCCCGTCTTCGCGTGGGAAGCCACGGTGTCGCGCGGTGTGCAGGGCCGCGTGCCCTGCCCCGTTAGCCAGCGCCGCCGCGGTCCCGGCGCCCGCCCGCAGGCGCGCGAGCGCGCCCTTCGTCCGGCCCAGCCGCCCGCTGAAGCCACGCTGACCCGTCAACGTCAGCTGCCAGACGAAGCCGGCGTCCGCGCCCGCAGCTCGTCGTCCAGCGCGTTCAGCTTGCCCAACCGGCGCTCGTGGCGCTCGCCGCCCTCGAAGGTCGCGCCGCGGAACGCCTGCACGACGTCCCAGGCGAGCCCGCGGCCGATCGCCCACGCGCCCATGCTCAGCACGTTCGCGTCAATGTGCTCCCGCGCGCGGCGCGCGGAGAACGTGTCGTGGCACAGCGCCGCCCGCACCCCGTGCAGCTTATTCGCGACGATTGACGGGCCGACGCCGTTGGAGCAGAGCAGGATGCCGAAGTCGTGATCGCCGCCGGCGACCGCACGCCCAAGCGGGATGGCGACATCCGGGTAGTCGCACGACTCGAGCGAATCGGTCCCGAAGTCGGTGACGTCGTCGCCGACCTCCCGAAGTTGCTCGGCCAGGATCTCCTTCAGCTCGTAGCCGGCGTGGTCAGAGCCGATGGCAACTCGCATCACGTCCCCCTCGTGTCCGAGGGCGCCCGCTGCCCTCGCGGCGATCGTACATGAGCGTTGCGTCAGATGCCGGGCGGCGCCCCCGTGTCTACGGTTCCTCGATCCCGAGGTCGGCTGCCGTGACCTGCCCCTCGCGTAGGACCCGCGGGCGCTCGCCGCTGAGGTCGACGACCGTGGAGGCGAGGCCACCCGGGCGGGGGCCACCATCGAGGATCATGAGGCCCATCCCGAACGTCGCCGCCACCTCCTGGGCCGATGTCGCCGGCGCGTCGCCGTGGCGGTTCGCGCTCGTGACGGCCAGCAGGCCGCCGCACTCGCGGATGACCGCGCGCGCGTGCACGTCGTCCGGTTTGCGGACGCCGATCGTGCCGCTCGCGCTCACCACCGGCGCCGGCAGCGAGCCATCGGCGCGAGCACGCACGATGGCGGTCAGTGCGCCCGGCCAGAACCCCACGACGCCATCGAGCGCTGTCGGGTCCTCGAGGTGCGCCGCGAGCGCGACCACACTGTCGATCAGCACGGCGATCGGTTGGTCGACGTCCCGCCCCTTCAGATGCTGCAGTGCGCGCACCGCCTCGGCGCTCGTGGCCAGCGCAGCGACGCCGTACACCGTGTCGGTCGGGATCGCCACGATGCCGCCGGAATGCAGCTTTCGCACGACGAGGTCGATCTGGTCGGGGTCGACGATGGGCAGGGTGTCGCTCCTGGAGGCGTCGCGGAGCGTGTGTGGGAGATCCGCGTTGACCAGCATTCTAGCCGCAGATACGATCCCTGCTCACCGTCTTTCCTCCCCGAACAGGCAGCGCCATGGTCGACTCGGCCGAGCCATCCGCACCCGCGGAGCGCATCACCGTTCCCAGCGAGGAGCAGCGCGCGCAAGACCGCGTCCGAGGCTCCGGCGATAGCGAAGTCGCCACCTACCTCGAAATCGCGGAGGCCCGCGAGCCCGGTCAGGTCCTACACCCCGCGCCCAACGCTCCCGAGGCGGTTGTGGTGCTCGACTACGGCTCGCAGTACTCGATGCTGATCGCGCGGCGCATCCGTGAGGCCAACGTCTACTCCGAGCTGATCCCGTGGGACGCCCCGGCCGAGAAACTGAACCACCTGAAGGTGAAGGCGTTTATCCTCTCCGGCGGCCCCGCCTCCGTGTACGAGCCCGGCGCACCCTCCCTACCCCCTTACGTCATCAACTCGCGCGTCCCGGTGCTCGGCGTGTGCTACGGCATGCAGCTGCTGGCGCACACCCTGGGCGGCCGCGTAGAGCCGGCGACCAGCCGCGAGTTCGGCCACGCCGTGCTCGGTGTGTCGGAGGCGGCGAACCCGATCTTCCGCGACCTCCCCGGCTCGATGCCCGTGTGGATGTCCCACGGCGACCGCATCGAGCAGATGCCGCCGGGCTTCCGCTCGATCGCCCAGTCCGAGAACGCCCCCATCGCGGCGATGGCGGACGGTGAGGGGCACATCGGCATCCAGTTCCACCCCGAGGTGGTACATACGCCGCAGGGCGACCAGCTGATCCGCAACTTCCTCTTCGAGGTGGCGGGTTGCGCCGGCGACTGGACCGCGAGCAACTTCGTCGAAGAGTCCGTCGAGGGCATCCGCAAGAGCGTGGGCGGCGGTCAGGTGATCTGCGCGCTCTCGGGCGGCGTCGACTCCGCCGTAGCCGCCGCACTCGTGCATCGAGCGGTCGGCGACCAGCTCACCTGCATCTTTGTCGACAATGGACTGCTCCGCCTCGGCGAGGCGGACCGCGTGGTGACCACCTTCCGCGAGCACATGGCGATCAACCTCCGCCACGTCGAGGCGGAGGAGCGCTTCCTGCGCGACCTCTCGGAGGTCACGAACCCCGAGACGAAACGCAAGCGTATCGGCGAGACCTTCATCCGGCTCTTCGAGGACGAGGCGAAGTCGCTAGGACAGGTGGACTTCATCGCGCAGGGCACAACCTACCCCGACGTCATCGAGTCCGCCTCCACGGGCAGCAACGCGGCAGTGAAGATCAAGACGCACCACAACGTCGGCGGGCTGCCAAAGGACATGCGGCTGACGCTCATCGAGCCGCTGCGCAACCTGTTCAAGGACGAGGTCCGCCGCGTCGGCAAGGAACTCGGGCTGCCCGACGAGATGGTGTACCGGCAGCCGTTCCCCGGCCCCGGCCTCGCCATCCGCGTGATCGGCGAGGTAACCCGCGACCGCCTCGATGTACTGCGCCGCGCCGACTGGATCGTGATGGACGAGATCAAGAAGGCGCGCGTCTACTACGACCTCTGGCAGTCCTTCGCCGTCCTCACCGACACCAAGACCGTGGGCGTGCAGGGCGACTACCGCACCTACGGCTACTGCGTCGCGCTGCGCTTCGTCACCGCCGAGGACGCCATGACCGCGGACTGGGCGCGCCTCCCTTACGACCTCCTCGCCACCATCTCCAGCCGCATCGTCAACGAGGTGCCCGAGGTGAACCGCGTCGTCTACGACATCACCTCGAAGCCCCCCGGCACGATTGAGTGGGAGTAGTCACCCGGTTGATGAGGAGCCCGCGATGGCGCTGAACGTCCTCCTCCTCGGCAGCGGGGCACGCGAGCACGCTCTTGCCTGGAAGCTGGCGCAGTCGCCCGACCTCGCGAAGCTCTGGGCGGCGCCCGGCAACCCCGGTATCGCCGAGTACGGCGAGACCGTCACCCACGTCGCCGCCAACGACCTCGATGCCGTCGTCCGGCTGGCGCAGCGCATCCGCGCCGACCTCGTGATCGTGGGGCCCGAGGACCCGCTGGCGGCGGGAGTCGTCGACCGCCTGACCGCCGAGGGCATCCCCACGTTCGGGCCGACCGCGGCCGCGGCCGAGATCGAGTCGTCGAAGTCGTTCGCCAAGCAACTGATGGCGGACGTCGGCATCGCCACCGCCCGCGCACACGCCTTCGACGACCCCGACGAGGCGAAGCGCGATATCCGCGAGTCCGGGCATGGCGTCGTGGTGAAGGCAGACGGGCTGGCTGCCGGCAAAGGCGTCACCGTCTGCGACACCCTCGAACAGGCCGAGACGGCCATCGATGCCGCGATGCTCGGAGGCGCCTTTGGCGCCGCCGGGCGGCGCGTGGTCATCGAGGAGCGTATGTACGGGCCGGAGACGTCGGCGCACGCGTTCACGGACGGCGTGACGGTGCGACACATGCCGTTCTCGTGCGACCACAAACCGATCTTCGACGGCAACCTGGGGCCGAACACCGGCGGCATGGGCGTGTACTCACCGCCCGGCTGGCTCGACGATGCCACCGCCGAGGGCATCCGCAGCGAGGTGACCGAACGCGCGATTCGTGCGCTGGCTGACGCCGGCCGCCCGTACCGCGGCGTGCTCTTTCCCGGCATGATGCTCACCGAGGGCGGCCCGAAGGTCGTCGAGTTCAACGCTCGCTTCGGGGACCCGGAGACCGAGGCGCTGATGCCGAAGCTGCGCTCGGATCTCCTCGCGATCTGCGACGCCGTCGCCCACGGTCGGCTCGCCGAGGCCCCAGTCGAGTGGGACGACACCGCCACGGTCGGGGTGATGATGGCCTCGGGCGGCTACCCAGGTCCGTACGAGACCGGCAAGCCCATCGAGGGCCTCGACGCCGTCGACGACGACGTGCGGGTCTTCTTCGCCGGCGTGAAGCGCGGCCCTTCGGGCCGTCTCGTCACGGCCGGCGGGCGGGTGCTCTGCGTGGTCGCGCGAGGCGACACCATCGCCGATGCACGCGAGCAGGCGTACGACAACGTGCGCCGGATCCGCTTCGAAGGGGCCTACTACCGCACGGACATCGGCGCAGCGGCCGAGCACGCCCTGCCCGTGCCCCCTGTGTCATCATGACCGCATGCCGACGGAAGTCCGCTGTCCGATGATCGAGTGCCGCCGGCGCATCGACCTGGAGATGCTGCCGCCGTTTCCTCGCACCCCCGACCCGCTTCCGTGCCTCCACTTCATCGCCGCTTGGGGCCCCGACCGCGCCGAGATGGCGGAGGCCGTGCTCTTCGCGCTGGAGGGCAACCGCGAGTTGCTCCTCCGCAACATCCGCCCGGCCGAGGTGCATCAGGACTACATCGACGAATCGCGCGCCGACCTCGAGGCCGCCGCGCGACGGTTCGCCCGCGAAGCGACCGGCGAGGAGCACGCCTCCGCGGCACTCTTCGGCGACCAGCACCAGCGCAACCAGGTGGCTCGCCAGTTCGCCTCGATCATCCTCGGCCCCGACCCCACAGCCGGCCCGAGCGCGTAGTTACGGAGGCACCGAGGTTGACCACGGACCGCGCACCACTCGTCGGCATCGTGATGGGCTCCCGCTCGGACTGGGAGACCATGCAGCATGCCGCGCAGAGGCTCGACGACCTCGGCGTGCCCTACGAAGTGAAGGTCGTGTCGGCGCACCGTACACCGGACCTGATGTTCTCCTACGCGGAGAGCGCCGGCCCGCGCGGCCTGCGCGCCATCATCGCTGGCGCTGGCGGCGCCGCGGCCTTGCCGGGCATGCTCGCCTCGAAGACCCCGGTGCCGGTGCTGGGCGTGCCGGTGCAGTCGAAGGCGTTGAGCGGCATGGACTCGCTGCTGTCGATCGTGCAGATGCCCGCGGGCATCCCGGTGGCCACGTTCGCCATCGGCGCCGCGGGCGCGACGAACGCCGGGCTGTTCGCCGCGGCGATGCTGGCTTCGGAGCATCCGGACGTTGGCGCGGCCCTCGAGGCCCTGCGCCAGCGCCAAACCGAGGACGTGCTGGCCCACGACGACCCGCGCGAATGACCACCGTAGGCATCCTGGGAGGCGGGCAGCTCGCTCGGATGCTGGCGATCGCCGGCATACCGCTCGGCTTGCGCTTCCAGGTGATGGACACGGTGGCCGACGCCTGCGCCGGACAGGTTGCGCCGCTGCTGGTGGGCGACTACCGCGACCGCGAGGCGCTGGCCGAGTTCGCCTCGAGCGTCGATGTGGCCACCTTCGACTTTGAGAACGTGCCCGCCGAAAGCGCGCAGTGGCTTTCCACGCGGCTGCCTGTGTTCCCGAACCCGGGCGCCCTGGCGGTCGCGCAGGACCGGCTGGACGAGAAGAGCCTGTTCCGCGAACTGGGCATCCCCGTACCGGACTTCATCGACGTGACCGACCGGGCGTCCCTCGATACCGCGGTCGCACAGGTCGGCGCCCCGTGCATCCTCAAGACCCGGCGGCTGGGCTATGACGGCAAGGGCCAGTTCCGCATCCAGTCGCCCGCCGATGCCGGCGAGGCGTGGGAGGCGCTCGGGTCGCAGGCGGACGAGGTGGGGCTGATCGTCGAGGCGTTCGTGCCGTTCCAGCGCGAGCTGAGCGTGGTCGCCGTGCGCGGACGCGACAGCGAGTTCCGCAGCTGGCCGCTGACGCAGAACTGGCATGTAGACGGGATCCTGTCGGTCAGCCTCGCCCCGGCCAGTGTGGACGCGGGGCTGCGCGAGGCCGCCGAGGGCTACGCGCGCCGGCTCGCCGAACGGCTGGACTACGTCGGTGTGTTCGCGCTGGAGCTGTTCTGCCGTGGCGGCGAACTGCTGGCGAACGAGATGGCGCCGCGCGTGCACAACTCCGGTCACTGGACCATCGAGGGCAGCGAGACCAGCCAGTTCCAGAACCATCTGCGCGCGGTACTGGGCCTGCCGCTGGGCGACACTCGGATGCTCGGCCACGCCTGCATGTTGAACTGGGTCGGCGACATGCCCGATGCCACCGCAGTGTTGCGCGACCCGGCCGGACACTGGCACGACTACGGAAAGCAGCCTCGCCCCGGGCGCAAGGTCGGCCACGCTACACTGCGCGCCGATAGCGCGGCAGAACTGGCGGCCGCGCTACAGCGGACCGGACACGCGCTGGGTCGCGAGGCGCAAGTCGCGGCGGCACTCGCCTGCCTGCGGACCGGCGCCTGACAGCCGGTACGGGAGGCATGCCCTCGGAAGGCGGCCGTCCATGGAGATCGACCAACTCGTCTTCGGCGCACCGACCCGCGATGCCGCGGTCACGGCCATCGAGGAACGTCTCGGCGTGACGCCGGACGGTCCCGGGATGCACCGCACCCCGGACCTCTTCAGCCGCTCGCTCTCCCTCGGTGATGCGACTCACATCGAAGTGGTCGCCCCGAATCGCGACGCGGGGATGGTGCTGACGTTCGGCGCCGGCTTTGCAAACGAACCTCGCCTCCTCACCTGGGGAGTCCGCGCCCATGACGTCGAGGCGGCCGTACTGCGCGTCCGTGCGTCTGGCGTTGAGCAGCCCTTTGGGATGACGATTCGCTTCGACCACGACCCCGGCGGGCCAAACGAGTACTCGATGACCCAGTCCCACGGCGGTGTCGTGCCGTTTCTCATCTCCTATCGGCGCGGGCGGCCCGACCGTGCCGGCAAGCACCCGAGTGGCTGCCGCCTGCTGTCCCTGCGCGCCGAGCATCCTGAGCCCGACATCCGCCGGGAACTCGACGCGCTTGGCGCGAACATCGAGGTGTCGCGGGCAGGACTTCGCGTTGAT
This sequence comes from Dehalococcoidia bacterium, assembly GCA_009379925.1. GTDB lineage: Bacteria > Chloroflexota > Dehalococcoidia > UBA2979 > UBA2979 > WHSU01. The sequence goes on along the minus strand of WHSU01000009.1, from coordinate 54,775 downwards.
CGCGACCATCGAATGCGCGAGAGGCGTCGTCGAGCTGCGGTGAGAGCCGGGCAGAGCGGGTCTCGCCCCTACCGGGGCCGTGCGCGCCGGTACAGGTCCGCGGCTGCCCGGTAGGCGCGGAACGCCGGCGCCAGCAGGCCATCGATGCGGGTCGGGGCGAGGAGCACGCCGTCGGCCGCGATGAAGGCCAGCCGAGGCCGCCGTCCGCCCGGCGCCACGCGCGCCAGCTCCGTCACGCTGTAGGGACGGTCGAGGGTGATGGTGAGACTCCCGAAGGCCCGCAGCCGCCGGAGCAGTTCGTCCGAGGTGCGCGCCGCCGGATCATCGACCTCGCGCATCACGGCGTGGTCCTGCGCGCTGAAGTAGCGGCCGCCGTCGCCCTGCGGGACGCCGGGCTCGCCGGCAACCATGCACCGAAGCACTTCGCGAAGGTGGGGGATGGCCGCCCGTGTCTTCGCAACCTCGAGCGACGGAGCGGAGCGCTCAGGCGTGACCGCTACCGAGTCCCGAAGGAGCACCGCGCCCTCGTCGATGCCGGGCGACATCCAGTGGAAGGTGAAGCCGGTGCGCTCCTCGCCGTTGTAGATCGACCATGCGGTGGCGCCCAGCCCTCGGTATTCCGGCAGCAGCCCGTTGTGGAAGTTCGCCACGCCGCCCTCGAAGAGCGCGAGCAGCGGCGGCCGAAAGACCTGCCCGCAGTACAGCGACAGCCCGAGGTCCACCCCGAGTGCCCGCAGCTCCTCGCGGAACGCCGGGTGGTTCACCTGTAGCCGAGGCGGCACCAGCAGCGGCACGTCCTGGACCTCCGCGATGCGCTGCATCGGGGGCACGGGCGGCGGCGTCCCCCGTGGCGCCGGCTGCGACGGCCAGCGCGCGAGACGCCGGCGCGCCCCGATGGCCAGGCGCCGCTCCAGGGACGGTGCGGGGGCGGACGCCGTCGCCACCTCGCAGACCGCCACCACCTCGACACCCGGGACCACGCGCGCCGCATCGCACGCGGCCAGGACGAGCATGCGGCTGACCGGGATCCGCCCGTCGCCGAAGACTACAAGCCGTTTCGTCGCCCGCTGGGGCATCCCGTACACCTCGGCGTGAGGATACGCGATGGGTGGTGGAGGCGGTGCCGCTCAGCAGTCGCCGGACTTCCCGGTAGTGGTCGAGCGACAGCACCTGTGCGCCCTTGCGCGCGCTGCGCTCGTGCGGAGCACGCGTCTAGGCGGAGGTCAACTTTGGCGTGCACCAGGGGTGCGGTCGGTCCGTTCTCCGGGTAGCTCTCGGGTCGCCCTTGTGGTCGAGTACGGCTCCTGGCCGGCTTCCCTGGTATCGTTCGCCGCTACCGTGACCTACCACGCAATCCTATGGAGATCCCGTCGCTGCACGATCAGGCGAATTAACAACAGGAAACAAACGCCAACAAACCCAGCGATGAGCAGAACACTATCGGCAACTCCTAGAGGGAGCCGCCTTCCCTTATCCCGAAGCACCACAGTCTCATCCCCTCCGTTCTCAGGCGAAGCCTCGACACGGAGGGTGCTTCCCTCGGCTGCGATCCGGCGGATCCGCACCTCTACATCAACCTCCTCGGCAACTTCCGGAATGAGAAGTTGCGCGGGCTCGATGCCATATGCGCCGTCAGGGGACTCGAAAGTAACGCGCACGTCGCGGAGGCGTGTCCCGACGGACTCGACGGAAACAGTGAGCGAGGTCTCCTCTCCGACCTTGTCCGGGAAGTCGATTGAATCCACGGAGATGGATGAGTCAGGCGGGCCGACGGTCGTTCGGTAAACTGACGAATCCGGAAGGAGCGTCCCCGTGATCCAGGATGGCGGTCCGCCAGACAACGTCTCGAGCCTCACTCCCAAGGAAGCAGGTCCGCTGCGAACTGCGCTCCTCTGCAAATAGTTCTCGAAAGACAGATCCAACGACGGCCCCAATGTCACGCCGCTCCGACCTCCTAAGAACAGATCGGCAGTCGACCACACGACGCCGGGTAGGTCTCCCTGGGATGTCGGCAACAGCTTGATCAGCCCAAAAGATGCATCGTTGACCTCGCCAGTCAGGTAGGCAGGCTCACTGACTGCTTCCAGTATCTGATCGAGATCGAGCCGAACGTGCAGCCGACCCCCGTACCAATCGTCCGGCCCTTGTGATTGACCCTCCGCAAAACTAAACAGATCGATGCGCGCTGCTTCCTCGAGCGAGACGTCTTTGATACCGATATCTAGAAGCTGAACTTGGGCATCGCGGTCCAACATAGGAATAGACTCAGCCGATGCGACCTGAGACCAGATACCGCATCCCAACACGACGATCGCTGCCACATGAAGAAATGAGCGCGGCTGTGAGAGCCGCGAATGCGAGAGCGACAGTCGCGAGGGCCTTGATTACAGAAGTTAGAGTACTGATCATTTTCATATACTAGCCCGTTTTCAGTATGGGAGGATGAGCGCTGGTTTGACACCGGCGATCTCTCGATCCTCAAGGTCAATGAAGAGTTGTAATTTGGTTACGCGTTCGACAGCCTCAACCTGGGAAACCGTCGAATAGCTGTTGCCGTCGGGCGTGTACCGAGGAACAAGCCATTCGTGTGTGCCATCCATCGGCTCGCTGACTTCTACGACAACCGCAGCGCCGTACAGCTCTCCATTCGGCGCATGCCATACCAACGGTGCCTCGACGACCCGTGCGGTACGATCGCCGATAAGTGCGGTGACGCTCGGGTGGGTCGTAGCGAGCGAAATCGCAAGGTCCTCCTGCTCACGCGTCAGAGCAGGCAACGTGCGGCCGGTGGACAGTGTTTCGCCCCGCGTGGGTTGCGCTCGCTCATTGTTGTCCGCGATCGCGCGCGCACCGAGGCCTAGCACGCTGCCAAGCACGACGATGGCAACGAAGAGTCCGATGAACCGCGTGTTCGATCGGATCCAGACTGGCAGTGTGTAACTCACGGCGACTCCTATGTTCATTGTGGGCAAGCCCGATCTGATTAGTCGATTCCCCCCTCATACGGTCACTTGATTCCCGTGGAAGCGTGGCCCCTCCAGAACTGGGTTCGTCGGGAGCGGCAAATCGAGGCTAGTCGTCGCTGAGGCCAGTGGCGTCCCCTGGATCAATGATCATTCAAAGTAGGGAGATCGGCGGCCGGATGACTCGCCTTCTGGCCAGCAGCAGTCCTCATGCTCCTTGGCCGCCAGCGTCAGCCCTGCCGTGTGTTCGTGCCGATCTTCTGGTGGAGGTGCTGGACGTGAGTGGCAACCGTCGCCCTGCTGATGCGCAGGCAGAGCGCCATCTCGCCGTCGGGCATCGCTCGACCGATGAGGCGGAGCACCTCGACTTCCCGAGGCGTCAAGCGCGGGTGTTGAGACACGGCAGCATCCTCTCCCGCTCCGGCCGGGAGAGTGGGGGGGGGGCACCGAGGTGGACCGCGCCCCTGGACCGGAGCGTCCGCAGGATAACCCAATATGTCAATCGTTGTGCGTTGGAAGTCGCGTAATCTCCCGGTTTCGCCCCACGTTGCCGCCCGCCGCCGGCGTCCCTAGACTCCTCGTGTGAAGCACCACCCGAGGCCCGAAGACGCGCACGAGGCGCCCCGATGATCCCCCGCTACGCGCGGCCGGAGATGACCGCGATCTGGTCGGACGAGCACAAGTTCCAGACCTGGCTGCGCGTCGAGGTCGCCGTCGTCGAGGCGTGGGCGGACGCCGGCGTGGTGCCGCGCGCGGACGCCGAGCGGGTGCGGGCCAACGCCCGCGTCGACGTGCCCGATGTGATGCGTTACATCGATGAGACCCACCACGATGTGACCGCCTTCTTACGGTCGGTCGCCGACTCGCTGGGTGACGAGTCTCGGTGGGTGCACTACGGGCTGACCAGTAACGACGTGTGGGACACCGCCACATGCTTACAACTGGTGGACGCGCTGGACCTCATCGACCGCGGTACAAAGCAGTTGCGAGAAGTGATCGCGCGGCGTGCCGTCGAACACAAAGACACAGTCATGATCGGCCGCACCCACGGCATGCACGCGGAGCCGACGACCTTCGGGCTGAAGCTAGCGGTCTGGGTGGACGAACTGCGCCGCCACGAGGAACGCATCGCCCTGGCGCGCGACCAGGTCGCCGTCGGCCAGATGTCCGGGCCCGTGGGCACGCACGCCTCGGTGCCCCCGTCCGTCGAGGAGGACGCCTGCCGCCGGCTGGGGCTGCGCGTGGCGCCGGTGACGACGCAGGTGATCCAGCGCGACCGCCACGCCTTCTACCTCGGCGTACTCGCGGGCCTCGCGGCCTCGCTGGAGAAGTTCGCCACCGAGATCCGAGGCCTGCAGCGCACCGATATCCGCGAAGCGGAAGAGCCCTTCGAAGAGGGCGGGCAGACCGGCTCGTCCTCGATGCCGCACAAACGCAACCCGGAGCTGTGCGAGCGCGTCTGTGGACTGGCCCGGACGCTGCGCGGCTACTCGACGACAGGCTTCGAGAACGTGGCGCTCTGGCACGAGCGCGACATCTCGCACTCCAGCGCCGAGCGCGTCATCCTGCCGGACGCCACAGGCCTCCTCGACTACATGCTGCACATCTTCACCGGGGTCATGGCCGGGCTCCGCGTCTACCCGGACCGTATGCGCCGCAACCTAGAGGCGACGCAGGGCCTCGTCTACTCCTCGAAGGTGCTGAACGCGCTGATCGAGGCGGGGCTGAAGCGCGAGGCGGCCTACGAGATCGTGAAGCGCAACTCGATGCGCGCCTGGCACGACGAGGTCCCCCTGCGCGACCTCTTGGACGCCGACCCCGAGGTCCGCGAGCGCCTGGACGCGGCTGACCTCGACGCCATCTTCGACCCTCAGGCGTTCCTCCAGCACACGGACGAGAGCTTCCGTCGGATCGGGCTGCTCGCTTAGCCGGTGCTCACCTCGAGTCGTTCGCGGGGACTGCTGGCAGGTGCCCGGTCCCGCTCCCACCTGGCGAGGCGAGCAGGTACGGGCGGTCGATGGTCCACTCGAAGAGCACGCAGTTGTCCAACCTGACCCCGGCGAACTGTCGGATGAAGTCCGAGTGGCTGACAACCAGGACCGAGCGCTCCGCGCGCGTGAGTAGCCACGACCGAAACCTCGAAGCCCGCTCTGCCAGACGATCCCGTGACTCGATTGGGATCCCGCGCCCGTCCGGCGGGCCTGTGTACCACCAGGTATCGGCGAGGCGGCCAAAATCGAGCGCCGGGAACTCGCACGCCAACTCGGCGGGGGAACGTCCGATGTCGCAGCTGTCGCCTAGTCGCTCGCGGACCAAGGAATCGACAACGACGGAGGCACGTGAGGTGGGATCGACCACGCCGAGGGCCGTCTCGATCGCGCGGGTCAGGGGTGAGGTGACAATGAGCTTGACACCCAGCCGCTGGACCTCACCTGCCACCGCGGCCGCCTGGTCCCGACCACGCTCGGACAGTCGTGCGTCGGGAACCACCGGATCGATCCCCGTGATGTCGTAGTCCGTTTGCCACATGGAATGGCCATGCCGCAACAGGTGCACGCGGGGAACCGGCATCAGCCACCTCGGCTGGCTCGACGACGAGTCGACGGGAACGTACAGCAGCGGGGACGCGGCGTCACGGCGGCGGGTGCGCAACCGAGCACCTATGCCCTGTCGCACCTCGCTGCTAGGCTGGCGGTGTCCCCCATCGCCGTCACCCCCCTTGACCACGGGAGGTCCCGAATGCCCTACGAAGCCGTCCTCATGTCCTCCGAACTACCCGGTTTGGAGAAGGTGCATTCGGCGAAGGTGCGCGACATCTACGCGCTGCCCGGCGACCGCCTGCTGCTCGTCGCCACCGACCGCGTATCGGCCTTCGACGTGGTACTGCCGACCGGCGTCCCGCGCAAGGGCGAGGTGCTCACGCGGCTCTCGGCGTTCTGGTACGAGCGCACGAAGGAGGTCGTCCCCAGCGCCTTCGTCGCCGTCCTCGATGCTTCGAACGCCTCGGAGTTCGGCGTTGAGGACCCCGCGTTCTTCGGACGCTCCATGGTGATGCGTCGCGCCGAGGTGCTGAAGGTGGAGGCCGTGGTGCGCGGCTACATCACCGGCTCCGGGTGGACCGAGTACCAGAAGACCGGCAGCATCTGCGGCATCCCCCTGCCCGAGGGGCTCGTGAAGAGCATGCAACTGCTGGAGCCGATCTTCACGCCCACCTCGAAGGCCGAGCCGCCGGCGCACGACGCGCCGATGACCTACGAGGAGGTGGAGGCGGCGCTCGGTGCGGAGACGGCCAACGTCCTCAAGCTGCGCTCGCTGGCGCTCTACCGCTACGGCGCGAACCTGGCGCGGGAGCATGGCATCCTGATGGCCGACACGAAGTTCGAATTCGGCTGGCTGGACGGCGAGGTCACCCTGATCGACGAGGTGATGACCCCGGACTCCTCGCGCTTCTGGCCCGCCGACCAGTACCGGCCGGGCGAGGAGCAGCCGTCCTTCGACAAGCAGCCGCTACGCGACTGGCTCGACGCCCTCGATTGGGACAAGCAGCCGCCCGGCCCGGAGTTGCCGGACGACGTGGTGACGGCGATGAGCGAGCGCTACCAGGAGGCGTACCGCCGCATCACCGGCGAGCCGCTGCCAGAGCCCGCCGCATAGCCCACAGCGCAACAGAGCAGGAGCCGCTGACCCCATGGCCTCGACCTACCTCGCGCGCATCAACGTCATGCTCAAGCCGCTGGTGAACGACCCGCAGGGCCTCGCGGTCCGCGATGGGCTGCACACGCTCGGCTTCGCCGGCGTGCAGACCGTGCGTGTCGGGAAACGCCTCGAAGTGACTCTCGAAGCGGAGAGCGGTTCCGCCGCCGAGGAGTCGGTACACCAGATGTGCGACCGCCTGCTGGCGAACGGCGTCATCGAGCAATTCGAGTTCGAAGTCAGCGAAGTCGCCGCCACGGGCGCGTGAAAGCGCGACGGCGAGCATCCAATGAGACCGACTAACCGCATCCCGACCCATCCCGGCGAGATCCTGCTTGAGGAGTTCCTCGAGCTGCTCGGCGTGACCCAGGTCGCGTTCGCCGAGCACATCGGCGTTCCGGTCCAGCGCGTTAACGAGGTCGTGCGGGCGAAGCGAGGGGTGACGCCCGAGACAGCGTGGCTGTTCGCTGAGGCGCTCGATACGACCCCCGAGTTCTGGATGAACCTTCAAACGAACCACGACCTCGCGCGGCACCGACCAAGCCGGCGCGTCAAGCGACTACATGGGCGCACTCCCGCGGAGGCGTGATACCGTCGCCCCATGGCCGAACAGATCATCGAGTTGATTCACTGCTGAGGGAGCGCGACCGCGGGCGTGGCCCGCGCCGAACCCCATCCGGAGAAGCCGCGCACTTACCTGCTGCGGCCCGATGACCCCGGCCCGCATTGGGACCTCGAGGGCCGCCACCTCTTCCGCTTCGACGACGGCACCGAGCGCTGGATGAGGGTGACCACCGTGCCCGGCGAAGACTACATCGAGGTCAGCGCGGACTGACGGGGCGGGTTGCCCCCTTGACCGGTCTACACCGACGGACGTTCTGGCGATTGTGCGCGTCGTCTGACAGGATGGCACGAATGCAGCCGCCCGAAGCGCGCCCCGGCTGGTTGCTCGACGAGGTCGCGAGCGCCGGCCGCGAAAACCTCGATGCCGGTCACGCGGCTCGCTACGACGCCATCGAAGACGCGGCCGCCGGCGACGAGGTCGCCCTGTGCGTGGGTCTTGGCCTGACCAGCGACTCGACGGTCGTCGAGATCGGCCCCGGGACGGGGCAGTTCACGCTCGCCGTCGCGCCGCTTTGCGCCCGAGTCGTGGCCGCGGACGTGTCGCCTGTGATGCTCGACGTGCTGCGTGCGAAGGTCGACCGGGCGCAGGGCCGCGTCGACCTCGTGCAGGCGGGATTCCTGACCTACGAGCATGAAGGACGTCCCGCGGACTTCGTCTACTCCCGGTACGCCCTGCACCACCTGCCCGACTTCTGGAAAGCCATAGCGCTCGCTCGCATCCACCAGATGCTCCGCCCGGGTGGTGTGTTCCGGCTCTGGGACATCACCTACAGCTTCGACCCGGCCGAGATTGAGGAGCGCATCGAAAGCTGGTGTTCCACCCTCGAGGCGACGGTAGTCGACGGCTGGAGCCGCGGCGACATCGAAGAGCACGTCCGCGACGAGCACTCGACCTTCACCTGGCTGCTCGAGCCGATCATCCAGCGCAGCGGGTTCTCGATCGAGGACGCCGAGTACTCGGCGGACGGCATTTTCGCGAAGTACGTCCTGCGCCGACTGTGACGGATCCTGGCGGTCGGTGGGCTACTCCTCGCCTCGGAGCGTCCGCAGGACCTGCTCGTGGAGCGCGCCGTTCGTCGTGATGCAGTGGCCCGCCTCGATGGTGGCGTTGCCATCGATGTCGGTCAGCCGCCCGCCCGCTTCCTCCACGATCACAAGCAGCGCGGCGATGTCCCACGGCGAGATTTCGCCCTCCAGCATCACCTCGGCAGCCCCTTCCGCAACGAGGCAATGACTCCAGAAGTCGCCGAACCCACGGGTCCGCCACGCCCCCCGCAGGAGCCGTTCGGTGCGCCCCTCCCACGCATCGAGCGTCAGCCGGTACGAGCCGTAGAGCACCTGCGCCGCGCCGAGCGACACGACATCCGACACCGCGATCCGCTCACCGGTGTGCCCGCGCGCCGGCAGCGCGCCACGGTACGCGCCGAGGCCCCGCCCCGCCCACCATCGAGTGCCAAGCGCGGGCGCGGAGGCCACGCCCACCTCGAACACCCGGTCGCGCTCGAAGGCGATCAGGGTCGCCCACACCGGGACGCCGCGTGCGAAGCCGTGCGTCCCGTCGACCGGGTCGATCACCCAGCGCGCGGAGGCGTCAGCGCCCTGCGCGAAGCCCTCCTCCTCACCGAGGATGGCGTGATCCGGGAAGCGGCCGAGGATGCGGCGGCGCAGGTACGCCTCGGTCTCCTGGTCCGCGCGCGTGACCAGCGAGCCGTCCGCCTTCTCCTGGATGGCGGCGTCACCTCGGTAGTACTGCATGGTGAGCCGGTCCGCCTCGTCCGCCAGATCGAGTGCGAACGCCAGCATCTCGGCGGTCGTGGGCGCGGCTTCGGTAGCCATGCGCCGAGTCTAGTCGAGCAGCCCGCTACGGGCGGCGTCGCGGAGCGCCTCGACGGCGCGCGGCACGAGAGTGTGCATGAGGTCTCGCGTGTCGTCGCTCCAGGTCGATGCGTGGCGGGAGAAATTCACGGCCCAGCCCCACTGCCAGCCGGATCCGGCGCGATAGTCAGCCCAGGCTTGCTCGGACGGGTACTCTACGCCGCCCTCCGCCAGCGCCGCGACGTACGAAGCCACGAGGCCGGCTTCGGCTTCACGCCGCACGTCCGATGGCAGGCTCAGCGTGAGGAACCGCGCGACGTCCAGGATGCCGGCGCCCGTCCGCCATCCCTGCCAATCGATGATGGCGAGGTCGCCCCCCTCGACGGGCTCGAAGAGCACGTTCGCTCCGTGTGCGTCGCCGTGATTCAGCGTTTGCGGCGCGGCGGCGAGCCGACGGAGCCACTCAAGCACCTGTCGGCCAAAGCGGTCGACCAGTGCATGGTCGTCCACCTCGAGGAACTGCCCGAGGAAGCCCATGCTCGACTCCACCTGCGATCGGTAGAAGTCCCGGTAGCGCTCGGTCTCGGCGGACGACGGCGGCGCCTCCAGGCCCCAGCGCGACGCGTGCAGCCCGGCGATCTGCCGCACGAACCGCTGCGCCTCGTCGACGGTCAGGCCACGGCGAAGGTCGCCCGGCGCGAACTCCGGAAGGTCCTCCAGCAGCAGGACATGGGCGTGCGTCGTGGCGTCGAGGTCGGCCCGATAGCAGTGGGGGACGTGCATGGCGTCGGCGGGGCGATGTCCCGGTAGAAGGTGACCTCGCGCTCGTATCCCTCGCGAACGCCGTCCGACGCTCAGGCTCGGCCGCCGAGCGCTTCCAGATCAGCGAGGCAGGCGCCGCCTGCGTGAGCCGGGCGTAGCGGACCCGGACCCGTCTGACCTCCGAGGCAACGCTCGGCAACGAGACAGCATCGACGGATACCCTGCTCACCGAAGCATCGATGCCGGCGTCGGCCAGCGCGGCGCTCAGCCAGTCGGCGGTGAAGTCGGCATCGGACTGCGGGATGGACAGCGCCACGACGGCTACAGCGCCGCCGTCGCCACCCGCGCGGCCACCAACTCCCGCATCACCTCGATGGCTACGCGCACGCCGAGGACCTGCGTCTCGAGCGCCATCGAGGGGGTAGCGGACGGCTTGTCGGCCACCTGCTCTGGCAGGTACGGGAGGTGGATGAAGCCACTCGGTACGTCGCGGCCGGTGCTCGTCAGGTGGTGCCGCATGGCGTAGAGCGCCTCATTGCAGATGTAGGCGCCGGCCGTATTCGAGACGGCCGAGGGCGCGCCCGCCTCGGTCATCCGGCGCGCGAGCGCGACGACCGGCAAGCGGGAGAAGTACGCGGCCGGCCCGCCTTCGACGAGGGTCTGCTCCTCCGAGCCCGCGGTCTCGTCTGGAAGCCGCTGCCCGCGGTCGATCAGCAGGTTGATGCCGACGCGTTCCACGGAGAGCGCGGCGCGCCCGCCGGCCTGTCCCACGCCAAGCCACGCATCGAAGCCACCCGCCTCGAACGCAGGGACGAGCCGCTCGAAGGAGATGCGCCCGCGCACCGGCAGGAGCAGCGGCGTCACCTCGACGCCCGCCGGCGGCTGCGCGGCAACACGCGCCACCACCTCGGCCGAGGGGTTCACGGTCTCGCCGCCGAAGGGCTCGAAGCCGGTGAGTAGGAGTCGCATCATGCACTGCCGCCCTTCGTGGTGGCTGGCGGCGCTCGTCGCACTCCGAACCCTACGCCGTCAGTGTCTCCTTCGTCGACGGGACCTCGCCGGCGATTCGGGAGTCGTAGGTGCTGGCGGCGTCGAGGGCGCGGCCAAGCGCCTTCATCGTCGCTTCGGCGATGTGGTGGTCGTTGGCGCCGGCGAGCTGGCGGGCGTGCAGAGCCACCTTCGCTGTCGAGGCGAACGAGCGCAGGACGTGCGACACCATCTCCGCCGGCGCCTCACCGATGCGGTCGCCGGTGAACTGGAGGTTGGTCGCGGCGTATGGGCGGCCCGAGATATCGATGGCGACCTGCACCAGCGCCTCGTCGAGCGGCACCAGCGCGTCCCCCATCCGCACGATGCCGGCCCGGTCGCCGAGAGCCTCGTCGAACGCCTGGCCAAGGACCAGCGCGATGTCCTCCATCGTGTGGTGGGCGTCGATCTCCAGGTCGCCAGAGGCGCGGACGGTCAGGTCGAAGCGGCCGTGGCGGGCGAAGGCGGTCAGCATGTGGTCGTAGAAGCCGATGCCCGTGGCCACCTCGGCGCGCCCGGTGCCGTCCACGTTCAGGTCGACGTGGACGCGCGTCTCGGCGGTGTCGCGCTCAACGGTCGCCCGGCGCTCGTTCGGCATCCTCACTTCGCGGCCTCTTTCCCTGAACCACTACCCGAGCCCGCGACGGCCGAAGCCAGCGCCTCGCCGATCCCACGCATCGCCTCGACCACGCGGTCGTTCTGCTCCGGAGTACCGATGGAGATGCGGACGTGGTCCGCCAGCCTTGGCGCCGTGAAGTAGCGCACGAAGATGCCGCGCCGCCGGAGTTCGTCCCGCACCTCGAGGCCGGTCCCGAGCGCGAGCCCGCAGAGCAGGAAGTTCGCCTCCGAGGGCCACGGGTAGACCCAGCCGAGGGCCTCGAGCCGCTCCGCCAGCCGGTCACGGTCGCCGGCGATGCGGCACGCGCGCTCGTCGAGCGCCTCGGTGTCCTGGAGCGTCGCGAGGGCGGCTGCCTCTGCTGCAGCGCTCACGTTGTAGGGCTGCTTGGCGCGCAACAGGAGGTCGGCGGTGCCCGGCGCCATCACGCCGTACCCGAGCCGCAATCCGGCCAGCCCGCCCCACTTGCTGAACGTCCGCAACACAACGAGCGAGGCATCCGAAGCGGCCCGGCCGGCCAGCGACTCAGCGTGCGAAAACTCGATGTACGCCTCGTCGATGACGACGAGGGCGCCGGAGGCGAGCAGACGGTCCACGAGGCCAGCGGGGACGGCGTTGCCCGTCGGGTTATTAGGCGAGGGGAGGAACACCGCCTTCGCGCCATGGGCCGCCTCGATGAGCGACTCGGCGTCGAGGCTCCAGTCGGCGGCGCGCGGCACGTCGACGAGGTCCGCGCCGCTCAGGCTCGCGTCGAAGGCGTACATGCCGAACGTCGGCGTCGCCACCACCACGCGGTCGCCCTCGCTGACAAAGAGACGAGAGAGCAGGTCGATGATCTCGTCCGACCCCGCCCCGGCCACCACGCTCTCCGCCCCCACGCCGAGACGTCCCGCGATCGCCTCGCGGAGACGCGCCTGCGTCGGGTCGACGTAGCGGTGGGGGGCGTAGTCGCCGCGCAGGGCCTCGATGGCCCTCGGGGATGGACCGTACGGGTTCTCGTTGCCGTCGAGCTTCACGACGCGCTCGGCGGGCACGCCGTACTGGGCGGCGATCGCGACCGGGTCTTCCAGCGCCTCATAGACTGGCAACTCGCGCATCGAGAGACGCAACGCCTCACGCGCGTCGAAACGAGGCATCAGCGGCCCTCCAGCCGGCGCTCGATGCTCCTCGCGTGGCCCGTCAGGCCCTCGGCGCGTGCCAGCTCGGCCGCGAACGGTCCCAGCCGGCGCAGATCTTCGTCCGAGAAGGAGACTACCGAGGAGACCTTGAGGAAGTCGAGCACGGAGAGCGGGGACGCGAAGCGCGCCGACCCACCCGTGGGCATGACGTGGCTGGGACCGGCGGTGTAGTCGCCCAGCACTTCGGGCGACGACTCGCCGATGAAGATGCCCCCGGCGTTCCGTATCTTTGGCACGAGCGCCTCCGGGTCCCGCGTGAGGAGGCAGAGGTGCTCGGGCGCGAACTCGTTCGCCAGCGCGACCGCCTTATCGAGGTCGGCTGCCACGACCGCCCCACCCCGCTCGATGGCGGCCCGCGCGATGTCGCGGCGCTCGAGGTCTTCGAGCTGCCTCTCCACCTCCGCGGCCACGGCTTCGGCGTGCCCGCGGCTGGTCGTGATCAGCACCGGCGTCGCCAGCACATCGTGCTCCGCCTGCGCGAGCAGGTCGGCCGCGCACAGGTCGGCCGCCGCCGAGTCGTCCGCCAGCACCAGGGTTTCCGTCGGGCCGTAGATCGCGTCGATGCCGACGCGACCGAAGAGCTGCTGCTTCGCCAGCGTCACGAAGATGCCGCCCGGCCCGAAGATCTTGTCGACGCGCGGGACGGTGTCCGTACCGAAGGCAAGCGCCGCGATGGCGGCAGCGCCGGAGCCTCGGAACACCCGCTGCACGCCGGAGAGACGTGCCGCCACCAGTTTGAGCGGATGCACGGTGCCGTCGGCGCGGGCCGCGGTCACCCCGATCACCTCCTCGACGCCGGCGACCACGGCGGGGACGGCAGTGTGCACGATCGAGGAAGGCAGCGGCGCCTCGTTGCCCGTCATGTAGATGCCGGCGCGCTGGATCGGGCGCACGGTCATGCCGGTGCCTCGCGCGTGGAAGGACTGCGGCCCGTGCTCCAACTGCAGCTTGTGGTAGTGCCGGACGCGCTGCACGGCGAACTCGATCGCATCGACCTGGGCGTATGGCACCTGGTCGAACGCTGCCTGGGTCTCCTCCGGCGTGACCTCCACGGTCTCGTACTGCGAGCCGTCGAAGCGCTGCGTATAGCGTGCGAGCGCCGCGTCACCCTCGTCCGCCACATCCGCAACGATGTGCCTGACGTGCTCGGCGGCCGTGACCGGCTCGCCCCACAGCTCCTCGATGCTCGTCTGAAGCGCGGCCGGCAACTCCGGCTCCGTAAACGGCCTGCGCAGGAGGATGGTGCGGCGAGCCTCGTCCGCGCCCTCCACGATCCGAAGCGCGAGCGCAGCGTCGGTGGATGTCGGCGGGGTCACCTCAAGTACCTCCAGACACGGTCGTACATGCGTTGTGCCGAGTCCTCCCAGAACTCCTCGATGCGCTCGGGCGTGACGCGCTCGAACGCCTCGCGCACGAGCGCCTCAGGGTCCTCGCAGGACCGGTCGATTTCGTCGCCGCTCAGGCCGGCGGCAGCGAGGTGGCGCGACATCATGCGCTTGAAGCGCGCGTAGTCGGGTGCGTGCGAAGCCACATCGAGGACCACGGCGCTCCACTCCTGGAGATGCTCGTCCTGGATGAACGGGATGCCCGCCACCGGTGAGCACGCCGCCAGCGAGCGCCCAATGTCCGCCATCGCCTCGCGGTCCTCCCGGTCACGCAGGTCGATCTCGTACTGAAGCGCGCGGTCGAGCACGTTGCGGCGCGGCTCCTCGGCGATGTCCGAGTGCACGCCGAAACGCGGCCGGTATATCTCCTCGATGTAGGCCTCGTCGAGGACGAGGTGGGTCAGGTAGCCGGCCATGAACGCCGCGGCCGCGGTGTCCAGCCCGGCGGGAAGGGCCAGCGCCGGGTTCTCCCGGAACATGCGCTCCACCGAGTCCTGACGCTCGTACTCGTCAAGCTCGTAGAAGTGCGTCACCCGCCGGTCCAACCGGGTGATGACGCGCACGTCGGGTGCGGACGCACCGAAGTAGAACGACCCACGGTCGGCGTCGATTTCGGGCAGACGCAGGCGCTCGGCTATCAGCCGCGCCCTCGTCATATGCGAGCCCAGCGACGGCATCTCCGGCCCCGTCTCTCCGAGCTACCCCGCCGCCAGGGCGGCAGCGCGGAGCCGCTCCACGAACTCGTCGCGCAACTCGCCTCGTCGCCCCACGGGGCGCTCCGCGGCGCCAATCGCGCAGTTCGTGGACTCCATGATCACATCAATCATACGCAGTCTGTTGGCCCGAAGCGTCGTACCGGTCTCCGCCCCTTCGATCAGGATCTCGGCGTCCTCGGGGACGAAGCCCTCGGAAGCCCCAGAAATCGGGATCACGCGGTAGCGCCCCAGGTGCCGCCCGCGTGCGTAATCGTCCGCCAGCGACGCGTACTCGGAGGCCAGCCGGATGGGCCGCGATGGGTCGTCCCGGCGCCAGTACGCGACCGCCTCCCGGATGCTCTCGACCGGCAGGTCCTCCGACACGACGGCGCCGAGCCGGTACTTCGAGCGCGCGAGGTCGCACAGCTCGACGACCGGCGCAGCCGGAAAGGCCGTCCGGTGTACCTCCAGCCAGTCCCGCCCGGTGACCGCCAGGTCGAAGCGGCCGAGCGCGACCGCACGGGGCATGTCCTGCGGCCGCATCACCTTCACCTCGACGCCATCGAGGTCGGAGAGCGGCCGCCGCATCGTGCGTCCCTCCTCGTAGCCGTCGAAGGCGATGCCGGCGGACGCCAGCGCGGCGACCGTGTGCCGCTGCGCGTGCCCGTCCGGCACGGCGATGCGGAAGCACTCGCGCTCCGACGTAGCGCGCGAGGGCGCCCGTCGGAGGCCCCCAATGGCCGGCGGCACGACGAGCCCGGATTCGCCGTCACCCCTGGGCAGCATCAGCAGCGGCTCCAGCGCTTCCCGCAGGTCGCGCTCGGCGAGCGCGTCCCGGTTGCCGATGAGCCACACGCCGCCTCGGTGCACGTCTCCGAGCACCTCGAGGCCTTCGCGCTCGACGGCACTGGCGGCGGCGATGGCGAGTTCGGCGTCGTCCGGTGGCCACGCCTCGGCCTGCGCCCACACGTCGTAGAGGCGGTAGTCCGGCACGCGCAGACGGTTCAGGTAGTGGTGCGCAAGGTTCGGGTACTCGGTGGACACCTGCACGGCGCCGCCCGCCGCGAGGCGCTCGATGCTCGTCCCCGGCGCACCGGCGACCACGAGCCGCTCGCTCCCTAGGTCCAGCGAGCGCAATGGGACGATGGACTCGTGCCGGTAGCGCACCAGCAACTCGTCGGTCCATGTGCGGCTCGCGATGCCGAGGTCGTACTGCCCGAGGGCAACCTGGATCGGGATGTCGGCGTCCGAGAAGACGCGGACCTGCACGGTCGGCCGGTCCTCCACGTCGAAGCGGTAGGAACGCGAGCCCTCGCCGTAGCCCTCGGCGACGAAGCCGGCGGCGCGCAACTGCTCGGCCAACGGTTCGCGCAGGTCGCCACGAGGCAGCGCGACACGGATCGGGCGGGTCATCGGGCGCCGCCCGCCGGGACCAGGCGCGCGAGTCGGAGCAGGTCGGCACCGAAGCCCGACGCGGGCGCGCTCGTCCCGCCGATCGTCTCCGTCAGACCGTCGTAGCGGCCGCCCGCCAGGCACTCCTCGGCGCCGGCGAACATGCGGAAGGTCACGCCGCTGTAGTACTCGAAGTTGCGGGCCGTCCCCGGGAGCACGCGGTACGGCAGCCCTGCGGCATCGAGCGTGCGTGCGACAGCCTCCAGGTCGGCAAGCGGGGCCTCGGCTGCCGGCAGGTCGGGCAACAGCGCCGCGCGCAGGTTCGCCAGGTAGCCGGCGGCGTTGCCGTCGACGTCCGAGAGCAGCCGGAGCGCAGAGGCTGATTCCGGGCGAGCCTCGACCAACCGGTCAACGATGCCCGCGTCGCCCTCGAGCATGCGGTCGTACGCTTCCAGTTGCTCGACGGCGTCGAGGCCGGCGGCGGCGAAGATCACCCGGGCAAGCCCGGCGTGCGCGAGCTCGCAGCGCAGCCCTTCGAGGCCGAGCGCGGCGAGCAGGTCGCGCGCCAGCAGCAGTAGCTCCGAGTCGCCCTCGGGCGCCGGGACGCCGAAGAGTTCGACGCCGCACTGCCATTGCTCGCGGTCCCCGTCCCCGGGCACGAAGCGGTACACCGGCTGCACGTAAGCGAGGCGCTGTGGCCCCTCCAGCCCGTGCTCGGTCAGCCAGCGCGCGACCGCGACGGTCGCATCGGGACGCAGCACCACGCGCTCCCCGCTCCAGCCGTCCCAGTCGAGGAAGGAGTACACGCGGTCCAGCAGCTGGGGCGAGAGGGTCCCGGCCGCGGTGTAGAGATGCAACGGTTCGATCGTCGGGGTCCGCACCTCGAGGTAGCCCCGCGCCTCGGCAGTCTCGAGGAAGGCGCGTTCGACGCGGCGGAACCGGCGCATCTCGTCGGGGCCCAGGTCCCGCATCCCGCTCGTACGTAGCCCGTTGTCCGGCACCGGATCCCCTTCGGGCGTAGAGGCGGGGTCCGCCTCGCTCTCGGCTGTCTCGACGGGCATTCTACCGGTGGTCACTGTACGACGGTCCCTTCGCTGCGTTGCCTCGCGCATCCTCGGCGTGGCGGGCGATCGCGGCGGAGGCAGACACAAGGACGCCGCGAGGCCCGAGCCGTCGCGGCGCGCGTTGCGGTTGCTGGAGTGCGGTCTACCGGAACGAGCGGGCACGCGACGGCGACATGTGCGGATGCACATGGGCGTGATGCGCGTGCGTGTGGGCGGTCCACTGAGGTGCGATCCACTGGCTCATCGTGCTTCCGAGCGTAGCAGCGGCCCTGCTGCGGTCAACCGGGATTCCCCGCACTCTCTGACGGTCCCTCGCCCGCATGAGGCCGGGCCGTCGTCACGTCACCCGCCGCAAACGCCCGCGTAGAGCCGTCGTCGAGGCGCAACACCAGTTCGCCGCTCGCCGTTATGTCCACCGCTTCCCCATCGACCGCTCCCGAGGGCGTCGCCAGCGCCACACGGCGCCCGAGGGTGCCGAGTCGCGCGCGCCAGTCCGCCAGCAGCATCTCCGATGCACCGGCGGCCTGCTCCACGCGTGGCTCAAGGGCGGTCGAAAGCGCGGCGAGCAGATCCTCGCGTGCGAGCACGGCACTTCCGGCCGCCTCGATGCTCGTCGCGATCGCGTGGACCTCAGGCGGCAGGTCCGGCTGCGAACGCAGGTTGATGCCGACGCCGAGGAACGCGTCGACGCGGCCACCATCGATGCGCGATTCGGCGAGCACGCCGCACAGCTTCCGTCCCTCGTGCAGCACGTCGTTCGGCCACTTCAGCTCCAGGCGAAGCCCCGATGTCGCCTCGATCGCCTCGAGGGCGGCGACGGCACCCGCAATCGAGAGCAGCGGGGCGCGCTCGATGCTCGGCGGGCAGAGATGGTAGGTGGCGTAGAGGCCCGCCGCGGCCGCCGAGACCCAGGTGCGTCCCTGCCGCCCACGCCCGGCGGACTGCTCGCCGGCCACGTACGCCCGCCCGCACGAGGCGACGCCGTCGCTCGAGGCGCCCGCCCGCGCGTCGTCCATCGTCGAGCCGGTGTGCTCCACGTAGTGCACCTCGGCGCCCGCGCGCGTAGAGGTGCGTAGCTGCTGGTAGCGGTCGAGGTCGAACGGCACGCGACCACGGTACGGGAGAAGCCGTGACTCTGAAAGCGGCCGGGCGGGCTGCGAGGAGGCGCGGGACGGGCACGTGAGAGGGCCCCCGGTTACCCGGGGGCCCTGTTGTCACTTGAACTCAGGGGGCTAGCTGGACGGCACCCCCCTCGAGATGCCTCGGTCCACTCCCATAGGTCTGTGACTACTGTCGTCGGTCACTGGCATCACCCCCTTTCCTGCCCCCGACGTTAGCAAGTTCGAGGACGACCCGTCAATCCGCTAGGCAATATCAACAGATCAAGTCTCTCCCGCCGTGTTACGCTGTGTGACAACTCACACCAGGGGAATCATCATGGCCAGTCGCCACTTGTCCGTCCGGCTCGAATCGGAGTCCTTCGACCGACTCGATGCCGAGAGTCGCCGGAGCGGCCAGACCCGCTCACAACTCGCCAAGATGCTGCTCGACGAGGGCCTGCGCATGGAGGCACACCCGGGCATCGTCTTCCGGGGCGGCCCTGCCGGCCGCCGCGCCGGAGTGGCGGGCGGTCCCGACGTCTGGGAGGTGGTTCGGGTGCTTCGCCGCGTCCGCGAGCAGAACGAAGACCTGATCGAACAAACGGCGGCGCTTACGGGAATCTCGGCCCCTCAGGTTACAGTCGCGGCAGGCTACTACGCCGAGTTTCGCGACGAGGTCGACCGCTGGATCACCCGAGTTGACGCTGAGGCGGGCGCCGCCGAGGCGGCGTGGCGCCGACGCCAAGACATCCTGGGCGAGTGAACCTGCTGCTCGACCAGATGTGGCCGCCGGCCCTGGCTGCACAGCTTGGCGCACTGGGATTCGACGTATCGGCCGTCGCCGAGCGCGAGGACCTTCGCGGCCAGAGCGACGAAGTCGTCTTCGCAGCCGCTCAAAAGGAGCGCCGCGCCCTGGTAACGGAGAATGTAGTTGATCTTCGACCAATTGCTAGCAACGTCCTCCGCAATGGCGGAACCCACTGCGGGGTTGTCTTCACTACCGACCAAGCATTCCCGCGCGGGGACCCTCGCACCTTCGGCCACATGCTGCTCGCGCTTGAAATGCTGCTAGACAGCGCCGTCGATCTAACGGATAAGGAACACTGGCTCCGCTGACGGGCCCAGGGTGCCTACCCCTCCGTCGCCGCCCGCACTGCCGCCCGCGTGGCATCGAGGATCGTGTCGACCTCGTCTTCGTTCACCACCAGCGGCGGCGCGAAGACGATGTGGTCGCCCACGAAGCGCGTGATGACGCCGCCCTCCTCGCGCATGTGCCGCGCGACGCGGCCACCGATGCCCTCCGAGGCGTCGTAGGCCTCGCCGCTGGCGGCGTCGCGTACGAGGGTCATGCCGGCCATCAGGCCCAGGTGGCGCACGTTCGTCACGTGCGCGTGCTCGCCGAAGGCGGCGCGCAGGCCCTCGCCCAGGCGGTCGCCCATGCGCTGGGCACGCTCGACTAGCCCCTCGTCCTCGAAGATCCGCAGGTTGCGCAGGCCGACCGCCGACCCGGCCGGGTGCGCGCTGTTCGTGTAGGCGTGCATGAAGCGAGCGTCCGGCGGCAGGTCCTGCAGCGCGTCCATGATCTCGCGGCTTACGATGAACCCGCCCATGGGCACGTACGCCGAGGTGATCGCCTTCGCCACCGTGACGATGTCCGGTTCCACGCCCCAGCGTTGCATCGCGAACCAGTGACCGGTGCGGCCGAAGCCCGTGATCACCTCGTCCGCGATCAGCAGCACCTCGTGGCGGTCGCAGATCGCGCGGAGCTTCCGGAAGTAGTCGTCCGAGGGCGGGAAGACGCCACCGGCGCCCTTCACCGGCTCGCAGATCACCGCCGCTACCGTGTCCGCGCCCTCGCGCTCGATGGCGGCCTCGATCCAGCAGGCGCACTCGCCGTCCGTGTTCGGCGTGCAGTCGCATTCGAGGTTCTCCGGGCGCGTCGCGCGCACCACCTCGGGCGGCAGCGGGCCGAAGTACTTCCAGAACGGAGGCAGCCCGGTCATGGCCGACGCGGCGATGGTGCCGCCGTGATACGACCGCTCGCGGGCGACCAACTTCACCTTCCCGGTGCGGCCCTTCAGGTTCCAGTAAAAGCGCGCCGTCTTCAGCGCCCCCTCGTTGGACTCGGACCCTGAGTTCGTGAAGAAGATGCCGCCCATGTTGCCGTAGGTCAGGCTGAGCACCTTCGAGGCGAGGCGGATGGCCGGCTCGTTCGAGAACCCAGTGTAGGCGGTGGTGAAGGCGAGCTTGCGCATCTGCTCGGCCGCCGCGTCCGCCAGCTCCGCCCGCCCGTGCCCCACGGCCACGTTCCACAGCGACGCCAGCCCATCGAGGTAGCGCCGGCCTCGGACGTCCGTCAGCCAGACGCCCTCCCCGCTCTCGAAGATCACGGGGTGCTGGTGCTCCGGCGCGTAGTACTGCGGGTGGAGCAGGTGCGCCAGGTCCTCGCGCTCCAGCTCGGCAATCGTCGCCTCATCGAGAGTGGTCATCGCACCCGCCTTCCGCTCGTCAGGGGCTTGAGGTCGTCAGGGGGAGGATAGCGGTGCAGTCAGGTCGCGTGCAGCGCGAGATCCTCCGTGCACCAAGCCGTGACGACGGGCGAGGACGCGCGGGGACGGCATCGGTCTAGGGTGTGCGCGAGGAGCCGGAGGGGCGCGTCCCTCGCTGCGCTTGCCCTTGCCGCGCTCGTGCTCGTCGCGTGCGACGACGCCGGCGAGGCGATTCGGGGGCCCGAGGTGATGACGCACGCCGAGGCGGCGGACCTGCCGCCGGAGGGGATGCCGCGCATCGTGCTGCCGTCGCCCTCGGAAGGTGCGAGCGCAATCGGGGCGGTGGAGGCGGTGCCTGCCCTCGGCGGGGTGGTGTTCGAGTCGGCGGTGACGCTGGGGGAGTAGCCGGGCGGTCGTGGACGCCCGACGACCCTCTACCCGGCGGCCCCGAACCGCTCCGCGATTGCCTCGCGGGCGGCGCGGCGGTCATCCCAGGGGTGGGGGCCGTCGGCGCGCTCGATGGTCTGTTCGTGGCCTTTGCCGGCGAGCAGCACGAGGTCGCCGGGGCGCGCGAGGTCGAGCGCGCGGCCGATCGCTTCGCGGCGGTCGGGGACGCGCTCGAAGCGGGCCGCGGCGAAGGGCTCGTCGTCCGAGGCGTCGAAGCCCTCGATGGCGCCGGCGGCGAGCATGGCCTGCGCGATCTCGTCGATAATCGCCTCCGAGGGCTCGGAGCGCGGGTCCTCCTCGGTCAGCACGGCGAGGTCGGCGGCCTCGGCGGCGACTCGCCCGAGGCCCGAGCGACGGTCACGGGAGCGTTCGCCGGCACAGCCGAAGACGACGATCAGGCGGCCTTCGACGACCGGGCGCAGCGTGTCCAGCACCTTGCGCAGGGCGTCCGCCGTGTGGGCATAGTCCACGACCACCTCGAAGGGTGCCCCGGGGACGCGCTCCATGCGTCCCGGGACGCCTCGCAGGCCCGCCACGCCGGCAGCGGCCAGGTTCGCGTCGAAGCCGAGCGCCGCGGCGGCCGTGATGGCGGCGAGGGCGTTTGCCACGTTGAAGCGGCCCGGCAGGCGCACGCTCGCCTCGACCTCCTCCTCCTCGGTCGCCACCAGGAAGGTGGCGCCGTCCGGCCACAGCGCGACATCCGAGGCGCGCACGTCGGCATCCTCGTCGTCGAGCGCGTAGGTGACGGCGCGCGCCCGGGTGCGGGCCGCGAAGTACCGCCAGGAGGGGTCGTCCGCGTTGAGGACGGCGTAGCGTTGCCCCTCGTCGTGGCGCTGTTCGTTGAGCATCTCGAACAGCCGCCCCTTCGCCTTGCGGTAGGCCTCCAGGGTGCCGTGGAAGTCGAGGTGGTCGCCCGACAGGTTCGTCAGGACGGCGACATTGAAGTCGCAGTGGTCGAGCCGGTGCAACTCCAGGCCGTGCGACGTCGCCTCGACGACCGCGTGCGTGCAGCCCGCCTCCACCATCTCCGCGAGCAGGCGCTGGATGACCGGCGCCTCCTGCGTCGTGAGCCGCACCAGTCCCTCGACCGGGCGCCCCGCCACGCGCGACTCGACCGTCGTCAGCAGCCCGACCGTTGCGCCGCACGCCTCGAGAGCCGCGGCGACCATGAAGGCGGTCGTCGACTTACCGTCGGTGCCGGTGATGCCCACGACCTGCAACTGGCGGCCGGGATAGCCTTCGTGCGCCGCGGCGATGCCGGCCAGCGCCACGCGCGTGTCCGGCACCTCGACGACCGGGACGCCGAGGTCGCCGAGCGCCGCCGAGCGCCCCTCGTTCGTCAGCACAGCGACGGCGCCCGCCTCGACGGCCGCCGAGGCAAAATCGTGGCCATCGAACCGCTCACCGATAACGCAGACGAAGAGGTCGCCTGCCTCGACGCGCCGGTGGTCGTGCTGCACCGCGCGCACCTCGGGCAGGCCGTCGCGCGCGACACCGGCCGGGAGCCCGCCGCGCCAGTCGCCTCGAGGTGATGGGGGCGCCGTCATGGCCGCGATCGTACGTCGAGGCGTCGGTGCGCGCCTCACCGCGGCCGGCCGGTGCCCCTCGGTTGCGGGCGCGCCTCCAAGCGCAGTAGAAAGTACAGTGCAGGTATGCCGGCACATGGGGTGAAGGGACGCATCGTTGATCGAACTGACGGACGAGATGAAGGAGGCCATCGGCAACGCCATCGCCGACAAGGCGCCGGTCATCGTGTCGTACGCGGACGCCGAGGGGCAGCCGCACATCTCGTTCCGCGGAACGACCCAGGTGCTGAACACGGAGCAGATGGCGATCTGGGCGCGCGACCCCGCCGGCGGCCTGCCCTCGGCGATGGCGAACAACCCCCGCATCACGATGCTTTACCGCAACCCAACGACGCGGCTGTCGTGGCAGTTCTTCGGGCGCGGCCAGATCACCTCGGACGAGGCGCAGCGCACGGCGATCTACGACAACTCCCCGGAGGTCGAGCGCAACGCCGATCCCGAGCGCAAGGGCGCCGCGATCATCATCGACATCGACCGCGTCATTTCGCGCGGACAGGTGCTGATGGAGCGGTAGGCTCGGGAGATTGGGCGGCTGCAGCCGGAACTGGTGTAGTTATGCCGCCACCCCACGCTCATGCGGACTGCCATGTGCGTGCTTTGGCGGCGGCGTTCCGCCCCCGGCTGGCACCCCGCAGCGCAACGCTGGGTTGTCCATGGGTGCAAATCTTTGCGTCCCGGCTCACGGGGACGTGCACCAGTGGCCACCCGGGAATGCCAGCAGACTCCAGCGCTGCCACAGAACCTTCCAGTTCGGGTTGAACCCTCCGTTGGAGGTGAAGACGCCAACGCAACCTTCCGGATTGCCACAGGGATCGTCACTGTAGTCGGTCCACTCGAGCCCGCTGGTGTGCCGATAGCGTGAAGACCACGGAACCGCACCAAACCCGACCCACGTGACGCTTTGGCCCCCAGCACCAAAGGCACAGTTGAACGTCTGGAGAGCAGACGGAGCGGTCCTGGTCACAGGGCCAGCCGGCACGCTCGAAACCACCGCATCCCACCATGGGAATTCGCTGGCGGCCTTCTGCGGATCGGCTTCGGGATTGCAGCGGTACATCGCGTCGACAATCTCGTCCGGCGATGCGCCGACCGTGGGAGCCAGCTCGCGAAGTTTTTCGGCCAGGGCCGGGTCGTCCGCGTCGAAGAGAATCACGCTTGTCGTCAGTACGTCACCGTTCGTAGCGGTCGAAGCATGCCGATAGCTGAGCGCTCCTTCGGGGAGGTCGCGATGCGTGGTGGCCTCGGAGTCTGCAAGAGCGTGAGAGGGCAGAACGGACACGAGTGCCAGCACGATCACAAAGAGAGCGCTCGCACTTGCGAACAACAGAAGGGGCAGGCGTTTAGCCATCATTGGTACCTCCGAGGTTGGGCCGGCGTGACCCCGTTGGCCATGCCGCGCGCAAGATACGCCCGGGGGGGCAATGTCCAATATCACGGGCCTCCGGCCATCGACGCTGCAACGCACTGTTTTAGGAAGGCGATGGCGCTACTGGTGTACCGTGGGTGTGCTTGGCAGGGGCTTGCAGTTGGTGGACTTCTTGCTGTTTGCTGGTCCGACCATCGATGCCGTTCGGCACTCGATCGAGCACCAGGTCGGCGCGAACCTGCGGCTCACATCCTGTCGCTGGTGGGAGTGCATAACCGCGATCCATGAACTGCGGGATGGGACACGACTGATCGCTATAGCACCCGATGCTACCTCTCCGCTCCCTTCGTGGACACTGCCGCTAGGCATCGGCCTCCTGACCTCCCCCCGCCTAATCGCATGGGGGATACGCGAAACGGCATCAGGGCACCTCACGCGCGACACCGCAGGCGGCTGGATTCATTGGAGTAGCGATGACCGTACCTCGCTCGAGTCCACGTGCCTCGTCGCGAGCAACGTCGCGCGCGCAGAGCAGACGGGTGGAGTGCTGCCCGTTCTGATCGAGGACGGGGACATTCGCGGTGCCGAAACTCCCGCACGCGACATGTCGCGACAGATGATGGCCTTGAAGCTGCGACATCCCGAACCGGACGTTGCTCGTGCTGCACTCGTTAGGCACGGCCTGATGTTGGAGGTCTCCGATGGGCCTCTGGCCCTCTCCGCCGAGATCGGAGGGCCCGATGGGGTCCGGATGCTCGCCTGAACACTGCGCTACGCGTCCGTGCGGTCAGGTGCTGATGGAACGCTTGAAGTTGGGCAGACCAGGGGGCCTGTAAGCCGAATTCTGTACCACTCACCCTGCCCGAGGGTGGACGGTGGCGACCATCCATCTAGGACGGCGGTTGCCCGCCGCCTCCAGCAGCCTACCCGGGAGCCGGGCCGGACGTCCCGTTGGTGCTCCCCTATTTGGCCTTGCTCCGAGTGGGGTTTGCCCGGCCGCCTCGTCTCCGAGACGCCGGTGCGCTCTTACCGCACCATTTCGCCCTTACCGGCGCACGAGGCGTCGGCGGTATGTTTCTGTGGCACTTTCCGTCGGCTCACGCCGCCCGGCAGTTAGCCGGCACCCTGTCCGGAGGAGTTCGGACTTTCCTCCCGCGAGCCCTCGAAAGGGCCCACCGGCGGTCACCCGGCCCCCTGGCCGTCTGTGCCGCATATTGTACCGCGAACCTTCGGGCTACCGCCCGAGCTCCGAGGTGCTGGTCAGCATCGCGTCTGGCGGGCGGAGGCGGTAGCCTCTGCACACGTCATAGAGCCAACGGAGGCGAGCGTGCGCGTCCTCTCCCTGAGCCATCGCCTGCAACATCGGATGGTGGACAACCACTCGATCTTCAACGCGCCGAACATCTTCGACTACGACGCGATCGTGGTCGACGCCGGCGGCGTGTTCGAGACCATCCGCGTCGCCGCTTCCGCCGGCGAGGCGTTCAAGACCTTCGCCGACATCCCTGTGGCGAACGGTGAGCCCATCGATGGCTCGACTGGCATCGCAGAGGTGCTCCGCCGCCGCCGCGAGGAGTTCGTACGCGCCTTCGAACGCGGCGCAACCGTGGCGCTGTTCCTCCACCCCCAGGCACAGGTCACGGACGTCGTCGGCCTGCCTGGCCTCGACCGCTACTACTACCTCCCGGCGCCGCCCGGCGTCGCCTGGGACGCGAGCACCATCAGGGGCAGCGAGGGCACGGCCGGCGCGACGGTCGACCACGAGCACCCGTTCGCGCCCGTCTTCGATGTGCTGCGCCAGGACCTGCTCTACCGCGCCTACATTGACGAGCGCGCGCCGGGCATCGCGGGCCACGCGCGCGTCTTCGCGCGTTCCGCGGGCGGTGCCGCGATTGGCCTCGAGGTCCCGGTGCTGAACGGGCGGCTGGTAGTGCTGCCAACCCCACGCCAGGTCGGGGCGAAGTGGCTCGTCACGCCCGAGTCGCACGCCATCATCGACGCGATGCGCGCCTCGATGGGGCAGGCGGACGACGACCGTCCGCGCTGGGCCGCCGAGACGCCGATCCCCGGTCTGCCCGAGCGGCAGCGCGAGGCGGACCGGGTGCGCGCATCGGCGGCGCGCGCGCAGGCCGAGCTGGACGTGGCGGAGGGCTCGGTCGCTGAACTCGACTCGATCCGCGATGTCCTCTGGCGGGAGGGCGACGCGGGCCTGCTCCCGGCGGTCGTCCGCTGCGCCGAGCTACTCGGCTTCAAGCGCGGACAGACGCCCGAGGGTGACCCGGTGCTCGTCTCGGACGAGGGCGAGCTGCAACTCGTCGTCGCCGGCGCCACCGAGGCCGTCGACATGGCGCCGCACTATCGCCTTCGCCAGCGGCTCGACCACCTGCTCGATTCCCGCGCCCACGCCGGCCGCGGCCTCGTCGTCGTGAACGGCCAACGGCTGCAGCGCCCGGATGCGCGCAAGCGCGAATACACGGACTCGCTACGTGTGGCGGCCGAGTCCGTCGGCTATGCGGTGCTGCCCTCGTCGTGGCTGTTCGACGCCGCCGTCATGGCGCTCGAGGACCTCGCGGATGACACGAAGGCCGCCATCCGGCGCCGGCTCCTCGAGACCGACGGCGTCGTCGAGTTCGAGGACCTGCTGGGCTTCGCGGAGACTGAGGACGCGGGTACAGCGACCGACGCTTCGGACGAGCCGGCGGAGGACGTCGCCGAGGCTGGCGAGCCCACCGAAACCGAAGTGACTGCCGAGTCACGCCCCACGAACTAGTCAGCACGCCCGGCGCCCGAGTGCCGCTCACGTGGAGCCTGTCGAAGTGCGAGCGGCGCCGAGCGCTAGGGGTGCACGTCCTCGCTCGACTGCGGCTGACCGAGCGCGCCACAGCGCTCGAGGTGCTCCCGCACCAGCGCGTTGAAGCGGTCCGGCGCCTCCAGGTTGGAGAGGTGCCCGGCCCCCTCGATCACCTCGATGCGTGCGTTCGGGATGTGCGCCCCCATCTCCTTCGTCGCGTCCGCCGGGATCAGCGTGTCACCAGTGGAGGTGATGACGAGCGTCGGCACGTCGATCTGGCCCAGATCGGCGGTGAAGTCGCTTCGCTGGCCCATCCCGCGCGAGGCCGCCGCGACGGCCTGAGGGTTCTGGCGGCGGATCAGGGCGCGTACGCGCTCGGTCAATTCCTCAGGCGCCCGGTCGGAGAGCAGCGGCGGTGGTGCGTCGGCGAGGAAGCCGATGCCCTCGCGGTTGAGCCGGTCCGCGAGGTCGTTGCGACGTTTCCGCGCCTCCTCGTTGTCCGCGCCGGCGCGCGTGTTCGCCAGGATGAGTCCCGCCACCAGGTCCCGATGCCGCTTCCAGAACTCAAGGGCGACGTAGCCGCCCATCGAAAGCCCGCAGACGACGACCCGGTCGATGCCGGTGCCGCGGAGGGCGAATTCGGCCTGGTCGGCCGCGTCGGCCATGGTGGTGATGGCATCGCCGGCCATCGCGGGCCCGTGGCCGGGGAGCCCCGGCGTCACAATGGCCACCTCGGCGCTCAGCTCCGCCTGCTGAGGCGCCCACATGTCGTCGTCGAGCGGAAAGGCGTGCAACAACAGCAGCCCAACGGTCACGTCTGTCCCCTTCGGTCGCCCGCCTCGAGGTCTCCCGACAGGGTATCAGCGCGTCCGTCACCCACGCGGCCCCGGTGCAAGGTCCGTCGCCCCAGCGGCCTCGGACCGCACACCACGCTTCGCGTCACAACGGTCACCTCGGCGCCATGTAGAGCGCGAGGTCGTACCAGTGGCTGCTCGACGGCTCGGGCCGCGGCATGCGGTGCGCGTCCGGCCAGGCGGCCTTCTTGCTCCGCTCGGTGCCCGTCGCCGAGCTGGCGACCCGACGGTCTTCTGCAATCCCAACACCAGAACTCATCGCTGTCCTCCTCTGCCCTGCTTTCTGGGGGCGATGAGAACAGTACGAGGGGTGGTCGCCCCGCCGAATCGGCGAGCGGTGCCTATATCACCGGGCGCCCTGCCCACTTCTCGCGGCCGGGCGGCGGCTCCTACACCAGTGGTCGGTCCACCTCGGTGGGCGCGTCGTAGTCCACGCCCTCCACGCCGAAGCCGAAGAGCTGCTCGAAGTCGCGACGGTAGCCGGTGTAGTCCGTGATCTGGTCGACGTTCTCGCTCGTCACTTGCCGCCACAGCTCGGCGACATGCTGCTGCACCTCGTCCTGCATCTCCAGGTCGTCGACGCGGATCCTGCCCTCCGAGTCCACCGAGGGCTCGCGCCCGGGACCGACGTGGTCACGGAAGAGGCGGAGGATTTGCTCCTGCGGGCCCTCGTACTCGCCTCGCTCCTTCAAGACGCGGAAGAGCGCACTCATGTAGAGGGGCACCGCGGGGATCGCGCTCGAGGCCTGCGTTACGACCGCCGCGTTCACGCTCACCCACGCGCGCCCGTCGACAGTCTCACGCATCGTCGCATCGATGCCCGCGGCGCTCGCCTCGAGGTGCTCCTTCGCCCGTCCGATGGTGCCACGGCGGTAGATCGGCGCCGACACCTCCGGACCGATGTACGAGTAGGCCACCGTGCGGCAGCTCGGCGCGAGCAGCCCGGCGTCGCGCAGCCGCACAATCCAGTCCTGCCAGTCCTCGCCGCCCATCACCTTGATGGTGGCCGCGAGTTCCTCGTCGGTCGCGGGTTCGAGGTGCGCCGCGACGACCGCGCCCGTGCGCAGGTCGAAGGTGGGGCCGGTGTACGACTCGCCGACTGGCTTGAGCGCGCTGTTCCAGGTCTCGCCATTCGGGCCCCGCCGTCGAGGCGCCGCAAGGCTGTAGATGACCAGGTCGAGCGGCCCGAAGCGCTCGCTTAGCGCCTCGATGACCGCCGCCTTCACGTCGTCGCTGAACGCGTCGCCGTTGACCGTCTCCAGCAGGCGGCCGCTTTCGCGCGCCAGCCGGTGCGCCTCCACCAGGTTGTACCAGCCGGCGGTCGCGGTCTTGTCCTCGGTGGGCTCGCGCTCGAAGCAGACGCCCAGCACGTCCGCCTCGTAGCCGAAGCAGGCCGTGAGGGCGCTCGCGAGGCCGTAGCCAGAGCTGGAACCGAGCACTAGCACGTTCCCCAGCTCGCCCCGCAACGCGGCCGCCTGGACCGCGGCGACCTGCCTGCGCACGTTCACGGCGCACCCCTCAGGATGCGCCGTCAGCGAGATAAACCCGCGCATCCGCGGCTGCACGACCTGCTCTGCCATCCAGAAAGCCCCTTCAGCCACCGCCGCTCAGGGCACTCTACCGGAGCCCCGACTCACTCGCAGCGGCCCGGCGCTACAATCCACGCGCCACCCCCCGAGGAGCGAAGGAGCCACACGATGCCACTGGTGCAGGCCGGGGATGTCCGCCTGGAGTACGACGAGCGCGGCGAGGGCGCTCCGGCGTTCCTGCTGGTGCATGGCTACCGCTCGTCGCATCGGATCTGGGACGCGACGCAGGCGGCGCTCGCCGGGCACGGATTCCGCTCGGTTGCCATCAGCATGCGGGGTGCCGCCGGCTCTGATGTCACCCAGGCGGACGAGGACTATTCCGCTTTCAACTTCGCCCGTGACCTGCATGCCGCGGTCGACGCGCTCGGCCTCGAGCGGTTCGTGCTCGTGGGGCACTCGATGGGCGCGAGCACCGTGACGAACTACGTGCGTGACCACGCTGACCGCGTGCAGGCGCTGGTCCTGCTCGCCGGTGGCGCGCTCGCGCCTCGCGCGGACATGACGCCCGAGCAGGAGGCCGCCTGGAACGCGCGCATCGAGGGCTACCCGGGCAACATCCACCGGGACTACTGGGAGCGGGAGCACTCGGGGCTGTCGGAGGAGGTGCGTGCGGCGCTCTGGGAGGACTGGCAGCGCGTGCCGAAGCCCCGCCTCCGAGGCATGCGCGCCATGCCGCAAGACCTGCAGTCCGTCATCCGCTCGATGTCTGTGCCCACACTGGTGGTCTTCGGCGACCAGGACCACACGGTGCCACCAGACGGCTCGGTGCGCTGCTACCTCGACCTACCGAGGGAGGTGCGGCACCTCCATGTCTTCCATGGCGTGGACCACTCGCCGAACGCCGTCATCGCGGAGCGCCTCGCGGGCGTCCTCACGAGGTTCGTGCAGGCTACCGTGCCCGCCACCGTGGCCACGAGCTGAGGACGCCTACGCCGCCCGCAGCAGTCCCACGCCCAGCGTGAGCATCCCCGCCGTCAGTGAAATCGCCCCGAGGTAGGCCAGGTTCACGATCGGTGACGGCCGCTCGCGGTTGCGGCCCAGAACCGACAGGAAGTACGCCGCAGGCAGCAGGATTGCGGACAGCGGGAACGCCGAGCGGACCAGCGACTTCCAGCCTTCGCCTAGCTCTGCCTGATCGACCAACAGCAGCGCGACGAGCGACAGGATCAGCAGCACGCCGGCGTGTGCATGGCCCGCGGCCCACAGCCGCTGACGCAGCGGGTTCTCTCGAAGGTACGGCGCCCGTCGCGTGATCCAGAGCCAGAGGATGCTCACGCCCCCGAAGACCACGCTCGGGTAGACCACCATGATGATGCCCGCTGTCTGGATGGAGTCCTCAGACATCATTGACCTCTCTACGCGCGCGAGTATGTCTGTCCAGACATTATTGCGCGTGCTAGAGTATGTCAATGACGACAGACCGCCCGACGCTCCATTTCGTGCTGCTCGCGCTTCTGACACTCCGCGCGCAGTCCGGTTTCGACCTCAGTCGCACCTTCACCGAGGTCGCCAGCCACTACTGGAGCGCTCGGCACAGCCAGATCTACCCCGCGCTCGCCAGGCTCGAGGCGGACGGGCTGGTCGAGCATCGACGCGAGCCGAGTGAGCGTGGACCGGAGCGCAAGGTGTTCTCGCTGACTTCGGGGGGGCGCGACGCCCTGCTCGGTTGGGCGGCTGAACCCGCCGACGAGGCGCCATTGCGCGACGAGCAGACGGTAAAGGCGCTCTGCTACGGCCTGCTGCCGACCGAGGTCGCCCTGTCGCAACTCCGCGAGGTGCGGGAACGTCACGCGAGACGCCTCGAGGAGTACAGCACGCTCGAAGGCCAGATCGCCTCGGCCAGCTCGGCCGCCCCGCCCCTCCCGGATCCGGCTCGGCTGGGGATCCTACTCACGCTGCGGCGTGGCATCACCTTCGAGTCTGGTTATGTCGAGTGGTGCGATGCGGCAACGGAGCTGCTGACCACAAGCGACGTAGCCGCCTCGCGGCCGCGGAAGGCTACTCCCGGAGCTTGAGCACGGCCATGAACGCTTCCTGCGGCACCTCGACGGCGCCCAGCATCTTCATGCGCTTCTTGCCCGCCTTCTGCTTCTCCAGCAGTTTCCGCTTGCGGGTGACGTCGCCGCCGTAGCACTTCGCCAGGACGTTCTTGCGCATCGCGCGCACGGTCTCACGGGCGACGACGCGGCCGCCGATCGCCGCCTGGATCGGCACATCGAACATCTGCCGCGGGATCAGCGCCCGCAGCGCCGAGGCGAGCCGCCGGCCCTGGCCCGCTGCGTCCTCGGTCGGCACGATCGTGGACAGCGCGTCGACAGGCTCGCCGTTGACGAGGATGTCGAGGCGGGAGACGCGTGCCGAGCGGTAGCCGTCGAGCTGGTAGTCCATGCCGGCGTATCCCTGCGTGCGGGACTTTAGCTGGTCGTAGAACTCCACCAGGATCTCGGACAGCGGCAGCCTGTAGCGGGCGAGCACACGGGAGTCGCCCTCCTCCTCGGCGTGGTCCAGGTACTCCATGTGGTCGAATTCGCCTCGACGCTCGCTGACCAGCTGCATCACCGGTCCCAGGTAGCGCGCGGGCACCGTGATCGAGATGCGCACCCACGGCTCGCGGATCTCCTGGATCTCGTTCGGCAGGGGCAGCTCGGCGGGCGAGTCGATGAGGATCTCCCCGCCGTCGGTCTTCGTCACCTCGTACTCGACGGAGGGCGCCGTGGCGACCAGGTCGAGGTCGAACTCGCGCTCCAGCCGCTCCTGCACGATCTCCATGTGCAGCAGCCCCAGGAAGCCACAGCGGAACCCGAAGCCAAGGGCCGCCGAGGTCTCCGGCTGCCATTGCAAGGCCGCGTCGTTGAGCGTGAGCCGTTCCAGGGCATCGCGCAGTTCGGCGTAGGCGTCCGGGTCGGTCGGGTAGATGCCGGCGAACACCATCGGCTTGGCGGGCTGGTAGCCGGGTAGCACTTCGGCGGCGCCATGCCGCTCGGTCGTCACGGTATCTCCGACGCGGCTCTGCGAGACGCCCTTCAGACCCGTGGCCACGTAGCCGACCTCGCCGGCGTCCAGGTGGCCGGTCGTCTGGAGCATCGGGCGGAAGTACCCCAGCTCGATCGGGTCGAAGCGCTGCGCCTGCTGCATCAGCCGCAACGGCTCGCGGCCATCGATGCGCCCGTCCACGACGCGGACGTAGACCAGCACGCCCTTGAACGCGTCGTACTTCGCGTCGAAGACCAGGGCGCGCAGGGGCGCCTGCGGGTCGCCCTTCGGCGGCGGTATGCGGTCCACGATGGCCTGGAGGATGTCCGGGACGCCCTCGCCGGTCTTACCGGAGGCGAAGAGCACCTCGTCATCGTCGAAGCCGATGACGTCGATCAGTTCCTGCGCCACGCGCTCCGGCTCCGCGGAGGGCAGGTCCACCTTGTTGATGACCGGGATCAGCCGGAGGTTCATCTCCATGGCCAGGTAGACGTTGGCGAGGGTCTGCGCCTCGATGCCCTGCGTGGCGTCGACCACCAGGACCGCGCCTTCGCAGGCTGCCAGGGCACGTGACACCTCGTAGGCGAAGTCGACGTGACCGGGCGTGTCGATCAGGTTCAGCTCGTACGTCTGGCCGTCCGATGCCGTGTAGGGCATGCGCACGGCCTGTGCCTTGATCGTGATGCCCTTTTCGCGCTCGAGGTCCATGGAGTCCAGGAGCTGATCGCGCATGTCGCGCGCGTCGACGGCGCCCGTGGCCACGATCATGCGGTCGGCCAGGGTGGACTTCCCGTGGTCGATGTGGGCGATGATGGAGAAGTTGCGGATATGGGACGCCTGCACGCATTCATCCTATCCGCGCGCGGACTGAGGCGCATGACGCCATCGCGGCCACCTGGGGCCGTCGCAGCACGGCCGAGGCCCCGCTTGCGCGGGGCCTCGCGTTCTGACGCCTGATTGGCGGGGGCTAGACGCGGTGGCAGGCCACCCAGTGGTCCGGCTCCGCCTCGCGCCACTCCGGGACGCGCTCACGGCACTCGTCGACCGCGATCGGGCAGCGCGTGTTGAACACGCAGCCCGGAGGCGGCCGCAGCGGCGACGGCACGTCGCCGGTGAGGATGATGCGCTCGCGCTTGCGCTCGATCTCCGGGTCGGTGATCGGGATGGCGGAGAGCAGCGCCTTCGTGTACGGGTGGAGCGGGTTCTCGTACAGCTCGTTCGAGTCCGCCAGCTCCATCATCTTGCCGAGGTACATCACGGCCACGCGGTCCGAGATGTGCCGCACGACGGCCAGGTCGTGGGCGATGAAGAGGTACGTCAGCCCGAACTCGTCCTGCAGGTCTTCCAACAGGTTGATGATCTGCGCCTGGATCGACACGTCGAGCGCGGACACGGGCTCGTCGCACGCGATGAAGTCCGGCTCCACCGCCAGCGCGCGGGCGATCCCGATGCGCTGGCGCTGACCGCCCGAGAACTCGTGCGGGTACCGCTTTGCGAACAGCGGGTTCAGTCCCACCGCGTTCATGATGTATTCGATACGGTCGCGACGCGCCTGGCCCTTGTACAGGCCGTGGATCGCGAGCGGCTCACCGACGATCTGGCCCACGCTCATGCGCGGGTTCAAGCTGGAGAACGGGTCCTGGAAGATCATCTGCATCCGGCGCCTGAAGCGTCGGAGGTTCGAGCCCTTGAGCTGCGTCAGTTCCGTCCCGTCGAAGTTGACCGTGCCGTCTGTCGGCCGGTGCAACTGCAGGATGGCGCGGCCGGTCGTGGACTTGCCACAGCCGGACTCGCCGACGAGCCCCAGCGTCTCTCGCTTGCGGACATCGAAGGACAGTCCGTCCACCGCGCGGACATCCGCGATCTTGCGCTGGATGAACAGGCCCGCGTTGACGGGGAAGTACATCCGCAGGTCGCGCACTTCGACGAGGTTCTCGCCCGCGATGGAGCTGGTCTGGCGTCCGGCAGGTGCTTGCGTCGTCATCGTTGCGTCGCCTTCCGGTTAGCCGGTGACCGCGGTGGCCGCAATCGCGTCCACCTCGCGCGTCTTGGGGTCGGTCTGCGGGTTCCGCCAGCAGGCAGCCGTGTGTGCCGGTGTCTTCTCCTCCAGCGGCGGCGGCTCGGTGTTGCATTTGTCGATCGCCCAGTCGCACCGAGGTTCGAACGGGCAGCCGGCGATCGGCTGGATCAGGAGCGGCGGCTGCCCCTCGATGGTGGCGAGCCGGATGTGCTCCGTGGCGTCGAGGCGGGGCACGGATGCCAGCAAACCGACGGTGTACGGATGGCGAGGATTCTTGAAGATATCCATCGCCGTGCCGCTCTCGACGATCTTGCCGGCGTACATGACGTTGACGCGGTCGGCGTAGCGGGCAACCACCCCCAGGTTGTGGGTGATGACCAGGACGGCCGTCCCGAGTTCCGAGGAGAGACGAGCCATGATCTCCAGGATCTGCGCCTGGATGGTGACGTCGAGCGCCGTCGTCGGCTCGTCCGCGATCAGGAGCTTGGGGTTGCAGGACAGCGCCATGGCGATCATCACGCGCTGGCGCATGCCGCCGGAGAACTGGTGCGGGTAGTCGCTGAGCCGGGAGCCCGCTTCCGGGATACCGACCATCTCCAGCAACTCGACCGCACGCGCCGTCGCCTCTTCGTCCTGCAGACCGAGGTGGAGGGTGATGGCCTCCTTGATCTGCTGGCCAATGGTGAGGACGGGGTTGAGCGAAGTCATCGGCTCCTGGAAGACCATCGCGATGCGGTTTCCGCGGATACTCCGCATCTCTGCGTCGCCGATCTTCAGCAGGTCCTGGCCCTCGAAGAAGATTTCGCCGTCGACAATCCTGCCCGGTGGGTTCGGGATCAGGCGCAAGACGGACATGGCCGTGACGGACTTGCCACATCCAGACTCGCCGACGAGGCCGAGTGTTTCGCCCTCGGACAGGTCCCACGTGACGCCGTCTACAGCCCGTACCACGCCTTCTTCCGTGTAGAAGTAGGTACGAAGGTTCTTCACCTCAAGCAGCTTCGCCATGAATACCCCTCACGTCCGCCGACGGCATCGCCGGCCCCTCACGCCGTTTGCCCCAGTCCCGACTCCGGTCGCCGTCCTGGTGGGGAAGAGGAGACTCGAACTCCTACGCCTTGCGGCACGTGATCCTAAATCACGCTCGTCTGCCAGTTCCGACACTTCCCCACGTCTCCGGCCTGGCCCCCCGCCGAATGTGGTGGATCGTGCTGGTGAGCCCCCGGGGAGTCGAACCCCGAACCGGCTGATTAAGAGTCAGCTGCTCTGCCATTGAGCTAGAGGCCCGGGCCGGACGGTAGCGGATTGGCCTCAAGGGTGTCAACGCAATTGGAGTCCGCCATCCGCGTCCCGCTGCCCCCGCCTCTGGGCGGGCTTTGACGCTCTGGAACCTCGGTCGTACGCTTCCACTCGACCTCGTGGAGGTTCCGGTCGCGGGAGCCACTTGCGGGCGGTTAGCTCAGTTGGTTAGAGCGCAGCGTTGACATCGCTGAGGTCATTGGTTCGAATCCAATACCGCCCACCACGTCCGGTACCGAGCTCGAACCCTTCAGCTTCATCCCTCTCCAGGACGCGACCGACGCGGCCACCGTCACCACCCATAATAGGTCATCTGCCCGGATCGGTGGTGCATCCCCGCGAGAGGCCCGCTAGAATTGGTGGCGCTGGCCGCGCCGCACCCGTGCGGCGCGACATACGGAGCGATGACGGGGACACGTCCCGGCGTCTCACTCCGGCCGCACAGCCGCCCCTCACCGACCGTCGAGGCGTCCTGTGTGCAGAGAGTCGGGGCCACCGGCTGCAAGCCCCGAGGCCGGACACGCTGGCGATACCACCTCGGAGCCCGCGGGCGAACTCGCGGCGGTAGCCCACCGTTACCGGGTGAATGAGCCCTGCTCGCGGTTGCGCCCGCCGAGCTCGCGAAGGTGCGTACGGCCTCCGTCGCGCTCGCCGGAGCGAAGCGAAGGCAGATCGTAGCGACGCGAAACACGCGAAACAGGGGAACTCGGGTGGAACCACGAGCGCGCCTCTCGTCCCGAAGGACGGAGGCGCGTTTGCGTGTTGAGGGCCCCTCGGGCCCTGGAGGGACGAGAGATGGCAGACCAGGAGACGCAGCCGCCGCGCGAGGACCAGGTCCACGACGACGAGACTCCGTTCGCCGCGCTCCCGGCAGAGGAACGGCTCTTCCGCATGCGACACTCCGCGGCCCACGTGCTGGCCGAGGCGGTATTGGAGATGTTCCCGGAGGCGAAGTACGCCATCGGTCCTCCCATCGAGCACGGCTTCTACTACGACTTCGACCTGCCCCAGCCGCTGGTGCCGGACGACCTCGAGAAGCTCGAGGCGCGGATGCGGCAGTCCGTGAAGGCGGATCTGCCGATCCACGGCGAGCAGATCTCGAAGGGACGCGCGCGCGAGGTCTTCGCGAATCAGCCCTACAAGCTCGAATTGATCGACGACATCGAGGACGACACCGTCGGCTATTTCCGCCACGGCGAGTTCCAGGACCTCTGTCGCGGTGGTCACACGGACAGCACCGGCCAGATCGGCGCATTCAAGCTGACGCACTCTGCCGGCGCCTACTGGCGAGGCGACGAGCACAAACCGATGCTCCAGCGCATCTACGGGGCGCTGTACCCCACGCAGGAGGACCTGGACGCCTACCTGCAGTCCGTCGAGGAGGCGCAGCGGCGTGACCATCGACGGCTCGGCCGCGAGCTCGACCTCTTCCACCTGGACCCCATCTCGCCGGGTTCGCCGTTCTTCCACCCAAAGGGCGCCACGCTCTACAACGGCCTGGTGGAGTACGTCCGCGAGCTCTACCCGCGGTACGGCTACGACGAGGTGATCACGCCCCTGATCTTCAACACGGACATCTTCCGCACCTCCGGGCACTACGACTTGTTCCCGGACATGTACAAGATGATGACGGGCGACGACGTCGAAGTCGGCGTGAAGCCGATGAATTGCCCCGGCCACTGCGTGCTCTTCGACTCGACGCTCTACTCGTACCGCGATCTGCCGATCCGCTTCGCGGAGTTCACGCGTCTCCATCGCAACGAGCGGTCGGGCGTGCTCCACGGGCTGACGCGCGTGCGCTCGTTCTCGCAGGACGACTCGCACATCTTCTGTACGCCGGAGCAGCTGGACGAGGAGATGGCCCGCGTCTTCGAGATGGTGCGCGAGGTCTACCGCGACCTGGCGCTCGGCGAGGTGGAGGTGAGGATCGCCACGCGGCCTGAGCGCTTCGTCGGAAACCCGGAGGACTGGGACCACGCTGAAGAGCTGCTCAAGGAGCTGGTGTCGAAGGCCGGATGGTCCTACGAAATCGCAGAGGGGGAAGGTGCGTTCTACGCGCCCAAGGTCGAGTTCCATTTCCGCGACGCCATCGGCCGCTCCTGGCAGCTCGGCACGGTGCAGATCGACATGGCGATGGCGACGCGCTTCGGCCTGCGCTACATCGGCTCCGATGGCGAGGAGCACACGCCGGTGATGATCCACCGCGCGATCCTCGGCTCGCTGGAGCGCTTCCTCGGTGTCTACATCGAGCACACGGAGGGCCGTTTCCCCCTCTGGCTCGCCCCGGTCCAGGCCGTGGTGGTCCCGATCGCGGACCGCCACATCGAGTACGCGCAGAGCGTGCAGCGCGAACTCCGGCAGCGCGGACTGCGCGTCGAGGTCGACGCGTCGGGAGAACGCATGGGCGCGAAGATCCGCAAGGCGCAGTTGCAGAAGGTGCCCTACATGCTCGTGGTCGGGGACCGCGAGGCCGAGGCGGGCGCCGTCGCACTCCGCGACCGTAGCGGCGACGACCTGGGGGCCGTGCCCGTCTTCCAGGTGGGCGACCGCATGGTGGACGAGCGTGACAGCCGCACGTCGCAGGCGCCCATCGACGCATGACCGCAGTCCGGGAGGCCCGCACTACGCGGCGGACGCGAACGGTGCGGGCCCCCTCATGGTGCGGGCACTCCGCTGACGGCTATCTGACGCGGGCGTGAAGGTGCGCGGCAGCGCGCGGGTGGCGTAGATTTCCGCCGCCGGCGGTAGCCGGCGCGCACTCCGGCCGCGCGGGAGCTCGCCACGTTGACACCTCTGACCCATTCGCGCCTGCTGTTCGCGGTTGTCGCGGCCTGCTGCGCCGTGCTCGCCAGTTCGTGCGGGGGCTCGCAGGGGGCCAGCCGCGCGGACGCGGAAGCGGTGGTCGGCGAGTTCGTCGAGGGCTGGCAGCTAGCCTCGGGTCCCCAGCGCGATGAGGCTGCGGCAGCGGCCATCCGGCGCCTGCTGGCCGACGAGCTGACGGCGGGCACGGACATCGTGCTCGATGGCCACGCTGTCGCCTTGATGTCCACTCGCCCGGACCTCCTGTACGACCAGTACATGGGCCTCGCGATCCCGCACGACGACGGGTATGAGGTCGTCGAGACGGCCACCGACGGGGATGCAGTGGTGGTGACGGTGCGGCTGCGCTACACCACGGCGGCGGCCGGCGGGGCCGCGGCGGCCGGCGTCATTCCCTTCGAACGTGTCGCCGAAGTGCATCAGCAAGTCGCCGGCGACCCGATACGCCTGTTCACGCTCAAACAGGTGGACGGCCACTGGCGGATTGCGGCGATCCGCGCGCCCCTGAGCGCCGTCACGCGGGCCGGACCGGCGCTTGCCGCAGCGCCCCTCCCGTGTCAGGCTAGCCCTCGCACGGGCTCGCCCGCCTGAGTCCGCCGACGTGCTATCCAGCCAGCCCAGGCGCCCCGCCGTCTCGTGCCATTTCGAGCGGTGCGCGCCATCCTCGGGGACCGCGCCACATGTTCAAGCGCGTGCTGATCGCGAACCGTGGCGAGATCGCCCTGCGCGTCCAGCGCACGTGCCGTGAACTCGGCATCGAGACCGTCGCCGTCTACTCCGAGGCGGACCGCAACGCCCTCCATGTCCGCGAGGCGGACGCGGCGGTCTGCATCGGCCCCGGCCCAGCCCTCGAGTCCTACCTGGTGATCGAGAAGATCATCGATGCCGCGAAGCGGACCGGCGCGCAGGCGGTGCACCCCGGCTACGGCTTCCTCTCGGAGAATGCGCGCTTCGCCCAGGCGTGCGTAGACGCGGGCATCGCCTTCATCGGCCCGCCGGCTTCCGCCATGCAGGCCATGGGCGACAAGGTCTCTGCCCGGCGCCTCATGGAGGAGGCGGGCGTCCCGCTGGTGCCCGGCGCCAACGACATCGATGCGGATGACCTGGACACCGCCCGCCGCGAGGCCGACCGCATCGGCTACCCCCTGCTCGTGAAGGCAGCGGCCGGCGGTGGCGGCCGTGGCATCCGCCTGGTCGAGTCGTCCGAGGGTCTTGAGGCGGCGATGCGCGCCGCGGGCTCCGAAGCCCGCAGTGCCTTCGGCGACGCCGCGATCTTCCTGGAAAAGTACGTCTCGCCCGCCCGACACATCGAGGTTCAGGTGATGGCCGACTCGCACGGCAACGTGCGCGCGTTCGGCGAGCGCGAGTGCTCGATCCAGCGGCGCCACCAGAAGCTGGTGGAGGAGGCGCCCTCGGTCGCGGTCACCCCCGAACTGCGCGAGCAGCTATGCGACGCCGCCGTGGCCGCCGCGAAGAGCTGTGGCTACCAGAACGCCGGCACGGTCGAGTTCCTGATGGACCGTGACGGCAACTTCTACTTCCTGGAGATGAACGCCCGCCTCCAGGTCGAGCACCCGGTCACCGAGCTGGTCTACGGCGTCGACCTCGTCGCGTTGCAGCTCGCCATCGCCGCCGGCAAGCCGCTGGCAACCGCCGAAGCCCCGCTCGAGCCACGAGGGTGGGCGATCGAGTGCCGCATCAACGGTGAGGACCCGTACAGCAACTTCGCCCCCTCGGTCGGACTCGTGGAGTTCGTCCAGCAACCGATGGGGCCCGGCGTGCGCTTCGACACCATGCTGTTCGACGGGGTCGACGTACCGGTGTTCTACGACTCCCTGCTCGGCAAGCTCATCGTCTGGGCGGAGACGCGCGAGCTGGCGGTCAAGCGGATGAAGCGCGCCCTCAGCGACCTGATCGTCGCCGGGATCCAGACGAACGCACCGTTCCACCTCGCGCTGATGGACCACCCGGACTATGCGACCGGCAACGTCTCCACGTCGTGGCTCGAGAGCGAGTTCACGATGCCACAACCGCCCGAGGACGACCCCCGCGAGCGGTGGGCGCTCGTGGCCGCCGGCATCGGCGCGAGCCTGGTCGCAGCCGGCTCGGAGGGACCCGCGACGCAGCCGGACGCCGGGCGCTGGCAGCGCGCGGCGCGGGCCCGCTCGGTCGGGATGCGAGTCGACGGAGGGGGGATCCGCGGTTGGCGACGCGGCATCGGTTCCAGCTAGAGGGACAACCTCGCAACGTCGTGGTCGACGAGGCCGGCGGCGCACTGCGCGTGGCTGTCGATGACGGCGACCCGGTGCTGGTCGACGCGACGTTGTCCGGCGTGCCCGGCCTGATCTCGATGATCGTCGACGGCGAGCCGCGGCGCGCCTACATCAGCCGCCGCGGTCAGGGCTTCGCCGTGACCGTGGAGGGCCGCACGTTCGTCCTGCAACCTGCCTCCTC
Organism: Dehalococcoidia bacterium; assembly: GCA_009379925.1. Classification (GTDB taxonomy): domain Bacteria; phylum Chloroflexota; class Dehalococcoidia; order UBA2979; family UBA2979; genus WHSU01. The sequence goes on along the minus strand of WHSU01000009.1, from coordinate 13,774 downwards.
GGCACGTGGCCGCGGCGCCGTTGGCGGCGCGACCGACCCGCCGGGCCAGATCTCGGCGCCCCTCGCGGGGGTGGTGGTCGAGGTCCGCGCAGCGGCCGGCACGCAGGTGAAGACCGGCGACACCGTGGTGGTGATCGAGGCCATGAAGATGCAGAACGAGGTACAGGCGCGCGAGGGCGGCACCATCACCGCCGTGCACTGCACCGAGGGTGGCCGCGTCGAAAAGGGCGACCTCATCGTCGAGTACGAATCAGCCCCATAGGACCTCACCCGGAGGGGATCGCCCGTGCTCGTCTCCCTCAAATGGCTCCGCGATTACGTCGACCTCCCGGACGACCTGGATGTCGACGACCTGGCGCACCGGCTGACCATGGCGTCCGCGGAGGTCGAGGGCGTGCATCGCCTCGGCGGGGACTGGGACCGCGATCTGGTCACGGTGGGCCGGGTGCTCGCCGTGGACCCGCACCCGAACGCCGACCGCCTGCGCCTGGCGACCGTGGACTTCGGCGGCGCCGAGCCGCAGCAGGTGGTCTGCGGCGCCCCCAATCTCGAGGCCGGCCAGCACATCGCGTTCGCCCGCGAGGGCGCGCGGCTCTTCGATGGCCACTCCGGCAAGCCATCGACGCTCAAGGGCAGCACGATCCGGGGCGTCGAGTCGGCCGGCATGGTGCTCTCCCAGCGCGAACTCGGTCTCTCCGACGAGCACGAGGGCATCCTCGTGCTCCCCGCGGAGGCCCCGGTGGGCACGCCACTGCGGGAGTACCTCGGTGACGTGATCCTGGACGTACACACGTGGCCCAACCGCGCCGACACCATGAACATGGTCGGTATCGCGCGCGAGATCGCGGCGATCCTCGGCGGCCAGGTGCGCCCGCCGGACGAGGCCTACGCCGAGGAAGGGCCGGACGTCGCCGGCGATGTCTCCATCGTCATCGAGGCCAACGAACTGTGCGAGCGCTTCTGCGCCACCCTGATCGAGGGCATCACGGTCGGGCCTTCGCCGGAGTGGATGCAGGTGCGCCTGCGCGCCGCCGGCATGCGCCCGATCAACAACGTGGTCGATGTGACGAACTACGTCATGCTCGAGGTCGGCCAGCCGCTACACGCCTACGACGCCGACCTCGTACAGGGCGGCATCGTCGTCCGCCTCGCGCGCGAGGGCGAGCACCTCCGTACGCTCGACGGCGTACCGCGCGAGCTGACGCCGGAGCAGCTGCTGATTACCGACGACAGCGGACCGATCGGCCTCGCCGGTGTGATGGGCGGCCAGTCGACCGAGGTCTCCGAGCGCACCACTCGGGTGCTGCTGGAGGCCGCCCACTGGGACCCGACGACCATCCGACGCACCTCGACGCGGCTCGCGCTGCGCTCAGAGGCCTCGTCACGCTTCGAGCGCGGGCTGTCTCCGGAGTTTGCGATCCACGCCGCACGGCGGGCGACCAGACTGCTGGTCGAGGAGTGCGGCGGCACGGCGCGCGCCGGCGTCGTCGACGTGTACGCCGCACCGCGGCCGGCCCAGGAGGCCAGCATCACGCGCCGGCGCCTGGACACGGTCATCGGTGTCTCGGTACCGGCCGGAGAGGTGGAGGCGATCCTCACGACGCTCGGCTTCGAATTGTTGGAGGCGGACGCTGCCCGCGCGGGCGGTGGCGAACCGCGCTTTCTCGTGCGCGTCCCGTGGTGGCGGGACGATATCGCGATCCCGGATGACCTGGCGGAGGAGGTGGTCCGCCTCGCGGGCTACGACCGGCTGCCTGAGACGACCATCAGTGGCCGCGTGCCAGCGTGGGAGCCGCAACCGCTCCGTGACCTCCGTGACCGCCTCCGCGACGCCCTGGTGGACGCAGGCATGGACGAGGTCGTCACTTACTCGCTGACCACGGACGAGGTACTGTCGCGCGTCGTGGCGCCCGAGGATCTCGCCATCATCCGCCCCATGCGCTTGCGCAACACGCTCTCCTCGGACCGCGAGGTGCTCCGCCCCACGCTGCGCCACGCCATCCTCGAGATCGTCGAGCGCAACATCCGTGCCGGGATCGCTCAGATCGCCGTCTTCGAGTCGGGACGCGCGTTCATCCCTCGCCGCGAGGAGCAGCCGCTCCCAGACGAGCGCGAGGTGGTGGTCGGCGCCATCAGCGGGGGTGAACTCGACCGCTGGGGCCGACCGACCGGCCGCGCGCTCGACTTCTTCGATGCGAAGGGGACCATCGAGGCGGCGATCGGCGCGGTGGGCGTAGCCCCGGACTATGTCCCGGACATCGAGTTCGGCCTGATGCCTGGGCGCATCGCCCGCCTCCACGTGGACGGTGAGCCCGTCGGGGTGCTCGGCGAGGTCGACCCGCGCACCCTGGGACAGTTCGAGATCGAGCAGCCGGTCCTGCTCTTCGAGCTGGACCTGGCGCGCTTGCTGCCCCGGCTCCCCGCGCGCATCAAGGCTGCGTCGCCCCCTCGCTACCCCGCGGTGGAGCAGGACCTGGCCGTCGTCGTGGCGGACGAGGTGCCCGCGGGCGCCCTGCAGCGGGTCATCGAGGGCTCGCCACTGGTCTCGAGCGCACGGTCGTTCGACGTCTTCCGCGGCGGGCGCCTGCCCGAAGGGAAGAAGTCGCTCGCGTTCGCGATCCGCTACCAGGCGCCCGACCGCACCCTCACCACGGAAGACGCGAACCGGGAGCAGACGAAGATCCTGCGTCGCCTCGAGCGCGAGTTCGACGCGCAGCAGCGCACCTGATCCTGAGCCGTTCGCCCTAGGCCTTGTCGAAGGGCGCTCTCCGCCCCAACAGTCGATGCTCAGCGCGGTTCTGGCAGCTCCTTGAGGCTCGACGCCACCTCGCGGGCGCGGCCCGCCTGCTGCTCAGCCATCGCGCTGGACATCCCTGTGTAGCGCTCCGGGTCGAGCAGCACCTCGATCTGCTCCGGCGACAGCCGCTCGCGCACCTCGTCAGACTCGGCGAGCAGCTCGCGGAAGGGCCGGTCTGTGTTCGCGGAGGCTTGCGCGGCGTCGTAGATCGCGTCGTGCGCGCGCTGGCGGCCGATGGCGGCGCCCAGCTCCAGCATCAGCGCCTCCGACATGATCAGACCGCCCGAGAGGTCGAGGTTCTGGCGCATCCGCTCCGGGAACACCTGGAGCCCGCGGATCGCGAGGACCATGCGCAGCAGGATGTCCCCGGTCAGCGTGCAGGCGTCGTTCGTCGCGCGGCCGATCATGGCGCCGGTCGTCGCGTCCGCCTCATGCTCCTCGCGCATCGCCTCGAGGGCCAGCGGGACGACGGCGCGCACCTGGGCCGCGAGGCCCATGACGGACTGGCTGTACTTCGGATTGCGCTTCTGGGGCATCGTGCTGCTGCCCACGGCGCCCTCGGAGATTGGCTCTTCGACCTCGCCGAACTCCTCCTTCATCAGGGTGAAGATCTCGTGCGCCACGCGGCTGCACGTCGTCGCGACCATCGCGAGGGTCCACGCGTACTCCGTCTGGTGGTCGTGGATCGTGCGCGCGGGCACCGGCATCGCCTGCATGTCGAGGTGCTTCGCGAAGCGCTTGGCCAGCTCGAAGGCCTGCGGGCCAAAGCCCGCCATCGTGCCGGCGCCGCCACCGAGCATCGCCACGAACAGCCGAGGCTCCAGCTGGCGCAGCCGCTCGACGTGCCGGCACGTCTCATCGATCCAGGTCGCGACCTTCAGCCCGAACGTCGCCGGCACGGCGTGCTGCCCGTGTGTGCGCCCGGGCAGCGCCATGTCCTTCGTCCGCTCGGCCAGGTCCGCGTACGCCTCCAGCAGCTCCGACAGCTGCCCGAGGATCACGTGGTGGACGCGCCGGATCAGCAGCAGTTGCCCGGTCTGCGTGATGTTCTGCGTGGTGGCGCCCCAGTGGATGTAGCCTCCGGCATCGCCCTCGCAGATGCGGTCGAACTCCCAGATCAGCGGCACGAGAGGATGCCCTGTCACGGCCAGTCCCTCGATGATGCGGTCGCGGTCGAGCAACTCCAGCTTCGCTTTGCGCTCGATCTCCGGGACGACCTCGGCCGGGATGATGCCCAGCTCGGCCTCCGCCTTCGCCAGCGCGACCTCCACATCGAGCCACGCCTGCCAGCGCGCGGACTCGGTCAGGTGCGCGCGGATGCCGGGGTCGGCGACTGGCGGCCAGACCGAGGCGGGGAGCATGACCATCGAGGGACCTCCTTCAGTGCAGGCGGCATCGTAGCGCCATCGCGCGCTGGGAGCGCCCTCAAACTGCGGCCGCGCGGGCCGCCTTGGGGCGATGAGGGACGACCCCGCCTCGCCGTAACCAAGAAGCCGCCCTGGGGGGCGGCTTTGGAGATCGACGGGGCGTTTGGACGTCAGAGTGCGGTTTTTGCTTGCTCGGCGAGGGCGCGGAAGGACTCTGGCTCGCGGACGGCGAGGTCGGCGAGCATTTTGCGGTTGACCTCGATGCCGGCCTTCTTGAGGCCGTCGATGAGCCGGCCGTAGGTGAGGCCGTGCAGGCGCGCGGCGGCGTTGATGCGGATGATCCAGAGGCGGCGGAAGTCGCCCTTCTTGTCACGCCGGTGCTCGGTGGCGTAGCGGAGCGCGTGCATCATGCTCTCGTGGGCGACCTTGTAGTTGGTCCGCCGCTTGCCGCGGTGGCCCTTGGTCAGCGAGAGCACCTTCTTGTGCCGGGCGTGGGCGGCGACTCGGGCGCGTGCGCGCGGCATGATGCGGCTCCTGAAACAGCGACCCGGCGGCTATCCGCGCCGGGCGTACGGCAGGTTGGTGCGGACGGCGTCCGTCACGGAATCGTCGGCGAGCACGTTGCGGCGGATGACGTGCAGCTTGGAGCGGCTCCGCTTGGCGCGCTTCGGGTTCATGGGACGCACCATGACCTTGCCAGTGCCCGTGATCTTCACGCGCTTCTGGGTGCCCTTGTGCGTCTTCATCTTCGGCATGGTCGTCAGTTGCCCTTCGCCGCGGTCCCGGCCGGCTCCTGCTCGCGTGCCGGCTCTGGCTCACGCGCTTGCGCCGGCTGAGGCGCCGGGGCTGCCGGTGCCGCCGGGCGGCTCTTCTTCGCCGGGTCCAGGATCATCGACATGAACCGACCCTCGATGGCCGGTGACCGCTCCAGTCCGGCGATGTCCTGCAGCGGCTCGTAGAACTTGTCCAGGAGCTCGCGCGCGACTTCCGGGTGGGTGATCTCTCGGGCGCGGAACATCACGGAAACCTTGACCTTGTCGCCGGCCTCCAGGAGCTTGCGCGCCGTCCGGATTTTGAACTCGCGGTCGTGCGTGTCGATCTTGACGCGCATCCGCACTTCGCGCAACTCGACCTGCTTCGAGCCCTTGCGCGACTCGCGGTCCTTCTTGGACTGCTCGTACTTGAACTTGCCGTAGTCCATGACCTTCACGACCGGCGGGTTGGCGGTCGGCGCGATCTCGACGAGGTCGAGGCCGGCCTCGTCGGCGATGGACTGGGCTTCCGACAATTGCAGAATGCCGAGCTGGTCATCGCCCCGGATCACCCGCACCTGCGGCGCGGAGATCCGGTCGTTGATCCGCATTTCCTTTGCGATAGAGGGTTCCTTTCCGTCGTGACCGCCCGCCGGCGCCCTCGGACTTCCCGAGGGCTGCGACGGGTTGGCGCATTGGGCGCCAAATCAGGTTCGCAATCTTAGCATTTACAGATCGAGCGCAACAATCGGGGTGTGGCGCCTCACCCCCCGGCCCCCTCCCCGGCGCCCTCTCCCCCAACCCCTCTCCCCATTCCGGGGAGAGGGGAGCAGGAGTTCGGCAGGCGGGGCCGGGCGCTGCGCTTTGCGGGAGTCGGGGCACGGGCGCCTCACCCCCCGCCCCCTCTCCACATCACGTGGAGAGGGGGAGTTGGAGAAAGCGGGGAGTTGGAACGCCGGTGCCCCGCTTGGCCCTCCCCGCCTGGGCCCTCTCCCCGGCGCCCTCTCCCCCAACCCCTCTCCCCATTCTCCGGGGAGAGGGGAGCAGGAGTTCGGCGTGCGGGGCCGGGCGCTGCGCTTTGCGGGAGTTGGAGCACCGGCGTCCCCCCTTGGCCCTCCCCGACTGGGCCCTCTCCCCCAACCACCTCTCCCGATTCCCGGGCGAGGGGGCTCCGGAAGTCATTGCCCTAGAACTGTCGCGAGGAGGGTCGGAAGTCACTGCCCTAGAACTGGCGGAGGAACCGGAGGTCGTTCTGGTAGAAGAGGCGGATGTCCTCTACGCCGTAGCGGGGCATGGCGATGCGCTCCACGCCCATGCCGGCGGCGAAGCCGGTGTAACGGTCGCTGTCGTAGCCCGCCGCCTCGAGGATTTCCGGGTGCACCATGCCGGCGCCCATGATCTCGACCCAGCCGGCGCCTCGACAGACGGAGCAAGTGGGGTCGTTGCCGGGGCAGGCGTAGCAGTCGACGGCGAGTTCGACGCCGGGCTCTACGAAGGGGAAGTAGGAGTTGCGCATCATGACGCGGCGCTGCGGGCCGAACATCTGGCGGGCGAACTCCTGGAGGGTGCCCTTGAGGTCGGCCATTGAGAGGCCTTCGTCGACGGCGAGCAGCTCGACCTGCTGGAGCATCCACTCGTGGGTGGCGTCCGTGGCCTCGTAGCGGTAGCAGCGGCCCGGGACCACGATGCGGATGGGCGGCTCGTGCTGCTCCATGAAGCGGATCTGCATGGGGCTGGTGTGGGTACGGAGGAGGAGCGGCTGACGGCCGTCCACCTCCTCATCGACCCAGAAGGTGTCCCACATGTCGCGCGCCGGGTGGTGCTCCGGGATGCGCAGGCGCTCGAAGTTGTACTCGTCCAGCTCGACCTCCGGGCCCTCGACGGCCTGGAAGCCCATGCGCTCGAAGATGCGCGTGATTTCCTGGAGGGTGCGCGTGACCGGGTGCAGCCGCCCTCGGCGCACGGGCCGGCCCGGCAGCGTGACGTCGATGGCGTCCCGGGTGGCCGCCTCACGGGCGGCGGCGCGCAGGGCGTCCTGGCGCGCCTCCAGCGCGGCCTCCAGCGCCTGCTTGGCGAGGTTGGCGGCCTGCCCCACCTCGCGGCGCTCCTCGGCCGGCAACCCGCCGAGGCCCCGCAGGATCCCGGTCAGCGTCCCCGACCGCCCGAGCACGCGCGTCCGCCACGCCTCGAGCGCCGCCTCGTCGGCGGCACCCTCGAGGGCCTCGCGGGCCTCGCGCTCAACCTCGGCGACCTGGTCCACGGCGGTGGTCATGCGGGGAGTGTACGGGGGTGGTTTGGGTGGGGGAAGGTTTGGGCTGCCCTGCGGGAACCACAGCGGCATCCACCACCTGGAACAAGTGGTCCGTCAGGTGTAGGAGCGACAACGCCTTCTCTGCCGTATCGAGTTGCCGGTGGTTGTGTGCACGGACGTTCCTCGCCATCAGGACCATGCCCTCGAGTATGTGCATATAGCCCAGTTGCTCATCACGCTCCACTCGCGTTACCAGATCGTTGACTGCGAGGAGGGGTTTCTTCTCGGAGAAGGTAGTGAGCATCAACGGAACACCATCCAAATGGCTGCTCGCTCGGTCTTGCACGTGGGCTATTAGTGCCTTCTGACCTTCCTCAACCGCTCTCGCATAATGACCGTCGCGGAACAGTGGCCTCACGTAGGGCACCAGACTCGGGTGAGTCACTAGAACGTCGAGCAGGGACAACCCGTCCGGTATCTGCGCAGCGCGCCGCGGGGCACCTAGGGCTTGTTGGAGTTCGCGAGCCATCTCAACGAGCCCATCGTGGTCCACTTCACGCGCTCCCGGCGCCTCGCGAGCCATAGAGATGCTTGGCCATACTCGCGAAGACTAGGTCAATTTGGTCGGCCGTCATCGTGGGGTCGATGTTGATCTGCACGGCGATCTGCGCTTGGGGTAGCGACAGCCCATGGTGCTCGACCACCTGCCCCGTTTGCTTCACGCCCTTGCGAGCGGGCGTCTTCGGATCGCCGCCGCCGGCGCTCGTCCCGCTTGCGGTCGCTCGACGCGGAGCGTCCTTCTGCCGGCCAAGATCCGCCGATGCGATGAGAAGATACGTGGACGCCATGTTTGTCGCGGCCCCGGAACCGACCTTGCGGGCACGCATGAACCAGTTCTTTACGACATCACGGTCCGGCTTCGGACCCGGAGCAATTTCCCTCAGTTCCTGGGGGTAGACCGCGAGCATCGCGCCGCATGCCTCACCATACCGCTCGTCATCCCGCCAATCGTTCGCAATCTCAGTCGGTGTGCCATCCTCCTCGACGAGCCCCGCCGCCTTCAGGTTCCGAACGACCTGACGCGCACTCTCCTCCTTCTGCTTCAGGACGGATGCGACGTAGATCACCGTCACCGACGTTGGTAGCGACCGTTTGAACTGATCCCTCGATTGCCACCACGCGGACTCGGTCAGGACAGGGACTATGGATTCGGATGCCGCCACCATTCGGGGTTACTCCTGTGTCAGTGGGGAGTTTCACTGCCGTATACCCGGCCAGTGTAGAACGCGCGTTCGCTAATTTCAAGCGTGAACCCTGGGTGGACACCGCACACGCTCCATCTCCACTGTCACGTTTTCGCAATACCTGCTCGCTCCCCCGGTACGCCCTCGCGATGGGTGGGGCCGTAGATTGCCGTCAGTGGCTCCTCCCGCCGCTGATTCAGCGAGGGGCCGCGCTTACGGGAGGCCGTTCCACCCGCTGACCGGAGACGCGCTGGTCGGCGGGGTTCCGAGAGTCCGAGCCAGGGTGGCAACGCGCGCGGGGTTGCCACCCTGGCAAGGGACCTCTCTCGAGACGCCGAGGCAGCAGTTCGCCCGCACTGCTGCCTCGGCTTTTTACTGTGTTTTACGGCGCTACGATCCCGTGCCCTGTTTCACGGCGCTACGATCCCGTGCCTTCGGCACGGTGCGCGCCGGTTTGTTTGCCACCTGTCCTCGCCGCCCTCGGCCCCGGCTCAGACCCCTCCCACCCGACAGGCTGTGACTCGCGAGGGCTGGCGGCGGCCGGCGCGGGCGGGCACCCTCGCGAAGATCGGTGACGGTCCGTGATCCGTTGACACCTCGGATGCTGCTCGCGCACGATGCGGCTCCAACTTCTGGCGTGCGGCGGGGGCCTGCGCTCGAAGTAGTCCGAGGAGGCGTTGCGTGGCGATTCGCGGCTACGTGCTCGTCGAGACCGAGGTCGGGCGCACGCAGGCGGTCGGCACCGCCATTCGCAACGTCACCTCGGAGTTCGCCCGCATCATGGCGGTGGACACGGTGACCGGTCCGTTCGATGTGATCGTGCAGCTGGAGGCGGATGACCTGGACCGGCTGGGCAAAGCGATCACGCAGGACGTGGCTTCGCTCGACGGGGTCCAGCGCACGACGACTTGCCTCTCGGTGAACCTCGGGTAGTCCTCCCTCACCTCGGAGCCCTCCAACTCCCCTCTCCCGCGCTGCGGGAGAGGGGAGTTGGAGGGGGCGGGGGAGACCCTTCGACTGGCTCAGGGTGAGCGGGAATGAGGCAGGCGCAGGGTGAGCGGAGAGGGGCGGGCCCTAGAGCTTGCGGCGCTCTTCGAGTTCGGCTACTTCGCCTTCGCCTACTTCGAAGACGCGGGTGGCTACGCGGTCGAGGATGGCGGGGTCGTGGCTGGCGCAGAGGACGGTGCCTTCGTAGCCCTCGAGGGCTTCGACTAGCTTGCGGCGCGTGGTGACGTCCAGGTGGTTGGTGGGCTCGTCCAGCAGCAGGACGTTGGCGGGCTGGATGAGGAACTTCGCCAGCGCGACGCGGCTGCGTTCGCCGCCGGAGAGCACGGAGATGGGCTTCTTGACGTCGTCGCCGGAGAAGAGGAAGCGCCCGAGGATGGCGCGCAGCGCGCCGTCGGCCTGGTCGCCGGCCACGGTGCGTACTTCCTGGAGCACCGTGCGGCCTCGGTCCAGCGCTTCGTCCTGGTGCTGGTCGTAGTAGCCGAGGCGGGCGCGCTCTGCCCACTGCACCTCGCCCTCGAGCGGCTCGATGAGCCCGGCGAGGATGCGCAGCAGGGTGCTCTTGCCGCCGCCGTTGGGCCCGATGAAGACGACGCGGTCGCCACGCTCCACGTGGAGGTCCACGCCCAGCAGTACCGGCTCGCCATCCTCGTACTCGTGCGCCAGGTTGCGCACGAACAACACGTCGCGCTCGGTGCGCCCGGACGCTTCGAGGCGGAAGTGCACCTCCCGCTCGGAACGTGGCCGCTCGATGCGCTCGACGCGGGCGACGGCCTTCTCGCGGCTCTTGACGGCGGTGGCCTTGCTTGACTTCGCGCGGAAGCGCTCGATGAAGCGCTGCTGGCGGGCCAGCTCGCGCTCCTGTCGGGAGGCGGCCTGGTCCAGCGCGTGTAGTTTGTCGGCCTTCTGCCGCTGGTAGGCGCTGTAGTTGCCGGCGTACGACTCGACGCGCCCGTCCCGCAACTCGAGCACACGCGTGACGACGCGGTCCATGAACTCGCCGTCGTGGGTGACGATGAGGACGGCGCCGGGGTACTCGGCCAGCTCGCCGGCGAGCCACGCCTGCGTGCGGGTGTCGAGGTGGTTCGTGAGCTCGTCGAGCAGCACGTGCGGGGGGCGGTGGACGAGCACCTTGGCGAGCGCGATGCGCATCTGCCAGCCACCGGAGAAGTCGCCGCACGGGCGGTCGCGGTCCTCGGGCTCGAAGCCGAGGCCGTCCAGCACGCGCCCGATGCGCTTGTCGATGCGGTAGCCGTCCATCTGCTCGAAGCGCTCGAAGAGGTGGCCCTGCTCCTCGATGAGCGCGTCGAAGTCGCCTTCGCCGGCGGACATCTGCGCCGCGATGGCGGCGAGCCGCTCCTCGACGGCGCGGGCTTCCGGGAAGGCCGTCCACAGCTCATCGGAGATGGTGCGAGCATCGTCGAGGCCGGCCTCCTGGCGCAGGAAGCCCAGCGCGCCACCGCCTCGGACGCCCGCCGAGCCCTCGTCAGCGCGGTCCACACCGGCGACGATGCGCAGCAGCGTGGACTTGCCGCTGCCGTTCGGGCCGACGAGGCCCACGCGCTCACCATCACCGATGGCGAACGTGACGTCCTTCAGGACGTCCTCGGCTCCGAAGCTGCGGGCGACGTGTTCGGCAAAGATCACAGTCCATACAGGCTACGGGCCGCGCCCGCGCAGGGTCTATCGAGGGTGCTACCGGGAGTGTCTGTCACCCTCCGGCCGGTGTGGCCTGTAAGATCGAGGGACGCCGCCTACCCCTCGAGATGACCGTGCCGACTATGCGACGCCGCCTGCTTTTGCCCTCGTTGCTTGCCGCCGCGCTGGCGTTGCCGGGCGCCGCCTGCGCGGACGGGGAGGCGACACCGCGCGCCGGAGATGCGGACGCCAGCGGGCGGCTGATGCCGCTCACGCCGGGTGAGGCCCGCGAGTTGTACGGCACCGACGGCGTGCCGCCCGGCGCCCCCGCCTCGGAGTTCGCGGGGCTCGACGGCTGGCTCAACTCGGCGCCGCTGACGGTGGCGGAGCTGACGGAGCAAGGCCGCGTGGTGCTCATCGACTTCTGGACGTACACGTGCGTGAACTGCATCCGCACGCTGCCGTTTCTCCAGTTGTGGCACGAGAAGTACGCGGACGCGGGCCTGACCATCGTGGGGGTGCATTCGCCGGAGTTCGACTTCGAGCGGTCGCCGGACAACGTGGCGCGGGCGGCCGAGGAGCTGGGTGTCACCTGGCCGGTGGCCCTCGATGGCGACATGGAGACGTGGGGTGCGTGGGCGAACAACGTCTGGCCGGCCAAGTACCTGGTCGGCGCGGACGGGACGGTCGCGTACGTGCATTTCGGCGAGGGCGACTACGAGGAGACCGAGTACGCGATCCGCGCGGCCCTCACGGTCGCCGGTCACGACGTGGGCGCGATCCCCGTCGGGGGTGTCGAGGAACCGGTGCTCGACCCGGACGTCGAGGGCATCACGCGTGAGCTGTACGGCGGCTATGAGCGCAACTTCCACAGCCGCGGCGTGTACGCGGGGCAGGAGGCGTACTACGAGGGGCCGGACCAGACCTCGGAGTACGTGGACCCTGGCGAGTACCGCAACCACCAGTGGTACGCGCATGGCCTGTGGACCAATGAGCGCGAGGCGATCGTGCACGCTCGGGAGACGACGGAGCTGGAGGACTACCTGCGCTTCCGCTTCGTCGCGCGGAGTGTGAACGTAGTGATGCACCCTGCCGAGGACGGCGCGTACGAAGTGAGGGTGGAGCTGGATGGACGGGCGCCGACACCGGAAGAGGCAGGTGCTGACGTGGCGTTCGACGGCTCGGGGCGCGCGCTGGTGACCGTGGACGAACCTCGGATGTACGCGGTGCTGGAGCTGCCGGCGCTGGGGGAGCACGTCATCACGCTGCGCTCGAACGCGGAGGGCTTTTCGATGTATGCGGTGACCTTCGGCGCGTACATGGAGGGCGCATGAGCCACCCGCGCGCTGCCTGGCTGACGCTCCTGGGCGCACTCGCGTTCGGGATGCTCCTCGTGATGGGGTGCGGCGACGGCGACCCGCCGGCCGAGGGCGCCGAGCGCATCCTGGGGCTGCTGGGCGACCAGTACCCGACCTACCGTGACGAGGAGACGGGGCTACAGGCGATCCTCGGCACGCCCGACCTCGGCGTGGGCCGCCATCGAGTGGCGTTCGTGCTGCAGGACGAAGACGGCATCGTGCGGCTGCCGGTGCTGCCGGTGCGCACATGGCCGGTCGATGACGCACTCGGTGGAGCGACCAGCGTCGCCGAGGCGACCGCGCGCTTCCACGAGTTCCCGCTGGGCACGCGCGGGCTCTACGGCCTCACGGCCGACTTCGACCATGCCGGCGACTGGGCGCTGGAGGTGCAGGTGCCTCGCAGCGACGGCTCGGTCGCCGAGATGCGGTTCACGTTCCCGATCCCCGAGGAGCCCTCGGCCCCCGACATCGGCGATCCTGTGCCCGCCTCGGAGCAGCGCACCGCGGCCGACGTCGGTTCGCTCGAGGAGTTGACGACGAGCAGCGAGATCGATCCGCAGTTGTACGACACGACGGTCGCGGAGGCCCTCGAGGGGGGCAAGCCCTTCGTCGTCGTCTTCGCCAGCCCGGCCTTCTGCACGAACGCGCTGTGCGGCCCGCAGGTGGAGGTGTTGAGCGAGTTGCGCGAGGAGTACGGCGACCGCGCGCGGTTCGTCCACATCGACCTGTACGAGAACCCGCACGAGATCCAGGGCGACCTCTCGCGCGCCCGGCGCACGCCGGTCCTGGAGGAGTGGGGCATCCACACCGACGAGTGGACGTTCGTGGTCGATGCGGAGGGCCGCGTGACCGCCCGCTTCGAGGCTTTCGTGACGCGTGAGGAACTCGCAGCGGCCCTGGAGCGCACCCTGGGCGCTTCCGCGAGCCACTAGCGCGCGGCCGCCGGACTACGACGAGAGTTCAGCCCGGCGCGACCACCAGGCCTCGGCGGCGGTCATCGCGCTCTCGGCCTCGCGGATGCCGTCGCCCACGAGCCCTGCGGTGGCAGCCCAGTGCAGGGGTACAAGGGCTAGAGCCCCGGGGAGCCATCGGTGCTCGTCGCGAGTCAACGGTTCCGGAGCCGTGCTTTCGTAGGCGTCGAGCAGTCGTCGCGGCTCGAGCAATTCGCCGCTCGGTGCGACCTGGTGCAGGCTGGCCGCGATGTCGTACAGCCGCTCCCTGACCCTCGCGAAATCCAGGTCGAGGGTGACCCATGAGCCGTCTGACAGTTCTCCCGCGTTGCCCAATTTGTAGTCCCCATGAATCGGAGCGCATGGCAGTTCGACCTCCTTCCGGAGCTTGGAGAGCTCGCCAGTCAGTTGG
>WHSU01000011.1 GCA_009379925.1 Dehalococcoidia bacterium | reverse complement strand
GCTCGAACCGATCCGGAAGGCGTTCGCGAAGGCCAACGGGGTGAAGCCCGCGCTCTTCAGCGCCAACTCCGAGGGCGCCTGCCCCACCTGCAACGGCGCCGGCGTCATCTACACCGAGCTGGGCGTCATGGCCACCGTCGAATCCACCTGCGAGGAGTGCGAGGGGAAGCGGTTCCAGGCCTCGGTTCTGGAGTACGCGCTGGGCGGCCGCAACATCGCGGAGGTGCTGGCGATGTCGGTGACCGAGGCCGAGGCATTCTTCGGCGACGGCGAGGCACGCACGCCTGCCGCCCACAAGGTGCTCGAGCGGCTCGCCGATGTCGGGCTCGGCTACCTCAGTCTCGGCCAGCCCCTCACCACGCTGTCCGGCGGCGAGCGGCAGCGGCTCAAGCTGGCCAACCAGATGGCGGAGAAGGGTGACGTCTACGTCCTCGACGAGCCGACCACCGGGCTCCACCTCGCTGACGTCGAGCAGCTGCTCGGACTGCTCGACCGGCTCGTGGACTCCGGCAAGTCGGTCATCGTCATCGAACACCACCAGGCGGTGATGGCGCACGCCGACTGGATCATCGACCTCGGCCCCGGCGCCGGACACGACGGCGGCCGGATCGTGTTCGAGGGCCCACCCGCCGACCTCGTCGCCACCCGTTCGACCCTCACCGGCGAGCACCTCGCGGCCTACGTCGGCGCCTGACCGAGAGCCTCGCGCGGCCGATCGTCAGGGACGAGCGTCGCAGGCGCGCTCCAAGTCGATTGACTCCCGCTCGACGGCGCGGGCAGCGGCGGAGCGGCTCCAGTTCCACGAACGCAGGTCGTCCCCCGATCCACCGCCCCAGCGATCGAGGAGCGCGCGGGCGACGATGCAGGCGTCGTCCGGCGCCAGCACACCGAGGTTGCGCACGAGCGTCGGCGTCGCGTCGGCGCCCAGCTGGGCGGCGTGGTGCGCATCGAAGGGATGCTCGATAGAGTCACGGTCGATGTTGCGGCGGGCGATCAGCGCATCGGGGCCGATAGCCGCCAGCACCGCGAGGACCGCGGCGGCGGCGGCCACCGAGCCGGCGACGAACCAGTCGTTGCGGGCAACGAGGAGCGTACGGAGGAAGAGCGCGAACACGGCGGCGAGCCACACGAGGAAAGCCACGACGTAGAGCCGAGGCTCCGTGAGGCCGTAGGCCTCTTCGTAGACGCTCATGCGCTGAAGCGCAGAGGCCATGACGACAAAGAGCAAGGCGACGAGGAGCCCGGCGAGCAGACGGTAGACCGCGTCGGCCCGACTGCCACGCCGTCGCGCCCAGTCGGCGATGAGGAGCAGCGGGAGGAGGAGTGTGGCGGCAGCGGCAAGTTCGAAGAAGCCGCGGCGCGCGTATTCGGCGTAGGTCAGGTCGATGGTCTGCTGCACGACATCGTGGCCGCCGAAGAGGTAGCGCAGCTGCACGGCGACGAAGGCGGCAAAGAGGACGGCGAGGGAGCCGAGGATCGTACCCACCTCGACCGGCTTGAGGCGGCGGCCGTCGGGGAGTTGCGGTTCGGGGATGGCGAGCAGCCGGCCCTCGAACCCGGCCCAGATCGCGCCCCCGGCAAACCATGCACCAGCCCCGAGCCAGAACAGGTGGCTGGCGACCGGGGACAGGTCGAAGCGGGCGAGACTCGTGATCTGGTCCTCGAAGACCGCGTCGGCCGAGGCGAAGAGTAGCGCGAACACGAGCAGGACGGGGACGGCGAGCACCACGATACGTACGGTCGCGCCAGCGCCTTCCTTCGAGCGGCGCAGCACGCGATTCCGCAGCTCCAGGCTCGATTGCACTCGATGGACGCCGGCGGCCATCACGATCCCGGCGGCGACCAACGCACCGGCGAACACGGCGACGCCGGCACGCCGCCAGGGCAGGCCGCAGCGGACGGCGACGGCGAGCACAACGAAGGCGCCCGAGGCGAGGAAGAGGAGGGCGTTGAGCGCCGGCGATCCCCGCCAGGCCAGGGCGGCTGCGGCGGCGAAGGAGAGCCCGAGGCAGGCAAGTTCAGCGGACGAAGCTTCGGTCTGACGATGGCGGCCCGTGTAGAGCAGGGTGGCGATGAGCGCGCCGATCCAGAGGGGCGTGTTGAGCCCGAGCGCGGCCTCGCGAAACAACAGGTCGGCGAGCAGGCCGAGGGCGACCGCGAGCACGGCCGTTTCGGCGGCGGCTCGTGCTCGCGGGCGATCACCGATCTGGACAGCGACGGCCGTCATCGAAGCGCCCTCGCCGCCTGGAGACCGCCCCCGGGCCTCGATGATCTCTCGACTGACAGAGGTCTTTGCCGCACAGAGTTACTCCTCAAAAAAGGGGGACCTATCGACCACGCGCGACGCGGATCAACGCTTCCATGTGCTCCACGTAGCGCTCGAGGGCCTCGCGGCCGGCGGAGGTCAGCTCGTACTCCGTGCGCGGGACGCGGCCTTCGAATCGCTTGTGCGCCGTGATGTAGCCGGCCTCCTCCAGCTTGCGAGCGTGGGCGCTGATGTTGCCGTCGGTGGCGTTCAGGAGCGACTTCAGCTCGACGAAGCTGAGGCGCTCGTTGGCGGCGAGGGCGCTGACGATGCCGAGGCGCGCGCGCTCGTGGATAACGGCGTCGAGCTGCGCCGAGCGCGCGATGGCGCGGCGCTCGGAGGGCGCGGAGGCGGGACCGGACCGGCGGGAGACCTCCGTTTTAGCCACCGTAGCGCCTCGCGATGATCGCGCCGAAGACGATGTGCAGGCCGCCAAAACCGAGGCCGAGCAGCCAGCCCGCCCAGGCCGTGGGGGCAACGAAGGCGATCGAGCCGGCGGCCATAAAGCTGAAGCCGAGGGCAGGCAGGATGCGCACGGAGAACGCACCGGCGGCGGCGATGGCCGCGCCATAGACGACGAGCCACACGCCGGGGAGCAGGTCGAACAGGCCTTCCCGCTGGAGGACGACGGTGAGGACGCCGCCGGCCGCGAGCGGCGGGGCGAGGCCGAGCACGAACTTGCGGGCGGGCGCGGCGAGGAGGCGCTGCCAGCGGTCACGCGCCTTATGCAGCGTCGCGAGTAGCCCGATCGTGACGGCGACGACCAGCTCGGCCTCCCAGACGAGGATGGCGGCGCGCTCGGATGACTGGGCGGCAGCGACGAGAGCCGCGACCACAGCGCTGACACCGATAATGAGCATGCCGATGCCGGAGACGTCCGTGAAGCGGGACGAACTCTCCATGGCGGAGCGGATGAAGCGCAGGTTGTCGGCGGCGCGCTCGTGGAGGCGGGGCGGTTCGGGGTCGCGGTCGATGGCGCGCCGTTGCATGCGGCAAAGGATAGCGACACGTTGTTCGTCTGTAAAGTACTCTGCAATCCAGAGTTCAAGCGGGCCAGACCGTCAGGGTCGCCTCTCATTCGCTGCCGGCGGAGCAGAAGCGTACCCCGGCTCGCGTCCCGCCTGACCGCGCGGCGGGCCCCGGCGTGCATGGCCCTTATGTCGAGTACTCCCCGCCTCTGCGATCCGTCCCAGGGTGGCGCTACCATGCGGACTCCGATGGCTGGCGAGGCTACGAGAGGGAGCGCATGAGGTTCGGGCTGTTCGGCGGTCCCAATCGAGGCAAGCGTGACGACGCGACCGCCTACCGTGAGTACGTCGACCTGGTCGCGGAGGCCGAGGATCTCGGATTCTTCGGGGTCTACCTCGTCGAGCACCACTTCACCGGGCGCGGTCAGCTCTCCTCGTCGTTGAGCCTGCTGAGTCATCTCGCGGCCCGCACCTCGACGATGCGACTGGGCACGGCGGTGGTCGTCCTCCCCTGGCACAATCCGGTGCTGCTCGCCGAGCAAGCCGCCACGGTCGATGTGCTATCCGACGGCCCGCTCGACCTGGGCATCGGACGCGGTTATCGCGACTATGAGTTCCGAGGCTTCGGGATTCCGATGGACAGCGCGCAGGCCCGCGCGGACGAGGCGATGGCGGTGATCCGCCTCGCGTGGACCGCGGAGGGTCGCTTCGCCCACCACGGCGAGTACTGGCATTTCGATGATGTCGTCATCGAGCCGGCGCCGGTGCAACGGCCGCACCCGCCGCTCTGGATGGGCGTCGGCAGCCCTGAGTCCATCGACCGCGCTGCCCGTGAGGGCTACGGGATCTTCCTCGACCAGGTCGCCGCGTTCGAGGAGCAGGGAGCGCGGGTGGCGCGCTACCGCGCCGCCCGCGAGGCGGCCGGCCTGGCGTACGACGCGCGACGCGCGTCGCGGTGACCCGAAGTCTCCGTATCGCGCGCTCCGCGGCCGAACGCGACGCGCTGGTGGAGCGGCAGATCGCCTCGCTTACCGTGCTCGCGGAATCGGCGACGGCCCCACGGGCTGGTGGCCGCAACCTCTTCTACTCCGAACCGGAGTCCCGCCGCGAGACCGTCGAGGCCGCATCCATCATCGGCACACCGGACGAGTGCATCGAGCGCCTCCGGCGCCTGCAGACCGGCGGCGTGGAGCAGGTGTTGTTCTCGGGTGGTGTCACCTCCGACGACCTCCGCTTCTTTGCAAGCGAGGTGATGCCGGCCTTCTCGTGACCGTCCCTCGCGCTACGCGCGGGCGATCTCTCGGTAGGCACGTCCCACGCCTTCGGTTAGGCGGGCGAAGCCGCGCCAGCCCCCGAAGCGCTCCTGCATGGCGGCGGTCACCGCCTCGCCGGCGGCAGCGACGTCCTTGCCGTCACGCACCGCCTCCTCCGTGCCCGAGACGAGGGCCGCCATGAACTCGCGCGCCTCCGCGAGCGCCGGCTTTTCGCCGATTGGCCCGTGGCCGGACACGAAGCGCTCGAACGGCAGGTCCATCAGGCGCGCGTCTGTCTCGATCCAGTCCCGCATGTACCCGTCGAGCATGTAGGGCACGCCCCCGTCCTGCGCCACGTCGCCGGTGAAGACGACGCCGTCGTCCGGCAGGTGGACGAAGAGGTCGCCGCTCGTGTGCGCACGCCCGAGGTAGACCAGGTCGACGCGGCGCCCGCCGAAATGCAGCTCAAGGCGCGAGTCAAAGGTGAGGCTCGGAGGGCGGATGTCCACCGTCCGCAACTCCTCCGCCCACTCGTTGCCACGAGCGATCACGTTCTCGCGCCACGCCTCGCCCAGCTCCTCGAGTTCGCGCCGGCAATTCACGTGGCCGACGATGATCGAGTCGGGGAACTCCTGGTTCCCGAACGCGTGGTCCCAGTGCCCGTGCGTGTCGATGACGTAGCGGATTGGCTTGTCCGAGAGTCGGCGCACGTCCTTGATCAGGTCGCGTGCGAATGAAGGGACGCGCAGGGAGTCGATCACGAGCACGCCGTCGTCGCCGACGAGGATGCCGGCGTTGGTGAGCCCCTCGTGCATGCGTGCAAACACGCCGTCCGCCAGCTCCACGATCTCGGTCTGTCCGGTCGTCGTCGTCATCGTCCCACCCCTCTCGACGCCCCCAGTGGTGCGGCCCGAGGATAGCCGCCGTGCAGTGCGCACGGACGCGCTTCCCCTCGCATCCCCGACGTGTGCGACGGTATCCCGTACCATGCCGGCGTTCGACCGGTCAGCTCAACCCGGGGATCGCGCATGGAGGGGCGCCCGATGATCTACGAGATCCGAACGTACACGCTGAGGCCCGGGGCGATGGCGGAGGTCCAGGAGCGCTGGGGCGCGGCATACCCGGCTCGGGAGAAGTACTCGCGCCTCGCCGGATTCTTCCGCACGGACATCGGGCCGCTCAACGAGATCATCCACATCTGGCCCTACGCGGATCTCGCCGAGCGGAGTCGCATCCGCGCCGAGGCCTCGAAGGACCCCGCCTGGCCACCGAAGACCGCCGAGTTCATCGTGAATCAGAAGGTGGAGATCCTCACGCCGTTCCCCTTCGCGCCCGAATGGACGCCAGGCAACGACGGACCGATCTACGAGCTGCGGCAGTACACGTTCCGAGCCGGCACGCTCCCGGACATCATGGCGAGCTGGGAGGCTGCGCTCCCCACGCGCCTCCAGTTCTCCTCCCCCGTACTGCTCGGCAACGTCGAGTTCGGTCCGGCAGTGAACAGCTTCATCCACATGTGGGCCTACCCGAGCCTGGCGGCGCGCGATGAGGCGCGCCGGCAGGCGACGGCAACCGGCAAATGGCCGCCCCCCGGCGGGCGCGACCGCTACCTCAGCCAGTCGAACAAGATCCTGCTGCCCGCGCCGTTCTCGCCGGCCCAGTAGCGCTCGAGGCCGTTCGTCGGAGACGGTGTGTGCCCCACTGGCCGGGTGCTTTCAGGAGAGACCACCATGCTCGTGACCGACTCGCAGATCCACGTGTGGGAGGTCGACGGCCCCGACCGGCCGTGGCCCCAGCCGCCACGCAACGAGCCGCAGCGCGAGGGCGGCTTCAGTGCGGAGGAGGCGCTGGCCGCGATGGACGCGGCAGGCGTCGACCGCGCCGTGCTCGTGCCGCCGACCTGGGTGGGCGAGAACAACGCCACCGCTCTCGAGGCCGCCGAGCGGTTCCCGGACCGCCTGGCCGTCATGGGTCGCTTCGACATCGATGCACCCGATGCGCAGGAACAGCTCGCGGGCTGGCTGGACCAGCCGGGGATGCTCGGCATCCGTGTCACGTTCCTCGCAAAGCCGCGTATCGAGCAGCTCGACGACGGGTCGCTCGAGTGGTTCTGGGACACCTGCGAACGTCACGGGATACCGCTGATGATGCTGTTGCGCGGCGCCCCGGAGAAGGCGCGGCCGATCGTCGAGCGGCGCCCCGGCCTCAAGCTGATCCTGGACCACATGGCCCTGGACCTGAACGTGGATGCCGCCGGCGCCTGGGCGAGCATGGACCGCCTGGTTGCCCTCGCCAGGTTCCCCGGTGTCTTCGTGAAGGTCAGTTCGGTGCCCAACTTCTCGGCGGAGCCCTATCCGCATCGAGACGTCCACCCTCATTTGAAGCGCCTCTACGAGGCGTACGGGCCGCAACGCCTCTTCTGGGGCTCGGACGTCACGCGGCTCAAGGGCACGTACGCGGACTGCCTGCGGATGTTCCAGGAGGAACTGGACATCCTCTCCGCTGATGACCGGGAACTGGTGCTCGGCAAGTCGCTGGCGGACTGCCTCGACTGGCCCGAGTAGCGCGGCCGCGACCGGCACGAAACTGACTGGGGCGCGGATCATCGTCGCGCCCCGAGCGAAGGGAAGAGCATGCCGTCGGAGAGGTTCGAACAGGGCCTGGAAGTGCGCCGCGAGGTGCTGGGCGCCGAGTATGTGGACGCGGCGCTGGCTGGTGTGGACGACTTCAACCGTGACTTCCAGGAGATGGTCACGGAGATGGCCTGGGGCACCTGGGCGCGCGCCGGCCTCGAGCGCAAACAGCGCAGCCTGAACGTGCTCTGTCTGCTCGCGGCGCTGAACCGGCCCGTGGAGTTCCGGTTGCACTTTCGCGCCGCGCTGGGCAACGGATGTACGCGCGAGGAGTTGCGCGAAACGCTGCTCCAGATCACTGCCTACGCGGGTGTGCCCGCGGGCGTGGAGGCGTTCCGCATCGCGCGAGAGGTGCTGAGCGAGGTGGATGCGTGATGACGCCCATCGGGTTCATCGGTCTGGGCAACATGGGCGGGCCGATGTCGGCGCACCTGGCCGCCGCCGGGCACGAGTTGCTGGTCTACGACGCCGCAGGGACGGCGGAACGCGCGCCGGCCGGCGCGCGTCACGCCGCCTCGGTGGCGGACGTCGCCGCCGAGGCGGAGCCGGTCTTCCTGAGCCTCCCCGATGGGCCGGCGGTGATCGGTGTCTGTCAGGCCATCGTCGCGGTCTCCGAACGCGCCACGCGCACGGTCGTGGACCTCTCGACAGTCGGCATCGCGGCAGCCGAGGAGGCGGCGCGGCGGCTGCGGACCGCGGGCATCGAGTACGTGGACTCGCCGGTCAGCGGCGGGGTGCGCGGCGCCCGCGAGGCGACGCTTGCGGTGATGAGTGCGGGGGACCCGGAGGCGCTCGCCCGCGTGGAGCCGCTGCTCCAACTGCTGGGCAGCAACCGGTTCGTTGTCGGGACGGAGCCCGGGCAGGCGCAGGCGATGAAACTGCTCAACAACTTCCTCTCCGCGGTAGCGACCCTGGCTACCAGCGAGGCGATCCGGTTCGGCGAGCGGCGCGGACTGGAGATGGGTCTGATGCTCGACGTCCTCAACGCATCGAGCGGACGCAACCGCGCGACGGAGGACAAGTTCCCGCGCTGCGTGCTGACCGGGACGTTCGACAACGGGTTCACGGCGAACCTGTTGGCGAAGGACGTGGGCCTCTACTACCACGCGGCGCGCGAGATCGAGTCGCCCGCCAGCGTAGCGGAGACCGTGTCCCGTGTCTGGGAGGCGATGGCTGCCGAGGCGCCCGGGGCCGACACGACGCGTATGTACGAGTTCGTTGAGCGCGAGCCGTAGCGCTCACCCGCGCCCGCGCCGCCTGGATGTCCGCCCGGAACCCGCTCGGCCCCCACGTGGCGCAGGCCGAGCTGCTGCTCCGGGAGGGGTGGGAAGCAACTGCTCTCGGACTGAGCGGTGTCGTTCGCCACGCTCGGCAGGTCGTGCCCGGAGCCAGACTCCCGGCGCGTTCGTCATCAGGTGCCGTGCGGCGCCGTGGACGCTTCCTCCGGGAACTTCTCCAGGTGCGCCTTCACGAACGGACAGATCGGAACGACCAGCAGACCTCGCTCGCGCGCATCGGCGAGCGCTGCTCGGATCAGCCGTGTGCCGACGCCTTGCCCGCCGAGTTCCGGCGGCACGCGGGTACTGACCAGGGCGATTCGGTCTGTCTCAAGTCGGTACTTCAGCACGGCCATCAAGTCGTCGGCCTGAAGCTCGTACTGCTGATCGGCCGTGTTGTCTGTGACGTCCGGGTCCATCGAGCACCCACTTCCTGGCACACAGGGGCCGGGTTCAGCCGACGTTGGCGCCGCCTTCGCCCTGCCACCGCTCCTCGGCCACGGACCGAGGTGGCTCGGGCTTGTTGATGCGCACCATGAAGACCGGGCACGGCGCAGTCATCAGTACCTTCAGCGCCACGCTGCCCAGCGCATAACTCCCGTCTGCACCCAGACCCTGCGTGCTCATCACAACCAGATCGGCGTCCAGCTCGCGTGCCAGGTCGGTGGTCTCCCGCGCCGGATCGCCGAACCGTACGTGTGTCACCACCTCCGACTGCACTTCGGCGCGGAGCGCCCCGGCGTGCTCCTCGAGGTAGGCGAGCGCCGCCTTGCCGCGCCTCTCGTCGGGCGGCGGGTCAGCGGAGGCACCCGCGGACCGCATCGTCGGGATCACCGTGAGCAGGTTGACCTGCGCGTCTCCGATTCCCGCCAGGTCGCGAGTGAATTTGAGGGCCCGTTCGGCGTACTCGGAGCCGTCCAGGGTGGTGAGAATCCGCGCGAACACGAAGGGCCTCCAGGTCCCGCATGGCGAGCAACGCGACTGGCGCGCGTCGTCTCACCTCAAGGTTCGCACAGGAGGCGTCGCGCGGCACGAGAATTGCAAGGTCGGGCACGAGGACGAGACGCGCAGGTGCGGCAGCTGGCCGGCCCAGAGCGCTCCGAGGTGCGCTATGCCGCTTGGCGCGGCGCCACCGCCGCCGTGAGCTGCGCGAGCGCCCGGTTGTGCACTCGACGCACCGCCGACCGCGACAGCCCCAGCACCTGGCCGACCTCGCGCGTCGTCAGTTCGTCCTTGTAGTAGAGCGAGAGCACGAGTTGCTCCTGCTCCCGCAGGGCGCGGACCGCGGCCGCCAACTCCCGCACCGATGCGGCACGGGACGACTCGGCGCTCTCACGCCCTGGTCGCTCCTCCGCATCGCCCTGCCCCAGACCGGGCTCCCGGATCGTCGTCACCTCTGCGCTTGTCATCGAAGCCTCTCCCGCCCTGAACCTCGCCGTTCGTGCCACGTCGGTGGTCCCTCGAATGCGGCGGCAACCGCCGTGCGGCCGTCGAGGGGCAACGTGGATCGAGCGCGGGTGTCCACATGTTCGACGTTACGAATACATATCAAGAGGTCTCACGAGAGTTGCGAATAAATTTCATCAGAATAATCCCCAACAAAGCCGCGGACTGCTCCAAGCGTGGTGCCCAGTACGGACCTCCCCTTGACATACTCCCGCGACCTTCCGTATATAACACTCTAGTTCTGGAACTTAGGAGTTATCGAGACGTGACCACAACAACTGCGGCGCCGGACCACCTCGACGCGACGTTCGCGGCCCTGGCCGACCCGACGAGGCGCGCCATCCTCCAGCGGCTCGCCTCGGGTGAGGCTTCCGTGATGGAGCTGGCCGAGCCGTTCGCGATGAGCCAGCCCGCCATCTCCAAGCACCTCAAAGTGCTCGAGCGTGCCGGCCTCGTTTCTCGGGGACGGGCGGCGCAGCGCAGGCCGCGCCGCCTGGAGGCGGCGCCGCTTGCCGAGGCGACGGCGTGGCTGGAGGGCTACCGGCAGCACTGGGAAGCCACCTATCAGCAACTCGACCACCTGCTTGCAGAGCTGAAAGCCGAGGAGCACCCGGCACCCACCGTCGACGACGGACCGCGCGCCCACCCCGTGACTGATGGCTAAGGAGACGACGATGACGGACACCGGCACCCTGACGGTCACAACACCGACCGACCTGGAGATCTCGCTGACGCGCACGTTCGACGCGCCCCGCCAGCTGGTCTTCGATGCCCACACCCAGCCCGAGCTGGTGAAGCGGTGGCTGACCGGCCCCGAAGGGTGGACGCTGGACGTCTGTGAGATCGACCTGCGCCAGGGCGGCGCCTTCCGGTACGAATGGCGCCACCCCGACGAGGGGACCATGGGCATGGGCGGCGTCTACCACGAGGTCGTCTCACCCGAGCGAATCGTGCATACCGAGCTCTTCGACGAGGACTGGACCGGCGGCGAGACGGTCACCACCACCGTCCTCACCGAAGTAGACGGCAAGACCATGGTGACGGCGACGACACGCTACGTCTCGCGGGAAGCCCGCGACGAGGCGTTGGCGACGGGGATGGCGACCGGCATGGAAGCCAGCTACGACCACCTGGACGACCTCCTTGCCGAAGTGGCCGGGGGATAGCGGACGCGGGCGTACTCGGTGGCCGGCCGCGCCATCGCGCCGGCCGTCGCGTCGATCGCATGCCGGCTCGGCGGCAAGTCAGTGCCCTCGAGCCAGGGACGCCTCGGCGCGCACGGCGGCGGCCAGGGAGTCGCGGTCGTAGGCGCCCTGGTGCCTCCGCCCGTTGATGAAGAACGTCGGCGTACCCAGGACACCGCTCAGGGCCCCGCTCGCCACGTCGCGTTCGACGCGCATCGCGTGCCGGCCTGACGCCAGGTCGTCCACGAACCGTCCGACATCGAGCCCGAGCGACCGTGCGTAGTCGACGATTGCCGCTTCCTCCAGAGACTCCTGGTGGGCGAAGAGGAGGCTGTGCATCTCCCAGTATTTGCCCTGGGCTGCAGCCGCTTCGGCAGCCGCGGCGGCGAGTTCGGCCTGGGGGTGCACGTCGAGCAGCGGGTAGTGGCGGAAGACCAGGCGCAGGTCATCGCCCATCGCCTCTGCGAGTTCACCGAGGACCGACTCCGCCGCGCCGCAATAGGGGCATTGGAATCCGCCGTACTCCACCAGGGTGACGGGAGCATCTTCCGGGCCGCGAACATGGTCGACCTCCGGGTCGACGGGCTCGGCGAGATCGATCAGCGGGCTCGCCATGCTCTCGCTGCCGGCCAGGGTCCAACGCCGAGGCAGGTACGCGATGCCTCGAAACGCAAACCAGGCGAGGGCTGCCGCGAGCACCGAAGCCGTGAGGATGCCCAGCTTCGCGTCCTCCAGGTCCTGTCCCTCGAAGGAGATGTCGGCGATCAGGAGCGAAACCGTGAACCCGATGCCGGCCAGCACGGCCGCGCCGAATAGCTCTGCCCACGGGATGGGAAGCGGCCATCCGCCGAGCCGGCGGCGCGTCATCAACCACGTCGCGGTGAGGATTCCGACGGGCTTCCCGACGACCAGGCCCAGGACGATACCGAGGGTGACCGGAGACGAGGCGGCATGACGCAGGACGTCACTGTTGATGGGCAGACCGGCGTTCGCGAGGGCGAACACCGGGACGACGACGTAGCTGGTCCACGGGTGGAGCAAGTGCTGGAGGCGCTCGTTCCAGGAGACCGTCCGGGCGGCGCTGAGGCTCGCAACGCGAGCGTACTCTGGGGTCGGCTGCTCTCGGAAAAGCCGCCAGCGCGTACTCGCGTGCTGGATCGCCTCCGGTGTGGGAGGGCGGGCGCTCGCCAGCACGCCGAGGGCGACACCGGCGACGGTGGCATGCACGCCGGAGAGTAGCGTGGCCAGCCAGACGCCAACGCCCACGAGGCCGTAGGCCATCGGGCTCCGAAACCCACTGCGCTGAAAGACAATCACCAGCGCGAACCATCCGAGCGCTACCGCCAGCGCCGTGATGGAAACCGCCTCCGTGTAGACGATGGCGATCACCGACAGCGCCGCGACGTCGTCGACGATGACGATCGTGAGCAGGAAGATCCGGACGCGGGGCGATGCCTGGCCGCCGACCAGCGTCAGGAGTCCGAGGGCGAATGCCGTGTCGGTCCCCATGGTGATGCCCCACCCGCGCGCTGTGGGCTCGCCTGCGTTGAGGGCCAGGTAGAGGAGCGCCGGCACTGCCATGCCGCCGAGCGCGGCGATCACGGGCGTAGCCACGCGACGGCGCTCTCGCAGTTCGCCGCGGTCGAACTCGCGCCGGATCTCGAGCCCGGCCACGAAGAAGAAGAGTGCCATCAGACCGTCGTTGACCCAGTGCCGGAGGTCCATCGAGAGGTCGGCGTCACCGAGTCGGAGCGAGAGCGTCGTCTCCCACATGCGCTCGTAACTCTCGGACCAGGGTGAGTTTGCCCAGACGAGCGCCACGACCGTTGCCGCCAGGAGGAGGACGGCGCCGGAGTTCTCTTGCGCCAGGAACTCACGAAGCGGCAGGGCGAGCCGCCCGCGCTGGATGCTCTGGTCACCGTGCGCCGGGCCAAGGTCGTCGAGCATTCGCAGGCTTCCCGGCTGGTCGGACGCAAGGGCGAGGCGCCCGGCGGCACGGGAACGCAGCGCCAGTCTAGGTCATCGGTCGAGGTCCGACACGACACCCCTCGCGAGGCGCCGGGCGGGTCTACGACCTGGGTGGCGGTAGCGTCCCCTTGCGCAGGGCCTGGCCCCGCTGTGTCTCGAGCGGCGGGCGTGTCGCTCGGTGCTTGTCCGGCCCTCTAGGTATCGCCGGCCTCATGGTTGGCGCGCGCGCGTTCCACGCTCAGGTAGCGGCGGCGCTTGCCGGCCTCGGTCTCCTCGCTGATCGGCACCTCCGTGTTGGCGGCGCGCACCATGCGGTCGGAGTACGAGGAGAGGATGTGCGGTGTGAAACCCTGGATCTCCTGCATCTGATGGATCGAGTGCTTCATCATGCGCAGCTGGAAGGGGTCCTGCGCCGCCACGCGCTCGGCGTACGCCATCGTCTTCGCCTCCAGCTGGTCGAGCGGGAAGACATCCTGTACGAAGCCCCAGTCCATCGCCTCCCGAGCGTCGATGAAGCGGTTGTCGTACATCAGGTACTTCGCACGCCGCGCACCGATGTCCCACGGCACCGAGAAGTACGCGAAGTTCGTTGGGAGGAACTGCGCGTCCTCCGCGGCGAAGATGACGTCCATGGCGGAGGCCAGCATCCAGGCCGCGTAGATGCAGTGGCCCTGCACCATGGCGATCGTGGGCTTCGGAATGTTGCGCCAGCGCAGGTGCGGCTCCACGTCCATCCCGCGCGTCCGTGGGTAGCGCTGGCCCATGCTCTGGCCCTCGCGCTCCGCGCGCGTCTGGAGGGCGTCCGGTGAGCCGAGGTCATGTCCGGCGGAGAACACTGGCCCTTCGCCGCGAAGCACGATGACGCGCACCTGCGGGTCATCCTCCGCCTGCCGGAAGGCGCCGTCGAGCGCCTCCATCATCTGCTGGCTCAGGGCGTTCCGGTACCGCTCGCGCGCCATGCTGATGACGGCGATGCCGCCATCGAGGCGCGTCTCATAGTGGACCCGGGTCTCGTCGATCATGGCGGCCTTCCTTTCGGACGGGGTCTTCGGTGGTGGACTGAGCCAGTCTCGCATCGAGTCCAGTCAGGCGCTCGATGGCCCGATGGACTACTGCGCCCCACCGACGACGACGCTCCACTCGCGGATACGCCAGGCGGTGACGAGGCCGTTCTGTACGTACGGGTCACGCTCGACGAAGGCTTCGACCTTCGCCCGATCGTCGACGTGGA
This sequence comes from Dehalococcoidia bacterium, assembly GCA_009379925.1. Classification (GTDB taxonomy): domain Bacteria; phylum Chloroflexota; class Dehalococcoidia; order UBA2979; family UBA2979; genus WHSU01. The sequence continues at coordinate 81,521 of WHSU01000011.1, read as the reverse complement.
ACACCAGTGCGGCGCCGTCCACCGGGTCGGCCCATGCGCCCGCCATAACCAGCTCCCCCCGTTCGAGGCCCGCCCTCACGAGCGTCAGGTGCTCGGCCCGGTGCGGCTGGCGTCGCGAGACCACGTCCTCGACGTAGTCGTAGAACAACATGTAGTGCGCCATCCGGTGTCCCTCAACGTCCTGGCCGGCACGCCTACGGTGCGACCCGCTGGATCAGCTCGATACGCACATCGTCCGGGGCGCGGAGAAAGCAGATGCGGGCGGCACCGGTGTCCGTGGGGCCGTCGAGGAGCTTCGCGCCGAGGCCTTCCAGCCGCGCGATGTCCGCCTCGAGGTCCCGCGAGTCGAGGCCGAAGTGCTCCAGACCCTCGTGGACGTCCGCGTTGCCGGGACCCAGAGTCTCACCCGTGCGGGCACCCGAGATGTTCACGCGGATGCCGTTCTCGCTCTCACAGACCACGAAGCGGTCGCCCAGGCCCTCGCGGACCGTGTCGCTGATGATCTTGAAGTTGAACGCCGTCGCCCACCACGCGGCCGATGTCGACGGGTCGTTCGACTTGAGGTGGATGTGGTTGATCGCGAAGGTCACGGGCGCTTGCTCCAATCGAACCCGGAGGTTCGCCCTCCGGCTGCCAGGAGCACAATACGCCGAGGGACAGGTCAGCGGGGTAGCCGCCGGGAGCGCCTCAGGCCGCGTCAACGTCCTTCGTCACCGCGACGGGAGGGACCGCGTAGTCGCGCTGCTCGACGCCGTAGTCGATGGCGGACCAGTCGTCCCACGCCGCGCCGCAGCGCTGGCACACCCGGCGTTCCTCCACCCTCCAGACGTAGTGGAGACCTACCCGGCATAGCAGTCGTTCGAGCACCTGCACCACCCCCCACGGGATACGCGTCGGACACGGGACCGCCAGAACGTACCGGTGGCCGCCGTTGGGCGGCTGACGGGAGCCGCACAATTCCGTCAGGCATTGGGGAGTGGGCCGCTGGCCGCGGAGTCCGCTGCGGGATCCGCCGCTGACGGTCCAGCGGCGGTCCGGTACGGCTCCGCATCGGCGATTCGCTCGCGAGTTCGCAAGCTTCCTCTTCTGAGGTCGCATCGTACTGCAACGGAATCTAGAGCGTGGATTCTGTGGTCGTTGTCATTCCGATGCACCGCCTGCGTAGCGTGATCGTGGTAGACCGGCGAACCAGACGGAGGACTCCATGTACATCGGCGGTGGCCTGCTCACACTGCTTCTCATCATCATCATCCTGATCCTCATCTTCTAACCCAGGCGGCCGCGATCGAGGGTCTGAGGAGCGGAGGGCTCGACGCCGCCGGTGGACGGTACGTCGTAGCACGACGACATGCGAGGGGCCGCCAACTGGCGGCCCCTCCGTCGTCTCGGAACCGGATTGTCGAGGGAGGCTCGCCGGAGGAGGCTATAGGCGCGACCGGAGGGGCTACTCCGCGGGTGTGTCGCCGGCGACGCAGTCGGGGTCGTCCGGCGAACAGACGGCGCCGATGGCCGTAGGCGCGGAGGGGTCGACGAATGCCAGCGCGGCCGGCCGCGCCCGTGCCGGGGTAGATACGGTGGGGGACTGAGCAGCCGCCGGGACCTCGGGCATACGCGGCACGGCAGGCGCCCGAGCCGCGCGGCGTTCGAACTCTGCCTGCTCGTTCTCGAGGCCGTCGGATGTGGTGGTCATGGGGCGTGCTCCCGTCGCTGGATCGCCGTGGTCAGCCTAGCGGATTCGACCGAGTGTCTGTGGACGCCCCGCTACCGCCTCGACCGTCCGTCCTGCTCGACGGACAACTCGCCGATGAAGGTTGAGAGGCGCATGGTCAGCCGCCGAGGCGAGCCGTCGAAGCCGTCCGAGCGCACGTGAATGTCCCGGATCACCCCCTCCTCGCGCACGCCCATCACCTCGACCGTGCCGACGATCGCCTGCGCCGTCACATCCAGGCCAAGGTCGGCCGGTACGACGACATGGATCTCACCGATCCAGCAGAGGAGCGTCAGGTCCGTGTCACCCTCCGGTAACGAGGCGTCCCGGAGGTCCAACTGGATGTCGCCCATCACGGTCTGGATCACGGCGTCCTCAATCGACCAGCCCTCCGCGGAGCGGACGTGGCCGAAGGCGCGGCGCAGCCGCCGGGAGACGCGTCGCACACGGAGGGCGGCGAGCACGCCGAGCACGCCGAGCGCGACCATCGCTAGCCCGATCGCGCCCTCGACCAAGCCCGCCACGCCGATCGGGTGGGTGCCCGTGCTGTCGAGCAGGAAGATCACACCGAGCAGCACCAGGTAGGTGCCGACGGTAATCGGCAGCACGTCACGCAGGCGAGAGGTCACGCGGCTCTCCGGCTAGCGGCGGCGCATCACGCGGCGGATGCGGTCGTACACGATCACCACGCCGATCGCGATCAGGATGACGGGCCACAGTTCACGGAAGCCGACGCCGTCGATGACGCCGAGGGAGTCGAGCAGAAACAAGGTCCCGATGATGATGAGCACGACGCCGAGCGCCACGGCCCCTCCTTCTCTCGGAAGCGCCGGCCCGGCGCCCACCGCGTCGCCCGCATTGTAGCGGGCCACCGCTGCGGCCCCCTGTGACTGCCTCCTCGCCCACGGCAACGCTTGACCGTGAATGAATCATCACTCACCCTCAATTGTCTGCGCCGCGCACAGATCGCACGGCGGCCAAACAGGGGGCATCCGGTCCAATGCCACCGTCACGACGCCTCGACGCGCTTCGTCGTTCCTCGCAATCCCATCCCTACGCGCGCTCGTTGAAGGCTTCCCGCTTGACGCCCCGGCCCGGCCGTCGTCGACTGTTTGTGGCCGTTCAGCCCGCCTCAGCGCCTCCCGGAACCCCTCTCAACCATGCTGCTCCCGCGCAACGAATCGAGTTCGCACATGCCTGACGCGATTATCGAGGTCCGCGACCTCGTGAAGACCTACGACACCGGTGCGGTGACGGTGCACGCCCTGAACGGCGTGACCCTGGATGTCCCGCGCGGCGAGATGGTCGCGATCATGGGACCGTCTGGTTGCGGCAAGACGACGCTCCTCAACTGCGCCTCCGGCATCGACGAGCCTACGAATGGCCTGATCCGCATCGAGGGCACCGATATCAGCACGCTGGACGACAACACCAAGACGTCCTACCGCGCACGGCGGATGGGCTTCATCTTCCAGTTCTACAACCTGCTGCCGGTCCTCTCGGCCGTAGAGAATGTGGAACTGCCGCTCCTCGTCTCGGGCACCCCGGCCTCGGAGGCACGGCCGAAGGCGCTCGCGGCCCTGGAGCGTGTGGGACTCGCGGACTGGGCCGGACACCGGCCCGCGCAGCTTTCGGGCGGTCAGCGGCAGCGCGTGACGATCGCGCGCGCCCTGGTCAACGACCCCGCGATCGTGTGGGCCGACGAGCCGACGGGTGACCTGGACTCCACCACCGCCGACCAGATCATGACCCTGATGCAGGACCTGAACCGCGAGCAGCAGCAGACGTTCGTGATCGTGACGCACGACCCCGGCATCGCCCAGCGGTGCCACCGCATCATTCACATGCGTGACGGCCAGATCGAGAGCGAAGAGCGGGTGACCGGCCGCATCGAGGCCCCGGAACAGGTCACGGAGGCCGCGCGTGGATAAACTCTTCGGCATCCCGCTCACGTCGATCCTGATCGCCCTGATCGTGATGGTCGTCGTGATCTTCGGGGTGCTCGGGTACATCGCCTGGAAGAATCCGCTACTGGTGCGGATGGGATTCCGCAACATCGCGCGCCGCAAGGCGCAGACGGTGCTCATCATCATTGGGCTGATGCTCTCGACGCTGATCATCAGCGCCGCGTTCGCCACCGGCGACACCGTCGGCTATTCGGTCACCAGCACCGTCTACAACGACTTCCGTGAGGCCGACATCGCAGCCGGCTTCGACCAGGACCTGGAGGCTGCCGAGGGACGCGACGGGCTCACCCAGTCCGATGTGGACGCCGTCCGCGCGGGCTTCGCGGGCGACGACCGGGTCGATGGCCTGACGGGGGTGCTCCAGACGCCAGTACCGGCGCTGAACCCGGGCGAGCGGCTCTCCGAGCCTAACGCACTCCTGGTCGGCGTTGACCCGGCGTCGGCGGACGACTTCAACGCACTGCTGACCGCAGACGGCGAGAGGCTACTGGCGGCAGACCTGGCGCCCGGTGAGGTCTACGTCTCGCAGCAGCTCGCCGACGATGTGCGGCTCGAGGTGGGCGGTACCGTCACAACTTTCGTCGAGAACGAGCCGTACGACTTCACCGTTGCCGGCATCGTCCAGGACAACGCGCTCACGGCCTCGACCGCCCTCACGAGCGGTCAGGCGGCCGGCGGTATCGTCGCGCCGCTCGATCGAGTGCGCGATATCCTCGGCGAGCCCGAACGCGTCGACCTGATCGTGATCTCCACCATCGGTGGCGTGCGAGACAGCACGGAACTCAACGACGCCGTAGACGAGCGGCTCGATGAGATCGCCGAGGCACAAGGCCTGCCGGTGTCGTCGTTCATCACCAAGGCGGAGGCGGTCGAGCTCGCGGAGCTGGTGGGATCGCTGTTCGTGACCTTCTTTCTGGTCTTCGGCCTGTTCTCCATGGCCGCCGGGGTGATGCTGATCTTCCTGACCTTCGTGATGCTTGCGGCCGAGCGGCGCTCGGAGATGGGGATGGCGCGCGCGGTGGGCATGCAGCGCGTGCACCTCACACAGTCGTTCATCGCGGAGGGGATGAGCTACAACCTGGGCTCCGCGCTGGTGGGGGCCCTCCTGGGCCTAGCCGTGGCGTACGGGCTGATCTACGTGATGGGGCAGGTGTTCGCTGACTTCGGCCTGAACATCGAGTTCCACGTCAACCCGACGGGCTTCCTGATCGCCTACTTCCTCGGGGTGGTGATCACGTTCGTCACGGTCGCCTTCGCTTCCTGGCGGTCGGCGAACCTGAACATCGTCCGCGCGATCCGCGACATTCCCGAGCCGGAGCCTCTGCGGGCACGGGACCGGAGTGCCGGCGCGTTGTTCAAGGCGACGTTCGGCGCGCTCTGGTACATGCTGTGGATCGGACTGGTGTTCCTCGCGGGGTTGCTGCTGTTCTTCTCGTTCGTCTTCGGGCTGGCGTTCTATGCCATCCCGGTGCTCGTCGTCGGCCTGATCATTGCCTTCTACATCTGGGGCGTCCGAGCCGTCAGCCGCCCCAAGGCGAAGCTCGGGTTCGCCGGCCTGATCCTCTGGTGGGTGCTCTTCAACGTGGTCGCCCTGCTCAGCTTCTTCCTGCTCAAGACCAAGGGGTGGGCGGACCGCTACCGCAACAGCGGCGGCTGGGCCATCGTGATGCTCGTCATCGGAGCACTGGCGACGTGGTGGGGCGGCTGGATCGCCGGCCAGGCCTTCGCCTACACCTCCGGCACGACGTTGATCCTGTTCGCGATCGCGATGCTCGCGGTGTACTTCGGCGTGCGGTCGCGGCCCGCGTTCGCGGTCATCTCCGCGCTGACGATCTGGTTCTGGCTCCTGCCGATGCCGTTCAACCTGCTCCTCGAGGGTGGCGACGGCTGGACCGACCCGGTCGACGGCTTCCTCAGCCTGTTCGGCCTGGGCCACGAAACGGACGTATTCGGCAACATCGAGATGTTCTTTGTCTCGGGGATCTGCATCACGGCGGCCAGCACGGTCTTCGTGATCTTCAACGCGGACCGCCTGCTGGGGAGCCTGGGGCTGCTCCAGCGCCTCTTCGGTGGAATCACGCCTGCGATCCGCACCGCCGTGTCCTACCCGCTGGCCGCGAAGCTGCGGACCGGCATGACTCTGGCGATGTTCACCCTCGTGATCTTCTCGCTCGTGGTGATGGCGACCCTCAACTTCAACTTCACGCAGATCTTCCTGGGTGACGGGGCCAAGGGCGGGTTCGACATCCAGGCCGACACGAACCCCAATAACCCGGTCGCGGACCTGCGCGTCGCACTGACCGAAGCGGGTTACGACGTCGAGAGCAACATCGACGCAGTGGGCATGCTGACTTCGACGGGGGATGAGACCGAACTGCGGCCGGAGCGGGAGCCCGACGACGAGTTCCACGGCTACCAGCTGGCCGGCCTCGATGCCGAGTTCCTGGACACGGCCGACTTCCCGATGTCCACGACGGCCGTCGGGTACGACACCGACGAGGCTGTGCTGGCGGCACTTCAGACGGACCCCACGGTGATGGTCGCCAACGAAATGGTGTTGTCCGTCAGCCAGCAGGCGAACTTCATGAACCCGGACGACGTGTTCAGCATCGAGGGCTCGATCACCCGCCTCCAGGACGCGCCCTGGGAGCCGATCCCGGTGAGCGTACGCGACCGTGAGACGGGTGAAGAGCGGACCCTGCGCATCATCGGATTCGTGGAGTCGCCGGTTGTCAGCGGGGTGGTCCCGCAGTGGCTCTCGCTATTCGTGCACGGGGACGTGGTCGCCGACCTCACCGATGACCCGCTACGGTCGTTCTTCGTCACCACAGTGGCAGGGACGGACGAAGCTGCCAGCGATGTGGCGGCCGGCATCGAGTCCAGTCTGCTGGAGCGGGGCGTCCAGGCAGAGTCATTGCCACAGCGCGTGCAGGACTCCGCCGGCCAGTCAGACGCCTTCTCGGTGTTGTTCGAGGCCTTCATGAGCCTCGGTCTGATCGTCGGCATCGCCGCGCTGGGCGTGATCGCGTTCCGCACGGTGGCGGAGCGCCGCCAGCAGATCGGCATGATGCGTGCCATCGGTTACTCGAGGCGGTTGGTAGCGCTCTCGTTCTTCATGGAGTCGTCGTTCATCGCGCTGACGGGCATCGGCATGGGGTTCGTGCTGGGGGCGGCGCTCTCGTACAACCTGATGACGTCGCCCGAGTTCACCAACGGGGCGGAGATCGACTTCGGCATTCCGTGGCTACGGCTGCTCATCATCATCGGGGGCGCCTACATTGCCACCGCACTGATGACGCTCATCCCGGCACGCAGCGCGTCCCGCGTTTCGGTCGCGGAGGCGCTGCGCTACGAGTAGCGCCTCAGGGGGCAGGGGCGGGGAGGACTCGCAACGGGGGCCGCTCATCGAGCGGCCCCGTCTTCGTCTCGTTGGCGACTGCGGCGGCGCCGCGGCGGTCTACCGCGCCATGGCGCGCAGGCCCTCGAGGTGGCGGCGCACGACGGTGAGCGCGCCGTCCTCCGTGATCGCGAACTTCGGAGCGACCTTCCAGAACTTCGGAAGATTGAGGCGCCACGAGCGCAGGATCTCCTCCGCGCGTCGGGAGCCTGTCTTCTCCAGGTGCGCCCGCACCAGCGCCTCCAGCAGCTCGATGTCCTCGGGTGTGGTCACCTGCTCGAGGCCCACCAGCTCCTGGTTCACGCGTGAGCGGAAGTCCCCGCGCTCATCGAGGACAAAGGCGACGCCGTTGGACATGCCGGCGCCGAAGTTGCGGCCGGTCTCGCCGAGGATGACGACCACGCCGTCCGTCATGTACTCGCAGCCGTGGTCACCGATGCCCTCGACGACCGCGCGGGCGCCGGAGTTCCGCACGGCGAAGCGCTCGCCGGCCTTGCCTGCGACAAAGAGGTCGCCGCCGGTGGCGCCGTAGAGCACGGTGTTGCCGACGAGCACCGCCTCGTGCGACGGAAACGGCGAGTCCGAATGCGGGCGGATGGTGATCTCGCCGCCACCCATGCCCTTACCGACGTAATCGTTCGCCTCGCCCGTGAGGTGCATGCAGACGCCGCGCGCCAGGAACGCGCCGAACGACTGCCCGGCCGAGCCGGTGAAACTGAGGTCGACGGTGCCGTAGGGCAGTCCCTGGTCCCCGTGCTTGTGCGCGATGCGGCCGGAGAGCCGCGCGCCAACGGTCCGGTCCGTGTTGTGCACCTCGTAGTGCCGCTTCGCCGGCTTCTGGCGCTCGATGGCGTCCTCGACGTCCGAGATGATGCGGTCGTCCAGCGGCGAGTCTCCCTCGCGGTCGTTCCGCACCTGCGTGGCGCGGTGCGGCTCGTGACCCTCGGGGTCGACGGGGGTGATCAGCTTCGCCAGGTCCACGTTCTCCCAGCGGTGCCCTTCGCCGGGCACCTCCGGCTGACGGAGCAGGTCGGCCCGACCCACCAGCTCGTCGACCGTGCGGTAGCCGAGCCTGGCGAGGATCTGGCGGACCTCCTCGCCCACGTGGATCAGGAAAGTCACGAGCATCTCGGGCGTGCCGAAGTACTTGGCGCGCAGGTCTTCGCGCTGCGTGGCTACGCCGACGGGGCAGGTGTTCAGGTGGCACTGCCGCGCCATCTTGCAGCCGACGGCGATCATCGCGGTGGTGCCGAAGCCGTACTGTTCGGCGCCCAGCAGTGCGGCGATCACGACATCGCGCCCGGTCTTCAGTCCGCCGTCGGCGCGCAGCGTGACGCGTCCGCGCAGGCGGTTCGCAACGAGTGCCTGCTGCGTCTCGGCCAGGCCCAGTTCCCACGGTGCGCCGGCGTACTTGATGGAGGACAGCGGCGAGGCGCCGGTGCCGCCCTCGGCGCCGCTGATCTGGATGACGTCCGCGTAGCTCTTCGCCACGCCCGCCGCGATCGTGCCGACGCCCTCGGAGGCGACGAGCTTCACACAGACCCGCGCGTCGGGGTTGGCCATCTTCAGGTCGTAGATCAGCTGTGAGAGGTCCTCGATAGAGTAGATGTCGTGGTGAGGGGGCGGCGAGATCAGCGGCGTGCCGGGCATCACGTGCCGCAACGTGGCGATGTACGGGTTCACCTTGAACCCGGGCAGTTGGCCGCCCTCGCCGGGCTTCGAGCCCTGCGAGATCTTGATCTCCAGTTCGCTGGCGCCGGCCAGGTAGGCGGGCGTGACACCGAAGCGTCCCGAGGCGACCTGCTTCACCTGCGAGTTCGCGTCGCGCTTGTCGCCGTCAGGCGAGTAGCGCCGCGGATCCTCGCCGCCCTCGCCCGTGTTCGAGCGGCCGCCGAGGTGGTTCATCGCTCGAGCGATGTCCTCGTGCGCCTCCGGGCTGAGGGCACCCAGGGACATAGCTCCGGTCTGGAAGCGCTGCGTGATCGACTCGATTGGCTCGACCTCGGAGATGTCGATCGGTTCGCGGTCCGACACGAAGTCCAGCAGGTCGCGCAGACTCGTCGTGGGGGCCTCGTTGACGACCTCCACGTACTTCTCGTAGGCCTCGGCGCCTCCGCCCTGGGCGACCGCGTGCAACTGGCGCCACATCTGCGGCGAGTTGGCGTGGTGGTCGCCGTCGCGCCGGTACTTGTACCAGCCGCCGTGGGGCAGCCGGTCCACGTCCGGGTACGCCATCGCGTGGCGTGCCAGCACGTCGCGTGCAATCGCCTCGAAACCGATGCCTCCGATGCGCGAGGTCGTGCCGGGGAAGCACTTCTCGATCACCTCGCCACCGACGCCCAGCGCCTCGAAGATCTGCGCGCCGTGGTACGAGGAGACAGCGGAGATCCCCATCTTCGACATGATCTTGAGGATGCCGGTGTCGACGGCCTGTTCGTAGGCGCTGAGCAGTTCCTGCGCGCTCGTGTCGTCGAAGTCGTCGTCCGTGGACAGTTCGCGCACCGCCTCGAAGGCCAGGTACGGGTTCACGGCGCTGGCGCCGAAACCGACGAGCGCACCGAAGTGATGCACGTCGCGCGCGTCGCCCGCCTCCGCCACGATGCTGGCGCGCATGCGACGGCCGGTGCGGATCAGGTGGTGGTGGACGGTGGCGACCGCGAGCAACATCGGGATCGGCGCCCAGCTGGCGTCTACCAGCCGGTCGCTGATCACCAGCACCGAGTGTCCCTCGTCGACGGCCAGCACGGCGGCAGCGCAGAGGTCATCGAGCGCGCGCTCCAGCGCCTCCGGGCCATCACCGGCGGCGAAGCGGGCGTGCAGCGTCGTAGCGCGCACGTCCTCATGCATCAAGCGCCGCAGCGCCGCCAGTTCGTCGTCCCGGATCAGCGGGCTCGTCAGGTGCACCAGGCGCGCCGCTTCCGGCGTGGCCTCGAGGATGGAGTGGCGGCGGCCGAGGTACGTGTCGAGCGCCATCACGATCTCTTCGCGGACCGAGTCGATCGCCGGGTTGGTGACCTGCGCGAACTTCTGCTTGAAGTACGTGTAGAGCAGACGCGGCTCGTCCTGGAGCACGGAAAGCGGCGTGTCGTCGCCCATGGAGCCCACGGGCTCCTTGCCGTCACGCGCCATGGGCTTCAGAACGTACTCGATCTCCTCGTGCGTGTAGCCGTGGAGGATCTTGCGCAGCATCAGTCCCGGCTCGTCGCCTTGCGGGCTGTGGCCGTTTCCGGTGTCCGTCTTGAGGTGGATCAGATTGCGGCGCACCCAGTCACCGTAGGGCCGCCGGGAGGCGATCTCCTGCTTGATCTCGCGGTTGTGCAGGAAGCGCCGCCGCGTGGTGTCCACCGCGATCATCTCGCCCGGCCCCAGCCGGCCCGACTCGATGATCTCGCTCGACTTGAGACGCACGAGGCCGACCTCTGAGCCCATCATCACCAGGCCACCGGAGGTGACCTGGTAGCGCGCCGGACGCAGCCCGTTGCGGTCCATGATGGCGGCGACGGTCGTCCCGTTGGTGAAGGCGACGGCGGCGGGGCCGTCCCACGGCTCGGTCAGACAGGCGTGATACTCGTAGAAGGCCCGCAGCTGCGGGTCCATGTTCGGCATGTTCTCCCATGCCTCGGGGATCAGCATCATCATCGCGTGGTAGAGGTCGCGGCCCGAGTGCATCAGCAGTTCGAGCGCCTCGTCCAGCGAGGCCGTATCCGAGCCGATGGGCCAGATCACCGGCATGAGGTCGGAGATATCGTCGTTCCACACCGATGAGGTGAGGTCAGACTCGCGGGCGGCCATCCAGTTGCGGTTGCCCAGCAGCGTGTTGATTTCGCCGTTGTGGGCGACCATACGGAACGGCTGCGCCAGCTTCCAGCTCGGCAGCGTGTTCGTGGCGAAGCGCTGATGGAACAGCGCGAGCGCCGAGGTCGTGCGCTCGTCCGTCAGGTCCGGGTAGAACGTCGGCAGCTGCGGCGCCACCATCAGGCCCTTGTAGACCACCGTCCGCGACGACATCGAGACGATGTAGCACTCGATGTCGCGCTCACGGTAGGCGCGCTCGGCGCGCCGGCGCGCCTGGTACAGCACGCGCTCGAAGTCCGGACCCTGGCGGTCATCGGGGCGTCGGATCAGCAATTGCTCGATCTTCGGCAATGACTCCAGCGCCAGCCCGCCGAGCACCGACTGGTCCGTGGGCACCTCGCGCCAGCCGATGATGGACATCCCGAGGTTGCAGACCTGCTCGTCCAGCACCGCGCGCGCGGCGTCCGCCTGGTCGGGCGGCAGGAAGACCATTGCCACGGCCAGGTCGTCGCGCTCCGTTAGCGGTGTCCCGAGGCGCTCACAGTCCGCTTGCAGCAACTCGAAGGGCACCTGGACCGTCACCCCGGCGCCGTCGCCCGTCAGAGCGTCCGCGTTCACCGCGCCTCGATGCGTGAGCGCGCCGACGGCCTGCACAGCGAGCCGGACGACCTCGTGCGTGCGCTCGCCGTCGATCTGCGCGACGAATCCGGTGCCGCAGGCGTCCCGGCCCTGGGAGTGGTCGTAGAGGCTGGTGACCGGCCAGACGCTCGTCGGCGACCCGGCCAGCGACTTCGACGCAGACACCGCGGACCGAGGCGCCGGTGGCACCGTCAAGGATCGCGAGCCCGACGTCTGTGGCGTCACAGTCTTTCCCAACTCTGTGCTGTCTAATAACGGGGGTTGCCGAATGGAGCGGAGATTGTACCCCACGGACCGACCGTTGACCTTCGCTAGATATTGCGCGTTTCGTCACAATCTAGCAAGGGCCGGTTGACCGCACAGTAACACCCGGACCCGTCCTGTGTGGCACCGACGGCGTCCACGCGCGTGCGCTATCCGAGGTCGACCGGCGGCCGTTCCTCGCTGACCACGCCCCGTTCGAGCAGGCCGGTGACCGCCGGCTCGTCCAGTTGCAACAGCTCTCGCAGCACATCGCGCGTGTCCTGCCCCATGTCTGGCGAGCTGCCTCGGATGCCGCCCGGCGTGCGGGAGAGCTTCACGGGCGTGTTCGTCAGGGGCACGGCGCCCAGGGTGTGATGGGTGACCGGGACGAGCATCTCCCGTGCTTGGACTTGCGGGCTCGCGGCCGCTTCTGGGATCGTGTTCAACGGGCCGCACGGCATCTCGTACCGCTGGAGACTCTCCACCCACTCCTCCGTCGTTCGCTGCTTAAACCCGGCGGCCAGCAGCGGCTCCAACTCGGCGTGGTGCTCGGAGCGGGCGGTCGAGGTAGCGAAGCGGGGGTCGTCGATCAACTCGGGCACGCCGAGTTCGGCACAGAGCAGCGCCCACTGGTTCGGGACTCCCCACGCCAGCGCGACCACGATGTAGCCATCGGCGGTGGGGAAGGCCTGGAACGGCACGGCGGTCGGGTGCCTCGTGCCCAGCTTCTCCGGGACCTTGCCCGTGACGTGGTAGCGCATGAACGCGTTCTCGAGGATCGCCAGCTGGCAATCGAGCATCGAGATGTCGACGAACTGGCCCTTCCCGGACCGCTCGCGCTCGTGCACGGCCGACAGCACGCCGACGGCGCCGTAGAGGCCTGCGGCGATGTCGCCGAGCGAAAGCCCGGGCCGCACGGGCGGGCCGTCGGGCTCGCCGGTGATCGACATGACCCCACCGGCGCCCTGCACGATGACATCCAGGGCGGGGAGGCTGCTCAGCGGCCCCGTCTGGCCGTAGCCGGAGATCGCGCAATAGATGAGCGCGGGGTTGACCTCGCTGAGTGCGTCGTACCCGAGGCCGAGCCCCGCCATGGCGCCCGGCGTGAAGTTCTCCACGAGGATGTCCACCTCTCGGACGAGGTCGCGGAAGAGCGCCCGCCCCTCCTCGGACTTCAGGTCCACCGAAATCGAGCGCTTGCCGCGGTTCACGGAGAAGAAGTAGCCGGACTCGCCGTCTACCAGAGGTCCGGTCGTCCTTGACACGTCCCCGTACGGTGGTCGCTCGACCTTGATGACGTCGGCGCCCAGGTCGCCGAGGGTCATGGTGCAGAACGGCCCGGAGAGCACCCAGGTGAGGTCCAGCACGCGAAGCCCGGCAAGCGGGCCGGAGGTTGGCAACGCGGGCATCGGCGGTTCTCTCCTCGCTCAGGTCCTGGTGGCGCGCTGCGTCAGAGTTCGACGGGCTCGCGGACGGCAGCGGAGGGCGCTCGCGCTCGCCTCAGCGCCACCCAGACGCCGGCGAGCACGATCCCCGCGCCCAGCCACTCGAGGCCCGACGGGACTTCGTCCAGCACGATAGCAGTGAGCACCGTGGCGCCCACCGGTTCGCCGAGGATCGCGATGGCGACGACCGCCGCCGGGAGCGACCCGAGCGCCCAGTTGAAGGCATTATGTCCCACGAGGTGCGGCACCAGTCCGAAGAGCAGCGCGTACACGTAGACGGACGAGGTGAACCCCGTCACCTCCGTCCCCGCCAGCACCACCGAGGCGATCAGCGCGACAGCGGCCACACTGAAGACGATCGCCCCGTACGTCACCGTCGACACGCGCGCTCGGGCGCCCCGGCCCGCCACCAGGTACACGCCGGAGAGCACCCCGCCGAGCAACGCGAGCACGTCGCCCTCGAGAGAACCACGGTCGCCCAGGTCGTCCCCCGCGAGCATGAGTGCGCCGAACATCGCAATGACCGCGCCGGCGATCACGTCGTTCGAGGGCCGCTCACGGAGCGCGATCCAGGCGCCGAATCCGACGAAGAGCGGCTGCATGGTCACCAGCACCACACTCGTCACGACCGACGTGCGTTGGACGGAGGCGACCCAGGTCGCGAAGTGCCCCGCGAGCGCGAGTCCGGACAGCGTCAGTAGCAGGAGGTCCCGCCGGCTCAACTTCGTGAACTCGTCCCGCCTCGTGCCGGCGGCGAGCACGACCATGGGCGGGGCGGCGACGGAGAGCCGGAACGCGGCGAGCATCAGGGCGGGCGTGGGGTCCGCGAGCCGGATCAGCGGCGCCGACCACGAGATGGCCATCACACCGACCGCGAGCACGAGCAGGTGACGGCCTGACAATGCGACTCCTTCGCCTCCAGCGGCTGAGAGGCTAGCACCGCCGCCGCGTCCGAGTGGGCCGTCGGGCCGGTTTGACAGGCGATCCGCCAGCGCGAAAGATGACGCCACCCTTGCGGACGAGCATCACAGGAGGCGTCATGCAGGTAGGCGTTGTCTTCCCGCAGACCGAGATCGGCGCGGACCCTTCGGGCGTGCGGGACTATGTGCTGGCCGCGGAGGCGGCCGGGTACGACCACCTGCTGGCGTACGACCACGTGCTGGGCGCGGATCCCGAGCGGCCGGGCGGCTTCCGCGGCCCCTACACCCACGAGACGCTGTTCCACGAGCCACTGGTGCTCTTCGGCTACATGGCTGCGCTCACGCAGCGCATCGAACTGGTCACCGGCATCCTGATCCTCCCCCAGCGCCAGACGGCGCTCGTCGCGAAGCAGGCGGCGGAGATCGACGTGCTCTCGGGCGGCCGGCTGCGCCTCGGGGTGGGCGTCGGCTGGAACGCCGTGGAGTACGAGGCGCTGGGCGAGAACTTCCGCAACCGCGGCCGGCGCATCGAAGAGCAGATCGCGGTCCTCCGCGCGCTGTGGGGCGACCAGGTCGTCACCTTCGAGGGCAAGTACCACTGCGTCACGCTCGCCGGCATCAAGCCGCTACCCCCGAGGCCCGCGATCCCGATCTGGATGGGAGGGATGTCCGAACCCGTCCTCGAGCGCGTGGGACGGCTCGCGGACGGGTGGTTCCCACAGTTGCGCGACCCGGCGGACCTTGCGGCGCGGCTCGAGCGTATCCACGCGGCGGCGGAGGCGGCCGGCCGCGACCCTGCGAGCATCGGCATCGAGCCGCGCGTGGCGGTGACCCGCGAGAATGTGGACCAGGCCGTCGAGCTGTCGCACCGCTGGGCCGAGGCAGGCGCCACTCACCTGACCGTCAACACCATGGGCGCGGGCTTCGAGACGCCGGGCGACCACATCCGCGCCATCGAGTCGTTCCGGGGCGCCTCCACGGCCGGGAGCCGTGCGTAGACGGCGCGCCGGCGCCGCTGAGGAAGCCGCTGAGGGAGTCGAGATGCCCGAACCTGCGTACGACTGGGACGCGCTCACGGAGGAGGCGACCGACCTGCTGTCCGCGTTCATTCGCGTAGACACCGTGAACCCGCCCGGCAACGAGACGCGCGCCGCCAACTGGCTGGGCGAGATCCTCCAGCGCGAGGGTATTTCGTTCGAGCTGTACGACCCCGGGGACAACCGGGCGACCCTCGTGGCTCGACTGCCCGGCGACGGCTCGCGCGGCAAGCCGCTGATCCTGCTGAACCACACCGACGTGGTCCCCTTCGAGCGTGAGCACTGGTCCGAGAACCCGATGAGCGGCTTGGTGAAGGACGGCTTTATCTGGGGCCGCGGGACGGCAGACATGAAGGGGATGGGGATCATGGAACTGGTCTCGTTCCTGCTCCACCGCCGTCACAACCTCCCACTCCGCCGCGACCTGGTCTTCATGGCTGTCGCCGACGAGGAGGCTGGCAGCGCCTACGGCGTCGAGTTCCTCGACCGTGAGCACCCGGAGCTGCTCGACTGCGAGTACGTGATCAACGAGGGCGGCATGGGTGGGACAGAGGTGCTGGGCGTCGAACGCTCCACGATCAACATCGGTGTCTCGGAGAAGGGGCCGCTCTGGCTGACATTGCGTGCCAACGGGCGGCCGGGTCACGGCTCGGTGCCGCACGATGACAACGCCGCCGACCGCCTGGTGCGGGCGCTGCAGCGCATCCAGGACTGGAAGCGGCCCCTGCAGCCGGCCCCGGAGGTCCGCGAGTACTTCCAGCAGCTGCACGAGGCGGGCATCGTCAAAGACGCGCCGTCGGACGAGGTGCTGGCGGAGATCGCCGAGCAACACCCGCGCTTCAAGTCCGTGCAGATGAACTCGATCTCGCTGACGACGCTCAACGCCGGGGTGAAGCACAACGTGATCCCGGCCCAGGCCACGGCGACGCTCGATGTCCGGCTCGTCCCCGGCTACGACCCGGACCAATTCGTCGACGAGCTGTGTGCCGTGATCGACGACGAGAAGGTCGAGGTGGAGCGCGTTTTCGCTTCCTCGACGCCCCCGTCGCGACTCGACACTGAGCTATACGAGGTGATGACGAGGACGGCGAAGGACGCGATCGAGGACGTGGTGGTGGTGCCCAGCGTATCGACCGGCTTTACGGACTCGCGGGTGTTCCGGCGGCGGGGCATCACGGCGTATGGCTTCGTGCCGGTGCTCCTCGGACCGGACGAAGCCGGGCGGGCACACGGCAACGACGAGCGGCTCTCGATGGACAATCTGCGCCTGGGGATGCAGATCCTGCACGCGACCGTGCGGGGCATCTGCGGCTGACCGCCGCTGGAGTGTTGGACGTGCGTGAGCGTGGCGCCGGACGTACTGTACGCCGGCACTTCGAGGTAACAGGAGGCAACGATGAAGCTCGATGACGTGAAGACGATCGGGGTCGTGGGCGGCGGCGTGATGGGCGGCGGCATCGGCCAGGTCATGGCCGCGCATGGCGGTTTCAATGTGGTGATCCGCGACATCAGTGAAGAGATCGTGGAGCAGACGAAGGACGCGATCTTCGAGTCGAAGTGGGGCCTCAAGCGGGCCGTCGAGGTCGGCAAGATGGAGTTCGACCGCGCCCGCGAGGCGATGGACCTCATCACCGTGACCACGGACCAGCAGGCGCTCGCGGACTGCGACTTCATCATCGAGGCGGTGCCGGAGCGGCTGGAGCTGAAGCAGCAGGTCTTCGCGGAGCTGGACACGGTGGTGAAGCCCGATGCGATCTTTACCTCCAACACCTCAGGGTTCGTGATCGCGGAGATCGCCCAGAACGTCTCGGAGGACCGCAAGACCCGCTTCGCCGGGATGCACTACTCGAACCCGGTGCCCACGATGAAGATGTGCGAGGTCATCTACACCCAGCAGACGTCGCGGGAAACCATCGACACCGTGGCGGGCGTCGGTGCACAGGCCGGCAAGGCGATCTGCATGGTGATGGACGCGCCGGGCACCTACGGCTTCCTCCTGAACCGCATCTTCGCCGCCGCCCGCCGGGAGGCGGACAAGATCGTGGACGCCGGCATCGCGAGCCGCGAGGACGTGGACAAGGCGATGATCACGGGCCGCAACTGGCCCGCCGGCTTCTACGGCAACCGGGGCGGCATCGGGAAGCAGTGGTAGCCGAAAGCAGCACAACCGTCGACGGCGCCTCGAGAGGGGCGCCGTCGCTGTAACACCCGATGATCGCCGCGCCGGCTCGCGGGCGACGATGGTGTCCAACGCGTCCCCAACGGCTCGATCACGACCCGAGGAGCGAGGGACGCGTCGCGTCTGGCGCGGGGACCTCTCCGCCTACCGAGAGGGCGCGCCAGGCCGCTCAACGGCCCGTGAAGCGCGGCTCCCGCTTCTCGCGGAACGACGCGACGCCCTCCTTCGCATCATCGGTCTGCCGTACAAGGGCAGCGATGCGCTGCTCGTAGTCGGTGTAGCCGTCCAGTTCCTGCAAGACGGAGCGGTTCACCGTCAGCTTCCACGCCGCGTACGTCTTGGTCGGGCCGTTCGCCAGTTCGTCGATGAAGGCGGCCAGGTCCTGCTCGTATGTGTCTTCCGGCCACACGCGGGCGAGGATGCCGTAGCGCTCCGCCTCTGCGGCATCGAGCACGCGGCCCGTGACCAGCAGGTCCATGGCCCTCGCCTGACCGATCAGCCGAGGTAGCACGAGCGGCACGGTCTGTCCGGCGAAGATCGCCTTGCCGGAGCGGATGTCACCGATCAGTACGTCGGCGCGGGCGACTCGGAAGTCGCACGCCAAAGCGGTGACCCAGCCGGCGCCATGACAGCGGCCGTTGATCGCCGCGACCACCGGTTTCGGGAGGGTCATGAGCGCCTTCACCATCGCATGGTGTGGCCCCGGGCTGACGCTGATCGCCGCCGGCTGCCCGTACGCTGCCGGCCGCTCCCCCATCCCATTGACGATGTCGTCACCCGACGAAAACGCGCGGCCCCGCGCCGGTGATGACCACGACCCGGATGTCGTCGTCGCGCCCGCACTCGATGGCGAAGTCCTTGATCCCCTCGATCATGTCCCAGGTGATCGCGTTTAGCCGCTCCGGCCGGTTCAGCGTGGCCGTCGCGACCGCGCCCTCGCGGGTGAAGCTCAGTCCCTCGACATCGCGCATCGTGGTCCCTTCCTACGCCGTGCGGGTGGCTGCCTGCTCCACGACGACCCCCGAGGCGACCAGCGCCTCGACCTCCCCGTTCAGCCCGACCTCCGCGAGGATCGCCCGCGCGTCACTGCCGAGCGGGGGCGCCGGCACACCCTTGCGGACGGGGGTGCGCGAGAGCCGGGGCGCCGGGCCAGTGGTGGTGACGATGCCGAGGCCATGGTGCTCTCGGGTGATGCTGAGGCCGTGGTCGATCACCCACGGGTCGTCCATCAGTTCGCGCACCCCGTTGACGACGCGGTGCGCCCCGATCCCGGCCGCGTTCAGCCTGCTCACCCACGTCGCGATGTCGGCCCGCGCAAAGCGCTGTTCGAGTGCCGCCTCGAGCGCCTCACCGACGAGCGTCTCGACGCTCGTGAGCCCCTCGACGCCGGCGAGCGCGGCGAGGTCGGACTCCCGCGCGCCGAGGAATAACCAGCCGTCCGCGGCCTCGTAGGCCCGGTGCAGCGGGCCGCTGCCGATAGCGTCCTGGCCGCGCGGCTCGTCCCAGCGCTTGCCCTCGAAGTCGTTCATGAAGACCGACTGCAGGGTCGTCGCCGTGTACGCCAGCGCCGCATCGACGTGCTGCCCCTGGCCCGTCCGCTGCTTGTGCAGCAGCGCCAGCGCGACGCCGTAGGCGCCGAGGTAGCCCGTGCCGTAGTCGTTCACGGCGTAGCGCTGTAGCTGCGGCTGCGCGTCTCCTCCGAAGCGCGCCTGCATGCCCGTGGCGGCCTGCGCGATCTGCTCGTGGCCCGCGCGGCCCGCGAAGGGCCCCACGTGGCCATACGTGTTGAGCGAGGCGTAGACGATGTCCGGCTTGCGGGCGCGTACCTGCTCGTAGCCAATGCCCAGCCGCTCCGCGACACCCTTCCGAAAGTTCTGCGCGACCACGTCCGCGGAGTCGACCAGTTTCCAGAAGACATCCAGGCCCTCGGGGGACTTCAGGTCCAGGACGATGCTGCGCTTAGCGCGGTTCACGTCGCCGTGGAACGCGGCGGCTGGAGGGCGGCCCGGTGCCTCGATCTTGATGACGTCCGCGCCGTACTCCGCCAGCGTGCGGCCACAGGTCGGCCCCGCGAGCACGATGCAGAGGTCAAGCACGCGCACGCCGTCCAGGGCGGCACGCATCTCCTCGAGGCCCGGCGCCGCGCCGGACGCGGCGCTGTTGTCGCCGGTGGCGAGGCTGTCGAGGACCCCCTGCCGGTCGGCGTCCAGGCGTGGGGCCGGCCCGCTGACGGCGCCCGGCGTGAGCGACATGCGCGCGGGGATGCCCGGCTGACGCATGGGCCCGTATGTGGGGTCATGGACCTCGACGATGGTTTCCGAGCCGCGCGCGTGAGGGTGGTCCACCCACTCCGCACTGGGGCGGCAGACGCCGCATTCTCCGCCGGCTTCGTTGACCAGCGCCTCCCACTCCTCGGCCGTGCGGGTCTTGAAGAGGTCGCGTTCTCGCCGCATGGCTTCCTGCGCCAGCTCCGGCTCGCGGGCCAGTCGCTCCCGGTCGAGCAGGCCCTCGGTCATCCAGGCGCCGACGCCGGCAGCCTCCAGGACCTCCGCGGTGCGCGAGTTTCCGGTGTGGAACATCACCCAACGCCCGTCGGCGCACTCGAACTGGGTCGTCAGGGTCACCCCGGCGCCCATCGGCGGCAGCTCCGAGGCGTGCACGCGCAGGCCGTTGTAGCCGATCGCCCCGAACATCGCGTCGAAGAGCGGGACCTCGATGCGCTGCCCGGCGCCGTCACGCTCGCGGGCGCCGAGGGCGATCGCGATGGCCACAGCGGCCTGGATCGCGGCGTAGGAGGACGGAATCGGCAGCGCGGTGTAGATCGGGCGGCCCGCCACGCTGCCCGTCCGGTCGCGGCGGTACATGCCCGAGGCGGCCCCCACCACGCCTTCCCACGCGCGCGTCTGCGCCCGTGGGTCGTCCGACGCGAAGCCCGGCAGGGAGCAATAAATGAGCCGCGGGTTGGCCTCAGCCATCGCCTGCGCGCCCAGGCCGTGACGGTCCATCACGCCGGGCCGGAAGTTCTCGATGACCACGTCGGCCCCGGTGATCAGCCGGCTCGCGGTGTCGCGGTCCGCCTCCGTACGCAGGTCGAGCGCGATCGACCGCTTGCCGCGGTTGAAGATCGCCGTCGCGGGGTGGTCCCAGCGCGGGCCGGTCGGCGGGTCGACCCGCACTACGTCGGCGCCCTGGTCCGCGAGCAGCTGTCCGGTAAGCGGTCCGGCGATGTATTGCCCGAAATCGATGACACGGATGCCCTCGAGCGCTCCCGACATGGTGCCCCCCTCGTGTGCGTGCTTGCGCGCCGGATTGTAGCGTCACGAGGTCCGGCGTGTGCTCGTGCTAGCATGCCGCGCCGGAAGCGAAGCGCACGACGCAATGAGGGGCATGCGATGACGATCACGCTCGACTGGCTGGGGTGCGCCACGTTCCGGCTCTCGGTGGACGGGCTTGTGATCTGGCTCGACACCTTCGTGGACCGGCCGGAGAGCGCCCCCAGTGTGGGACTGACGTCCGAGGAGATCACGGAGGCCGATTTTGCGCTGATCGGGCACAGCCACTGGGACCACCTCGCGGGTGCGGACGTGGTGGCGCTCCGCACGGGCGCGACGGTGATCGGATCGCACGAGTCGGCCCGTGTGCTGCGGGAGCGTGGGGTACCGGACGAGCAGATCTGGACCGCGCAGGGTGGCGAGCACTTCCAACTCTCCGAGCACGTCTCGGTCCGCGTCTACCCTAGCCTCCACTCGTGCATCTGGAGCCGCGCGGCGCGGCCCGGCACGGTCGTCACCGGCGACTACGGCGTCTTCGAGCAGGAGCGCGAGTCGCGCCTCGCCGGGCGGCGCGCGCGGCGCAACGCCGATGCCGATGACAGCGGACGCGAGGCGCGCCAGCGAGCCGCGAGCAGCAACAGCACCGGAGGCGCCCTCGACTACCTCATCGACACGCCAGAGGGGACGGTCCTGTTCCAGGACAGCATGGGCTACTGGTCCGGCATCTACGGCGGGATCCGGGCGGACGTGGCCGTCCTGGCGGCGGCAGGACGAGGCAGCGTGGACGGCGAGCCGTTCCAGGGCTCCGTGGAGCAGTTCGTAGTGCGCGAGTGTGAGTTGCTCCGGCCTCGACAGGTCGTGCTCAGCCACCACGACAACTTCGGCGGCGCGCCCGATGTCCCGGACGTCACGGACCTCGCGCCGGTCCACGAGGAGCTTGCGCGCATCCTCCCACGCGTCGAGGTGCTGGCGATGGGCCTCGGCGAGGGCGTGACGCTACTGGCGTGCACCACCGCTCAGCGCGGGGGCGCGGCTGGGACCAGGTCTGCCTCGAGAGCCTCCGCGCCGTCGCGCGCGCCTCCGAGGATGTTGGCGTCCAGCGGCCAGAGACGGTGCACCACGATGTCGACGGCGACGACCACCAGCACGCCCGCGACGACGTCGAAGGCGTAGTGCTCGCCCAGGTAGACCAGCGATACGGCCATCACCGCGCTGTAGATGGCGGTCACCGCCAGCAGCGCGCGGTTGCCCTGCCGGCGCGCCCAGAGCACCAGCACGAAGGTCAGCGCCATGTGGATCGAGGGCACGGCCGCCACCGAGTTGGGCTCCGCCAGCGCCGCGTGAAGTTGCCGGTACGTCTCGGCGTCCACGCCTCGGCCGACGAAGTTGATGATGCGGTGGGCACTAGGGATGTCCCCGCCGGCCGAGGCCAGCCATGGCGGGACGGTCGGCACCAGGAAGAAGATCACCAGCCCGGCATAGATGGTGCCGAGCACCGTCAGCACGTAGCGCGCGAACGCGGCGCTGCTGCGCATCCAGATCATGGCGGCCGCCGCGTGCGGCACGATGAAGAACGACGAGTGCACCATGGTGGCGCCGACGTCCAGCCAGCCGATGCTGGCTGGCGAGAACAACGTACGCTGGAGGGTGACCGTAGGGACCGCGCCGTTGAAGATCAGTTCTTCGATGGCGATGACGTAGCCCACCTGCACGGGGAAACCATGCTCGTCAGCAAACGCCCGGAGCATCGTGTAAACGTAGAGCCCACCGACGTAGGCGAACCACCAGCTACGCTGCTGCCGGTCGCGCAAGGCGGGCCACCACGCCAGCCCGGAGGCTAGCGGCAGCGCCAGGAAGAGCAACGGTTGAGGCTTCCAGGATCCAGTAGCCAGGACCGTGATCATCACGGCCAGGGAGAGCGCCTGCAGCAGGGCCAGCATCCCGGGCACGGCACCCAGTGGCTGGCGCTCATTCGTCAGTACGGCCGAGCCTTCTCGCCTCACCGGCTCGCGGTCCGAGTGGTGATCATCGTCGTCCTTGCCGCGGCGAGCGTCTGGTGGCTCCTGGACGCCGCCAACCCCGGTCAGGTGGCTGCCGTGCTGGGCTCCGCGCACCTCACTCCGATCATAGCCGCTGTTGTACTGCTCCTCGCCTCCATGTGGGCGAAAGCGGCGCGATGGCGGCTGCTGCTACCTGAGGCAGAGCGACCGTCGCGCACAGAGGCCTATCGCATCTTCCACGTGTCGCAGTTTCTGAACAATGTCTTGCCGCTCCGCGCGGGCGACTTATTTCGCCTGCGTTCGACCGCGACCCACCGCGCGATGGGCGTCCGGGCGGCCCTCGCCTCGCTCGTGGCGGAGCGGCTGCTCGATGCGCTGTGCCTATTCGCGGTGACGGCGCTCATGCTCCCGGCCTTCATGGAGGGCACGCGGGCGCCGGGCCGCCTCCCGCTGGCCGGCGTCCTCCGGGAGCGACCGGCCCTCGTCGGCCTGGTGCTGGCGCTCTCCATCGCCGTGATCGTGGTGTTCCGCATGGGCGGGCTCGGCCGCGGTGGCGTGGCCGCCGCCGTCCCCACGGGGCGGCTGGTGGCGCTCTGGCAGGGTGTGCGCGGAGGCTACCGCCGCGCCGGGGGCCTCGCGGTCGCCACCCTGGGCGCGTGGGCGGGGTCGTTCGCGCTGCACTTCGTCTTGCTGACGGCCGTGGGCGCCCCGCAATCGTGGCCGCTCGCGGTGATCGTCACCGCCGCCACCAACCTCGCGATGCTCTTCCCGGCGACGCCGGGGCATCTGGGTGTCTACCACGCCGCCGCGGCCGCGCCGCTGCTGGCCTACGGCGTCTCCGGTGAAGTGGCCGTGGCCTTCGCCATCACGTCGCATGCGGTCAACACGCTGCCGGCGGTCGCGCTGGGCGGGGCGCTGGCCGCGCATCGCACGCTGCGCCCCCCGGCCATCGAGGCGGCGTAGCGGCGGCGGCCCGCGGGGCCGGTCCCCGGCCGGGTGATAGCATCCACGTAATGGCCACCACCCCCTCGTCGCCCCCCTCGGAGGCCTCCCCGCTCAAGTTGTGCCCCCGCTGCGGCCGCACCACCGACGCGGCGCGCAACCGCTGCGCGCACTGCTGGAACGACCTGAAGTCCGCGCCAGTGCTCGCACCGGCCGAAGCGGAGCGGCACCGCGCGCTCGAGCAGGGTGACGGCGCGGACCGCGATGCGATCGCCGCTCGGAACCGCCGGCGCGCCCGTTATGTCCAGTCTGCCCTGCTGGTGGCGGTGCTCATCCTCGGAGGTTGGTGGGTCTACGGCACGTTCTTCTATACCCCGTCGCCACCCCCCGCGCCCGTGTCCACCGTCCGGCACGTGGAGGCGGGCCCCGATAGCTGGCCCGTGGCCGGGGGGACGCTGGGCGGGACGCGCGCGACTGCGGCCGGTGCACACCTCCCCGGCCAGGTCGCCTGGACGGCCGACCTCGGTTCGACCTTCACCGCGCCCATCGTTTCCAGCGCCGACACCGTCTTCGCCACACTCACGGACGCGCGCCTGGTCGCGATCGACCCGGCGGACGGCAGCGAGCGATGGAGCGTGCCGCTCGATGCGCGCCCGCTCGCGGCGCCGACGGTGGCCGGCGACCGGCTCTACCTGGCATTACCCGGGGGCGTGCTCATCGCCTTCGATGTGCGCACCGGCGACGAGGTCTGGCGGACGGGTCCCGTCGGCAGCACGTTCGGCTCGTCACCGCTGGTCGTGGGCGGCATGGTCTACGCCTTTGGAGTCGGCGAGCTGTACGGACTGGACGCCGAGACCGGCGAGGAGTTGTGGTCGCACGCCGTGGACAGCCGCTGGGCCTTCGTGACCCCGGTCGCGGAGGGCGACTACCTGGCGGTGGCCACCGGGAACCGCACCCTGGTGTTCGACCGGCTCGCCGGCCAACAGACGTACTTCTATGAGTTCGAACGCGCCCACCCATACTCGATCGTGCTGGCGGACGGCGAGGTCTTCACGGTCTCCGAGCGGTTCGCTGCGTCGCTCGAGGTCGACTCTCGGCGCCCGTCGTGGGAGGGCATGCGCGCCGTCTGGAACCAGTTCTGGATCTGGGGTATGGCGCCGGAGGTGCCTCCACCGCCCTCTCGCTGGACCGCCCCCGATCCGCCCGTCGATGGCTATCCCGGCGCGCTCAGCGACACACGCCTCCTTGTGACCGGCGCGGGTGGACACGTCGATGCCTTCGAGCGGGCGACCGGCGAGCGGGCGTGGACGGTGGACGGCCCGGAGGTCGTGGCGCCGCCGATCCTGACCGCGGACGGCCTGCTACTTGCCCACCCGGGGTCGCTCTCGCTGCTCGACCCCGCCAACGGGCAGGTGCTCCTCGAACGCCCGATCGAAGGTGTGACGCTGCGCGGGGTGGCGGTCACCGACCACGGGACCTACCTGGCGACATCGGATGGCCGCCTGCTGGCGCTGCGGTAGCGCCGGCGAGGTGCGGGCTAGCCCGGAGAGCGACCGTCCCACGTGACGAGCCCAGCACCCTCGCGGACAACCTCCAGCGTGGTGTCAGGGACCGGCTCGGGGACGTCGAGGCGCTCCCAACCGGCCGGGAAGCTGACCTTCGTCGGGCCGACCAGCCACTCGACACCGTCGCCGTAGCGGCGGGCGTTCGACTCGTGCAGCGCGCAGAGCGCGAGGCCCGTCTCCGGGTGGATCCACTCCGCAACGTCTGTGCACGGACCCTCGGTGCAGCAGTCGTCGTCGGCGAAGACGCGTTGTCCGCACATCCGCGGGCTCGAAGCGCCGGGGTCAGTCATCGAGTGCCTCCTCCCGGGATCGTCTGTGCGTCGGATTGTATCGGGAGCGGCGACACCACTGCCACCGCTCGACCGTCGCCGGCGCCGTCCTCGGGGGCTCCGAGCACGTACGTCGCTTGTGCTTCACCATCGTGTTCTGTCCGGTACCATGACGGCGCTAGCGCAGGAGGAGGCGGCTCCCATGAAGGTGCTACTCGTCCCCAACCAGCGTCGAGCGGGCGTCGGCAAGCCACCGGCCACCGAGAATCGACGTGCGTGGCTCCCTCAGCAAGCCCGGTTCTGTCCGGTGCTGGAGGATGGCAGTAAGACCGGTTACCTGGTCTACCCGCCACTCCACGACCACGAGGGATTCCAGGTCCGCTACCTGCCGCAGAACGTGTTCCGCTTCACCTTCTTCGTCGAGGACGCCACCGGGCAGGCGCACCGCGCGTTCATCGTGGACCTGCACCCCTCGTCTGGCACGGGCGGGTTCGATGAGCAGGAGGTCGTCTTCCTGGATGAGCAGGCGCCTCTGGACCAGGCTGGCGCCCTGGCGATGGTGGATGCGCTCACGACCAACGTGAACAGCCCACCGGGTGGCGTCGGGCTCCGAGGCGCCTTCGATTTCCTCACCCCGGAGGGGTGGGACACCATCTTCACCGGCGTGCTCAATGAGCAGCAGCGGCCACACCTGCCCTCGCTGACGGTCCGCGTCGAGACCGACTGGTACCCGCAGAACACCGAGTTCCGCTACATCCTCCAGCCTGGCGATGTGATCAGCGCCGGCGGCTCCGGCCCCATCGGCCAGGTGCTCTTCGTGCCTCGTGAGGCCGTGGAGGTGGGCGATGCCGCGGCGGCCGACATCGAGCGGTTCCGGGACGCCCAGCGCGCGTACTGGGAGGAGCGGGCGACCAAGCACCACACGACGAACTTCGGTGCGCTCTACACCTACCACTACCGCGATCTGCAGAAGGTGTGGCGTGAGGAGACGGCCCACGGCGCCGCAGGCGCGCCCCCCGCCACTCAGGCCCCCTCCAGTGCGGGCAACGAGCGCGGCTCGTCGGAGGCCTGACGACCGGACGGCCGTTTGTTATCCAAAGCACAATCTTTACAGACGTGTTCCGTCCCGCTATACCGTGATGCACATTACGCGCGTGTGGGCTGGCTGATGGCAGTCACCGGAGGGAGCACTGCGTGCAGCGATACATCATCCGGCGCTTGGTTCTGATGATCCCGAGCATCCTCGTGATCACCGTCGTGACCTTTGGGCTGCTCCGAATCATGCCGGGTGACTTCATCGTCGCCCAGATGTCGGAAGCCCGCGGCGTGGACGAGGAGCAAGTCGAGATCTGGCGTGCCGAGCTTGGCCTGGATGAGCCGGCGCCCGTCCAGTACTTCAAGTGGCTGGGGGGCATCGTCACCGGCGACTGGGGCACGTCCTTCTGGCTCAACCAGCCGGTGCTGGACGTGATCGGCCGTGCCGCGCCGATCAGTCTGCAACTCGGGTTGATGTCTGTGTTCATCGCCATTCTGATCGCCATACCCGTTGGCGTGTCGTCCGCGGTGTTCCAGAACACCTGGCTCGACTACGTCGGGAGGTCGATCTCGATCAGCGGCCTGTCGATCCCGAACTTCTTCCTGGCGACGCTGGTGATCATCTATGGCGCACAGTGGTTCGGCTGGTTTCCACCTCAGACCTATCAGTCGTTCTTCAGTAATCCGTGGGGGAACATCCAGCAGTTCCTTCCGGGCGCCATCGTGCTGGGGGCCACGCTGTCCGCCCAGAACATGCGCATGATTCGGACGACGATGCTGGAGACGCAGCGTGAGGACTACGTGCGCACCGCGCGCGCGAAGGGCCTCAACGAGATGAATGTGATCTTCAAGCATGCGTTCCGCAACGCGCTGATCCCGGTGGTCACGCTGCTCGGCTTCCAGATCGCAAGCACCATCGGTGGCTCCGTGATCGTCGAGACGGTGTTCGGGATGAACGGCGTCGGCCGGACGTACGTCGATGCCGTCCTCCAGCGTGACTACCCGCTGGTGCAGGGGATCCTGCTGGTGCTGGTCACCGCGACGCTGGTGGGGAACCTGGTCGTGGATATCACGTATTCGTGGCTCGACCCGCGTATTCGATACGCCTGAGCGCTGCTCGCACACAGCGGCCCGCGTGAACTCAACCGAAGTGACCGCCCGTCCGGGCGTGGAGGTATGAGATGGCAGTCTCCGAGCGACCAATTAGCGAGCCAATCCTCAGGCCTCGTTCCGGAGGCGCCACCGGCCTCGCCGGGTTCTGGCACACGATCTGGAAGTTCTCGCGTCAGTACCCTCTGGGCGCGGTTTCCGGGGTCCTCTGCTTCGCCCTCCTCCTCGTAGCGATCCTTTCCTGGCAGAACACGATCCTTCCGCACAACCCGGAGAAGTTCTACGGCAGCGACCGCCTGCTGGGCTTCATGAGCACCTCGCCGGACGGCGAGCGCTTCTACGTCCTGGGCACGGACAATGTGGGCCGTGACATGCTCAGCCGGCTACTCAAGGGCGCGCAGCTCTCGATCTTCTTCGGCATTGGCGTCGCGCTGATCGCCGTCATGGTGGGCGGCGTGATGGGCCTGCTGTCCGCCTACGCCGGGGGCACGGTCGACCTGGTCGTGCAGCGCGTTGTCGATGCGGTGCAGACGATCCCCTTCCTGGTACTGGCCATCGCGATCGTGTCGATCCTTGGGCCGGGGGTCTGGCAGGGCTTCTGGGTGGTCGCGATTCTCTCGATCCCGAGACCGGCGCGCGTGATCCGCGGCTCCGTGTTCTCCGCGAAGGAGAACATGTGGGTCGAGGCGGCCCGCTGTATCGGGTGTACCGACCGGCGGATCATGTTCCGACACATCTTGCCGAACGTGACAGCACCGATGATCGTGCTGGTCTCCTACCTGATCGGTGTCGCGATCCTCATCGAGGCGTCGCTGTCGTTCCTCAACCTCGGCGTTCCGCCTCCCACGCCCTCGTGGGGTTCGATGCTTTCCGGTAACGGTGCCGCGTACTTCACGACGAACCCGCGGCTGGCGCTGCTGCCAGGGATCGCCATCAGCGTCATCGTCTTCGCCACCAACATGTTCGGAGACGCCATCCGCGACGCCCTCGACCCGAGGCTTCGGGGTAGCCGCTAAGCAGACGAGCGTCCGCAGGCCAAAGAAGACCGGCCGGCGCACAGCGCCGGCCGGTCCGCTTTCTTCGCCAGGGTTCGCCCCGCTACTCACCAGCACCCGGCTCGTTGTCGGGCATCGAGGCGAGGCGGCGGGCCAGCGCCTCGGCCTCCGCCCGTCCGCGCACCTCGCCGGCGGCGGCCGCCTCGTCCACGGCCTCCAGGATGCGGCCCACCTCGGCGCCCGGCGCGAGTCCAGTCGCCGCCATCACGCCGTGGCCATCGAGCAGCCGCGTCGCGCCGTCGGGCGTTGCCGGTGGGCGCCACGTGATGATGCGCCGTACGTGTGCGACATACGCCGGCCACCGAGGCAGCAGCACCTCGGGCCCAGCCGTCCCCAGCGAGTCCGCGAGGAACAGGAAGCACACATCGGGCGTCGCGTCGCCCAGTGCGCGGTGAAAGCGATGGATCGCTCGAGGCGTGGGCGGCGCGCCGGGCGATGTCGCCTGGCCGGCCCTCAGGTGCTGCCGGACCAGTAACTCGACCCGCCTGACCACGCCGGAGGGGAACCGCCAGCGCCGCAGCATCGCCCCCGATAGCTCCGCGCCGACCTCAGAGTGTCCGAAGAACCGCGTCCGTCCGTCCGCCTCGAGCGTGACCGTGCGTGGCTTGCCGGCATCGTGCAGCAGCGTGGCCAGCCGCAGCGTCGGTGCGTGGTGCGCCAGGTGCGTGTGGATGTCGCCCCAGCGGCTCTCCGGCCATTCGGCGTCGAGCC
This sequence comes from Dehalococcoidia bacterium, assembly GCA_009379925.1. Classification (GTDB taxonomy): domain Bacteria; phylum Chloroflexota; class Dehalococcoidia; order UBA2979; family UBA2979; genus WHSU01. The sequence continues at coordinate 52,232 of WHSU01000011.1, read as the reverse complement.
AGGCACCGCGCCAGATTGCGCGGGCAGGCTCGACGGCGGGTTCCTCGCTGCTGAGGAGCACGTCCATCCACTCGGCAGCGACCAGCTGGTGCTCCAGCACGTCGTGCCGGTGCACCGGCCGCTGCTCCACCCCAGCACCTTCCGCGAGGGCGGGGAAGCAGAACGTGAGGAGCCCGCTGGCTGCGAGCAGGCGAGCGCCGTGTGCCGCGCGCGGTGTCCGAAATAGCCGCTCCAACTCGGCCCCGACGCGCTCGGGGGCTACGCCGGCGAGACCGTCCCGCGCCTGGCCGAGGCGCGCGGCGGTCGCCGGCTCCAGTTGCATCGCCAGCTCGCACGCCAGACGCACAGCCCGTAGCGCGCGCAACGGGTCATCCTCGAGCGCCCGAGGCGAGGCGAATCGCAGTAGCCCGGCGCGCAGGTCCGCGCGGCCGTCGAAGGGGTCCACGATGTCGGCTGCGGCGACCGCATGCAGCCCGCCCCCGGGCAGGTCGCGCAGCCGGACGGCCATGGCGTTGATCGTGAAGTCGCGGGCCTCGAGGTCGCGGGCTAGCGTCGTGTCACGGAACGAGACGAGGTCCAGGTAGCCGTCGTCGAGCGGCAGCCGGACCAGGCCGGTCTGCGCGATCTCGACCGGGCGGCTGCGGGTTGCCCGAGCGGCGCGGACGGCGAAGGCGTCCAGATCGCCTGGCACCGCCAGGTCGATGTCGCGCACGGGACGGCCCAGCAGCACGTCGCGGACGGCGCCACCGACGGCGGCGACCACCGCGAAGGCCTTGTCGGCACGGGCGAGCCCCGCGAGTGCCTGAAGGGCCTCCTGGACGTCCACGGGCGCCTCCCGGCGTTGCCCATGGCTTGGCGTAGCCCATTGCCACAGGACTGAAAGCCGCTATCTGGCACGATTGATGCTACGGAGAGTAGTGCGGCGGTAGCGTTGCGATTGAAGTCTGTATCCGCGTGTTTCACGGGAAGCGGACATGCCACTCGTCGACTTGCTCGTCAACCTCGTGTTCGCCGGCGCCGTTGTGGGTTCAATCGTGGCGCTTCCTGTATGGAGCGGCTGGGTTGGAATCCGTTGGATCCGTTCCCATCGCTCGGCCCGCGAGGGCAGCCGCTAGCTGCCCACCTCACGCGGGAGACGCGAGTGCTGAGCTGCTAATGCCGCCCCACCGCCCGGCGTCGCCTCCCGGTCACGCGAGTCCTCGGAGACGCCAGTCGCAGTCCGTGTCCAGCCGCTGGGCGGGTCGCAGTTATGTTGAGTACGTGAAGACGAGTGTAGGAATCTGCCGCGAGCCGCGCAGCCTTACTTACGCTTCAGTCCTGGCCGGGCGACCCAACCCTTGGGGTCGGCGTTCGAGAACGTCCGCTCGGCGCCGCAGATCTTGCAGACGCCGACGCTGGCCCCGCCAGCCGGCGCGGGGAGCATCCAGTGGTGCGCGCAGTCCGTGGTCTGAGGCGAACTGATACTGGTCATATTGGCAGACTCCCACTCCCCCGGGGTGCTGAGGACCCCCGGCCGTCCACACCGTAGCAGAAAACGCGCGCGTCATGGGTCGCTTCGATTAGCCCATCACATGCGGTCTCAGGCGCCACCACGCCTGGCCTAGTCATCCGTGCCAAGGGCGAGGTCCGCACCATGCCGCAGCGTGCGGATCGCCACCACCTTCTCCCACGCGAAGCGGCGGAGGAAGCCCGGTTCGCCCGGCTGCGGGCCCTCGAAGGCGGACACCATGGCCTTCAGGGACCGCTGCCCCTCCGCAGTCGGTCCCAGGCGTTCGTAGAGCGCAGCGGCGACCTCGGGGCCGCCGTCGGTGACCGCGAACGTCACCTCTGGCGCGCCGGCAAGGCCGAGGAAGGTGTCGAGGACGCCCGGTTCGCCGCGCAGCACGTTCCCCGGCACACCCGCCTCGTGCAGAGCGAGCACGGTGTGCTCCAGTCCCGGCGAGTCCACGACCGATGCGGCGTTGCCAGCGAGAAGGGTCGCCGCCAGCCAGGTCGGCGCTGCCGAGCCGCGCATGCGCAGCACGCCCCGGCCCCGCGGCACGTCGTGGCGCATCTCCGTGTCCTGCCCGGCGATCTGCATGGTCGCGTGCGCCGCCAGCTCGTCGAGCGCGGCAGCCGCGGCCGCCCTGAGCTGGACCGCCGCTTCGTCGTGACCCATCGAATGCAGGCGTTCCGCACCCCGGGCGACGACTTCAGCGCGCTCGCGCAGCGGCACGTGCCAGCGGGGCGCCAGCGCCGCCAGCGATTGGTCCTTTGCCCACAGTTCCGCCCGACCGCTCCGCCGCAGCACCTCCAGGTCGTCGGGTGTGTCCTGGGGGCCGTCGGTACGCCGGACGAACGCCCACAGGTACGCCGCCTGGCCAACCTTCGGTCCGGTGCCGGAGAGATGCATTCCGCCGAAGGGCTCAATCCCCGGCCGCGCCGCGGTGGTCGGGCGGTTGACGTAGACATGCCCGGCCTCGAGGGCGGCGGCCGCCTCCTCGATCGTCTCCGGGCTGCGCGAGAAGACGCCCGAGGTGAGTCCGTAGCCGGTGCCGTTCGCCGCGGCGTACACGTCGGCGACGTCGTCGAACGGCACCAGCACCAGGATCGGGCCGAACAGTTCCTCGGTGGCGGTGGCCGCTGACAGCGCTTGGTCGAGCGGCAACTGGACGATCAGGGGCCCCACCTGCAACGCCATTGTCGGCGCCGAGAACGCGTCGAAGACGACCTCGCACTCCTCGCGCGCTCGGTCGGCCGCTCCGTGCAGCCGGTCGAAGGCCTCACGGTCGATGATCGGGTTGACCTCCGTGGCCGGGTCGTCTGCCGGTCCGACGATCAGCGATCGGGCGGCCTCGGCCAGGCGCTGCCGGAAGCGGTCGAAGCCCGGCGCCGCCACGAACACGCGGGAGGCGGCCGAGCACTTCTGGTTGGCATGGCCGAAGGCCGACTCGATGACCCCGGCCACGGACTCGTCGAGGTCCGCGTCGGCGAACACGATCACCGGGTTCTTCCCGCCCATCTCAGTCAGGACGGCTTTGTAGCCTCCGTCTTCGAGGTGGACGCGCGCCGCCGCCTCATGCATCCACGTGCCGACGGCGCGGGAGCCCGTGAACGCGACCATGTCGACGTGGGGACTCTCCACCAGGCGGCTGCCGGCCTCTTCACCCACGCCGGGCAGGTAGGTCAGCGCGTCCCGCGGCACGCCTGCCTCGTGCAGCAGGTCGACAAGCCGCCCGGCGATTAGTGGCGTCTGCTCCGCCGGCTTCAGCAACACGGTGTTTCCGCACACCAGCGCCGCCGCGGCCATGCCGCACGGGATGGCGAGCGAGAAATTCCACGGTGGGATCACCGCAACCACGCCTCGAGGCGCCACGTCACGCTCGTACTTACGCAGCAGGTCGCGCGCGGCGCCCGCGTAGCAGCGCAGGAAATCCGCCGCCTCCTCGACCTCGCCCCACGCCGCCGAGCGGTCACGGCCGCCCTCGTGCACCAGCCACGCGGCGAACTCGTGTCCGCGTGCCTCCAGCAGGTCGGCGGCTCGCTCGAGGATCAAGGCACGCTCCTCGATCGTCGTGGCGACCCACGCCGCGCGGGCGCCGCGGGCGACGTCGACGGCCCGGGACGCCTCGGCTACGCCGGCGAAGTCGACCGTGCCGACTGGTGGCGCGGAGGGGTGCGAGGGGCTGTGGACCTCGACGCGCCGCCCGGGTACCTCGACATCGGCGATACGAAGTGGCCGGTGCTCGCCCCACGCCGCGCGGGTGTTTCGCAGTGCGGCCTCGAACGCCTCGCGGAAGTCGCGGTCGAACCACGGCGCCGCCGGCGAGCGCTCGAAGGCCGCCACATGCTCGCCGGTCACCGGTTGCGGTACGCCAGACGGCAGTGGTGGCGCCAGTAGCTCCTCGGGCGAGGCGCCGCTGCGGCTCTGTAGCAGGAACCCGGCCTGGGAGGAGTTCTCGAGCACGCGCCGCACGAGGTACGCCATGCCAGGCAGCAGTTCGCCGACCGGCACGTAGTCGCGCGCCGGCCATCCCTGTTCCGCGAGCGTGCGACTGATGCCCTCCGCCGTGCGGAACAGCGTCTGGTGCTCGATTGCCGTGGGGGGCAGCCCGGCCGCCTCTGCGATCGCCTGCGCCGCGGCGTGCGCTCGCGCGTTGTGGCTGGCCACGGCGAGGCGGATCGCGGGGTGCGCCTCGATCAGGCGATGCAGGAGGCGCTCGAACTGCGCGTCGGTCGTCGCCTTCTCGGTGAGCACGGGTGACGCCCAGCGGTTGGCCTCCGCGACGATGGTCTCGTAGTCCCAGTACGCGCCCTTCACCAGCCGCACCTGAAACGGTATCCCCCGGCGCTCGGCGAAGTCGACGGTCCACCTCGCCTGCGCCTCGGCGTCCCGCAGGTAGGACTGCAACACGATCCCGGCGTCCGGCCACGCTCCGAAGCGCTCACCGGGCGCGAGGGTGCGCGTAAACACCTCCCACGTGAGGTCGCGCAGCTCGTGCTGCTCCATGTCGACGGTGATGCCCACGCCGGCACGCTCCGCGGCCTCGAGGATCGCCTCGAGCCGGGGACGCACGCGCGCCACGGAACCCTCGACGTCGACCGGCGTGAAATGATGCGTGAGCGACGAGAGCTTGAGGGAGACCTGGAGCGCGGCCGCATCGCCGGGCGTGCGCAGTCGTGCCGCCGGGTCGTGTCCGAGCTGCTCCAGCAGGGCGACGTAGCCTTCGAGGTAGTCGTCCGCCTCGCGCTCGCTCAGCACCGCCTCACCCAGCAGGTCGAACGATGGCGTCCGGCCGTGCCCCGCCAGGTACTCGATGGTGCGGCGTACGGTGTCTTCACCCGGCGGCGTGATAAAGCGTCGGGCGAACATCTCCGCTGAGCGGCGCGCGGTCTCGCCTACCAGCGGCGCCGGGAGCAGGTCGTCCCGCGCGATGCGGATCAGCCATCGCAACGCCCGCGGCAACTCGGGGAAGTCCTCATCGAAGTACTCCCCCGCCAGGCGCTTCGCCTCGCCGCCGCCGCGGTCGTGGTCCAGCGACGCCAGCACGTCCATGTACCGCAGCAGCCGTCCACGGAACCGCTCGTCGGCCACCACACGCGCCAGCAGCCAGTCCTCGACGCGCTCGGCCGCCCCCGGCCGGTACGCCTCGGCATCCGCCAGAAGCCGCCGGCCGATGGCCTGCACCCGGGCTTCGAGGTCGGCGGTGGACGCGACAGCCATCGGCAGGACACCCCTCGTCTTCGGTCGTCCGGGACACGTCGAGGCTATCAGCCGGACGGCCTTCGCGAGGGACGCGGGCATTCTTAGGGTTTCGCCGATGCCCGCGACGGGGCCTTCGCTTAGCATCGAGCGAGTGACTACCGACGCTTGGATCACGCTGGCCGTTACCGTGGGGACGGTCGCCCTGCTCGTGAGCGACCGTTTGCCGCCGTCGGCTGCCATGTTCGGCGCCGTCGTGGTCCTGCTCACCATCGGCGTCATCGACTCCGAACAGGCGCTCGCGGGGTTCTCCAACCCGGCGCCGTTCACTGTCGCCGCGCTCTACCTGGTAGCCCGTGCCGCCGAGCGCACGGGAGCACTCGCCCCGGCGATCGGGAGCATGCTGGGGACAGGGAGCAACTACCGTCGGGCAGCAGCCCGGCTGCTGGCGCCGACGGCGGTCAGTTCGGCGGTCCTGAACAACACTCCAATCGTCGCCATGCTGGCGCCCACCGTGTCCAACTGGGCCGACCGGAACGGGCTGCCGCCCTCGCGGTTCCTGATGCCGCTCTCCTTCGCGGCGATCGCCGGCGGGACGGCCACGGTGATCGGGACATCCACGAACATCGTCGTCTCCGGTCAGCTCGAAGCATCGGGGTTCGACGCGATTGGGATGTTCGAGATCGGGATGGTCGGCGCGCCAGTCGCGGTGCTGGGCGTCCTGCTCCTCATCTTCCTGAGCCCGGTCTTGCTGCCCGACCGCCGATCCGCGCGGCGTGAGTTCCGGGAGGACAGCCGCTCGTTTGTCGTCGACATGGTGGTGGAACCGGGAGGCCCCCTGGACGGCGCGGCCGTGGAGGCCGGCGGGCTGCGGCACCTGCAGGATGTCTTCCTGGTGCAGATCGACCGTGGCGACGACCAGATCTTCCCCGTCACCCCCACCACCCCCCTCCGGGGCGACGACGTGCTGCGGTTCGTCGGCCGGGCGGAGCGCGTGCTGGACCTGCGCAGCATGCGCGGCCTGGCATCGACGCACGAAGAACACATCGTGGACTTCGAGCGTGAGCGCGGGGCGTTTTTCGAGGCGGTGTTGGGGGTCACGTCCCCGCTGATCGGCCGGACCCTGCGCGAAGCCGAGTTCCGCAGCCGCTACCAGGCCGCGGTCGTCGCGATCCACCGCTCGGGTCAGCGCATCAACGCCAAGCTGGGCGAGGTGCGCCTGCGCGTAGGGGACACGCTGCTGTTGCTTGCCGACCCCGGGTTTCGTGCCCGCTGGTATGACAGCCGCGAGTTCCTGCTGATCTCGCGGCTGGACCAGGTGGAGCCCCGACGCCTCGGGAAGTCGGTCATCGTGGTGAGCACGATCGCGGCGATCGTCGTCGCCTCGGCGGTCGGGCTGGTGTCCATCCTCGTGGCATCGCTCGTCGGCGCGGTCGTGCTGGTGGCCAGCGGGGTGCTCACGCCGAACGAGGCCCGGACATCGGTCGACCTGGACGTGATCGTGACCATCGCCTCCGCCTTCGGCCTGGCGGCGGCGATGGAAAGTTCCGGGCTGGCCGCACAGGTCGCAACCGGACTCGTCGATGCCTTCAGCGGGTTGGGCGACCGAGGCGTACTCCTCGGCATCGTCCTGACGACGATCGTCGTTACGGAGATGATCACGAACAACGCCGCGGCGGTCCTGATCCTTCCGATCGCCCTCTCCACGGCGAGTGTCGCGGGGCTCGACCCTCGAGGCGTGGCCATCTCGGTCGCGATTTCCGCATCGGCATCGTTTCTCACGCCCGTGGGCTACCAGACGAACACCATGGTCTACGGCCCGGGCGGCTACCGTTTCACGGACTACATGCGCCTCGGTTTTCCGCTGACGATCCTTGTGGTGGTGATCGTCGTGATGCTGGTGCCGATCATCTGGCCGGTGGACTGACGGACGTGGGTTCGGCCGTCCGCGACAGTTTCGATGTGAGGAGTGGGTCCCATGGGTGAGCGCGAGTCACTGGCAGCGGCGCTCTGCGCCCTGGCCGAGGATGCGGGACGGGAGATCCTGGACGTCTACGCGGGGGACATCGAGGTCCGTGACAAGGCCGACACGTCGCCGGTGACGGACGCTGACGAGCGCGCCGAGCGGATCATCCTCGCGGGCCTCCAGCGGCTCGCGCCGGGCGTGGCGGTCGTCGCCGAAGAGCAGGTGGCCGCGGGCGGGGCGCCCGAGGTCGGCGAGGGCCCGTTCATCCTGGTCGACCCGCTGGACGGCACGCGGGAGTTTGTGAACCGAAACGGCGAGTTCACCGTGAACATCGCGCTCATCGAGGGCGGTGAGCCCGTGCTGGGTGTGGTGCACCTTCCCGCCCTGGACGAGACCTACTGGGCCGCGGGGCCGGGGGCCGCCTACCGGCGTCGCGGCGAGGGCGCCCCGGAGCGCATCGCCTGCCGGACGCCTTCGACGGAGGGGCTGGTGGTGGTCGCGAGCCGCTCCCACCGGGATGAGGCCACCGATGAGTTCCTGCGGGACTACCAGGTGAAAGAACTGGTGTCCGCGGGGTCCTCCCTGAAGCTTTGCCGGGTCGCCGAGGGGAGCGCGGACCTCTATCCCCGGATCGGCCGCACCATGGAGTGGGACATCGCGGCGGGACACGCGGTGCTGGGCGCCGCTGGGGGCAGCGTGTCCCGCCTGGACGGGACGCCGCTGACGTACGGCAAGCCGGGATTCGAGAACCCTCACTTTGTCGCGCGCGGCCTGCCGGCATCGGGGACGATCGGCGCCTGAGAGACGGCCGCTGAGATGCCGCATCTGGACCTCCGTCGCCCGGCCGCCGTGCTGCTTCGCCGGCTACCGCCGCTGCAATGGGGACTCGTGCTGGCCTCGAACCTCCTCGTGTCGCGGCACAGGGTGGGTGTGCTGGCCGTGATCCTCGACGACGGCGGGCGGGTGCTGCTGGCCGAACACCTCTTTCGCCCGCACCGGCCGTGGGGTCTGCCGGGTGGCTGGGTGGACGGCCGCGAGGAACCGGCTGCGGCGCTCGTGCGGGAGATCCGGGAGGAACTGGGGCTCATCGTGGAGGTCGTCTGGCCCCTCCAGGTCCGCCGGCACCCATCCGAACGAGTCCCCAGCTCACGAGGGATCGCGATCACCTACGAGTGCCGGCTGGCGGCGGGGCAGTGCCCGGAGAGCGTTCGCTGTAGCCTCGAGATCCTGGCGGTCGAGTGGGCCGACGCCCGCAACGTGGGCCACGATCTGGGTGTGCTAGCGGCGGACGCGATCGCCGCGGCGATCGGGGGACGCGCCTCGGACGACGCCTGACGCCAGGCGGATACGGCGGCACCCGGACGACGAAGCCGGCCCCTCCGAGGAGGGGCCGGTCCGTGCGGTCACTCGAGGTCGATTCCGTCGTTCGCGGACCTCAGTTGGTGAGGAGATTCCCCCCGGCCTCCTGACCGATCTTCTGGAGGCCGCCGAAGCTCGTCCGGCCACACCATTCCCACCAGTTCTTGTCCTGATAGTCCCTGGGGGCGCGGTAGGTGTTTCCGCTGAACCGGTTGTTGTCCCCGCAGTTCCCGGCGACGCCCGAGTTCTGTCCGTTGCCCAGGTACGTGATGTCGTTGTCATGCACCCAGAGGTTTCGCAGCTCCCACTTGCCGTGGCTGCCCGTCCCTCGATCCTGGTTCACGCCGGCGATTCCGTCGCCCGCACTCTCCCCGGCGACCACCGTGTTGTTGTAGACCTCGACGTTTGGACTGTTCTGCACCAGGATCTGCGCGCCCCAGAGCCAGACATCGTGGTTGGTGCCGTTGAAGCGGGCGGTGTTTCCACGAATGATGGCGTCGTAGCTGATCTCGTGCTTGATGCCCTGGCCGGTGTTGTACTCCACGCGATTGCCTTCGAACAACGTGTGAACGTTGTCGATGTCAGTCCAGATGCCGGGGCCGGTGTTGTGGTGCACGTAATTGTCGCGCACCACCAGGTTCCGAGTCTTCACGAACTTCGTCCCGCCGGCTTCCCAGCGTGGCTTGTAGAACGACTCGTTGTTGTAGGCAATCTCGTTACCCTGGACGACGACGTCGCTCCCGGCGCCGGTGATCCCAATCTGGCCCTGGTGGAGCACGGTGTTGTTCAGGACCTGCATCCCCGTGCCGGTACGAATGCCCACGCCGTGGTTGTACTGGACGATGTTACCGTCCACGACCCAGCCAGAGCCGTCCTTGCCCTGGAGCGCCCCCACCTGTGCCGGGCTCGCGTACTGCTCGATGACCAGGCCGCGAATCGTGACGTTGCGGGCATTGCCATAGAAGGCCATGTCCGTGACGCTGGTCTCGACCAGCCGTCCGCTGGGATTGTCCGCTATGTAGATCCGGTCCCTGCCGTAGTCGAAGTACCACTTCCCTGAGCCGAGCTGGCTCAGGCTGCCCACCTGCGTCAGACGCTCGCCGTCGATGAACAGCTGCTCCGGGTAGACACACATGGTGTCGCGCTGCCCGTTCGGCAGGAATTCGCACGCACCCACGCGCCGCCCTTCCTGCGTCTGGCCGCCGATGACCCAGTTGGAGCCAGCGCGGTCCCAGGAACTCAACTCACGCGAGCCTCGCATCGCGGCGCCGGGCGCCCCGATGAACGTGTTGCCGTCCTTCGGTGCCACGCTCTGCATCCGGTGGACGCCGGCCGCGAGGTAGAACGTCGTGCCGCCCGGCTTGCTGTTCACCATCGACTGGACGTTGTCGCCGGGCCGGACCTCCACCGCGCCGTTGGGGGCCGAGCCCGAGACGGATGGCTGCTGTCCGCCGCTCGTTGGTATACCGATGGGAGTGGCCGTCGGAGTGCCATCGGGCGTGTCGCCGCCCGACCCGCCGTCCGATCCACCCACGGTGAAGGTGGTGTGGATCACTTCCATGCCGCCGGACTTGCGATCGATCTCGGCGGTCACGGTGTGGCTACCGGCGCCGAGCTGGTCGGCGTCGAAAGGAGCGGCGCGACCGCCCCCGAGGGTCCCCGCCAGGTCGTAGGCCGGCTGGTACTCCGTCAGGTATGGTGACCCCTTCCGGTCCGGGTCGTCCACGAAGAATCGCACGCGACCGATCCCGCTGTCCGGCGCGATGAACACGAAGATCTCTCCGGAGACCGTCGCCCCATCGAGGCCCGAGGGGGTCGAGCGGTTGGAGGCCTGGCTCAGAGCGAGACCCCAGTCAGAACCGTCGCCGGACCCCTCCTGGCTGCCGGGCGCCGAGGTTGCGGTAGCGGTTGGGGAACCGCTGGGCGTGGCGCTGGGGCTCGGCGCGCCACCCTCGCCCACGCTGAAGGTTGCGGAGGTCACCACCGACGCCCCGTCGCTCGTTTCCACCCGCGCACTGATCGTGTGCTCACCCGATGAGAGCGCGGACGCGTCGAAAGCGCGCGCGCTGCCAGTGCCGTCTACGGTGCCCGCGAAGTCGTAGGGGCTGTGGTTCTCAGTCTGGAACGCGCTGCCGGATTGGTCCGCGTTGTCGAGGAAGAAGTAGACCCGCTTCACGCCTTGCGGCTCGATGAACACGAAGATCTGGCCGTCCTGCGTCGAGCCGTCGAGCAACTCGCTACCAGAACGGTCCTCCGAGCGACTGACGAGCAAGGGGAACTCCCCTCCGCTCGTGACCTGCGCCATCGCGCGCTCCACTACGCCGACCGTGAACGTGGCCGCGGCCAGGGCGACCTCCCCATCCATCGTCTCTACTTCGGCGGTGACGGTGTGCTCCCCGTCGACGAGGCCGTCCGCATCGAAGGCGTGCGCCTCTTCGTCGTCGGCGGTGGCCGCGAAGTCGTACGGGGCCACGTTCTCGACCTGGCGCGGGCTCCCGGCCCGTTCCTGGTCGTCCAGGTAGAAGCGCACCTGACGAATGCCCTCGGTAGGCGTCACGAAGATGTACACATCGCCCGAGAGGCTCGCGCCGTCCAGGCCGGAGGCGCCTGAACGGTCGGCGTTGTTGCTGACCATGAGTGGGTGAGAGCTGTTGTTGCCGACCAGACGCCCGAAGGGCGTGCCGCCGACCAGACCGGCCGCTTCGGCCATCGTGGTGAGGACAGAGAGCGTGAGCGCCAGGGCCGCGCCCAGCAGGATGAGGCGTCCGACCGGATGGGCCGTAACGCGCTGTAGAAAGTTTGATCGCTGTTCTGGGCTAAAGTCAGGTTGGTGCATGTGCCTCGGATTGCCAGCTTCCTTGCTTCATCCTTGGTTGGCTCTGCCAGCTGCCTGCCCGAGAGTCCGTCCGTCCGCCCTGCCCCTCCGGTACGGGCCCGCCTCCATGCGGGACCGCCTGGGTATGCAGCGACACAGCCCCGCACCTGATCAGGGTGGGGTGGCTTGCCGCGATGCCGGGCCGGGGAGAGTGCGCGGCGTTGGGAACGAAGTCTCAACCTGTCGCCGGGGCGACCGCCGCAAGTCTAGGCAGTGGATGCCCAGGGGTCATGCAAAGTTATCGACAGAGCATAAACGCGTCTTAGGTAGCATGTCAGCGATTCAGTTCCTGAGCACACCTGAATGAGCGAGAAAACGCGACGCGGTCCGGCACGCGGCGTCAGGGAAGTTCAAGATTCCCCGCCGAACGAGCAGGACAGAGCGGCGTCGCGCGAATGCGCCGGCGGTCCTCACCGTCGAGCGACAGGCGTGGGTGCGGCGTACGGTCGAGGGGCACGGCGAGGCCCGGAGGCGTTGCTCCGCCGGAGAGCCGGCGGAATGCGGACGTCCGGGCGATGAGCGGTCCGGAGCGGGCCCCTCAGTCCGTCGGGTGCAAGATCATGCCGGCGCCGACCGTGTTGTTGGTAGCCTCGTCCACGAGGATGAAGCTGCCGGTGAGGCGGTTGCGCCGGTACTCGTCGAAGAAGAGCGGGGCCGTGGTGCGCAGGTGGATGCGCCCGATCTCGTTCAGCTTCAGCCCCTCCACGCCCAGGTCCCGATGTAGCGTGTTCACGTCAATGCGATAGCGGATGTCCTGGACGACGGTGCGCACGCTGCGCGTCGTGTGCTTCAGCGAGTACCGGCGGCCGGGCGCCAGTTCCGTGTCCTCCGACATCCAGCAAACCATTGCCTCCACGTCGTGGGACGCCGTGGGCCGGTTCTGTGGGCGGCAGATCATGTCGCCCCGTGAGACGTCGAGGTCATCCTCCAGCCGCACGATGACGGACATCGGCGGGAACGCCTCGCGGACCGGGCCGTCACAGGTGTCGATGCCGGCGACGCGCGTGCTGAAGCCGGAGGGCAACACCACCACGTCGTCCCCGGGGCGGAGGACGCCGCCGGCGACGGTGCCGGCGTAGCCCCGATAGTCCGGGTAGTCGCTGCTCTGTGGGCGGATCACGTACTGCACGGGGAACCGCACATCGATGTAGTTGTCGTCCGACGCAATGTGCACCTCCTCCAGGTGGTGCATCAGCGTGGGGCCCTGGTACCAGGGCATGTGCTCGGAGCGGTCGACGACGTTGTCGCCCTTGAGCGCAGAGATGGGCACGAAGGTGACATCGGTCACCTGGAGCCGGCTGGCGAAGGCCGTGAACTCCGCCTTGATGCGGTCGAACACCGCGCGGTCATAGTCCACCAGGTCCATCTTGTTGACGCAGACGACCAGGTGGGGGATGCCGAGCAGGCTGGAGATGAAGGCATGCCGCCGGGACTGCTCCACCATTCCCTCCCGCGCGTCGATCAGGATCAACGCTAGGTCGGCCGTGGAGGCGCCCGTCACCATGTTGCGCGTGTACTGGATGTGCCCGGGGGTGTCCGCGATGATGAACTTCCGCTTGGGCGTGGCGAAGTAGCGGTAGGCGACATCGATGGTGATGCCCTGCTCCCGCTCCGCGCGCAGGCCATCCGTCAGCAGCGCCAGGTTCACGTACTCGTCGCCGCGGGACTTCGAGGTGCGCTCCATGGCGTCCCACGCGTCCTGCAGGATCGACTTCGAGTCGTAGAGCAGGCGGCCGATCAGGGTGCTCTTCCCGTCGTCCACAGAGCCGACGGTGGCGAAGCGCAGGAGTTCCATGAGGGGCCCTTCCGAGGTGCCGCGGCGCGATCTCGATGCGACTGCGCGGCTGCTGGGTGCGTGTAACGAGGCGGTCTCGCGCTAGAAGTATCCCTCGCGTTTGCGGTCTTCCATCGCCGCGTCGGAGGTCCGGTCGTCGGCTCGCGAGGCGCCGCGCTCGGTGATCCGGGTGGCAGCGATCTCCGCCACGATCGTCTCGACGTCGGCGGCCTCCGAGGCGACGGCGGCCGTGCAGGTCATGTCGCCGATGGTCCGGAAGCGCACGGTCGCCTCGAAGGGCTCCTCGCCCTCCAGTTGCTCCAGGAACGGGCTGGTCGCCATCAGCATGCCGTCGCGCTGGAAGACCTCGCGGCGGTGCGCGTAGTAGACCGATGGGATCTCGAGCTGCTCCTGCGCCAGGTACTGCCAGATGTCCAACTCGGTCCAGTTGGACAGCGGGAAGACGCGGATGTGCTCACCCTTGCGGTGGCGTCCGTTGTACAGGTTCCACAACTCGGGGCGCTGCTGCTTCGGGTCCCACTGCCCGAACTCGTCGCGGAACGAGTAGATGCGCTCCTTGGCGCGGGCACGCTCCTCGTCGCGACGCGCGCCGCCGAACACCGCGTCGAAGGCGTGCTGCTGGATCGTGTCCAGCAGCACGGTCGTCTGGAGGCGGTTCCGCGAAGCCCGCGGCCCCCGCTCCTCGACGACGCGGCCGGCGTCGATGGCGTCCTGCACGGACCCGACGACCAGGCGGATGCTCATTTCCGCGACGCGGCGGTCACGGAACTCCATGACCTCCGGGAAGTTGTGGCCGGTGTCGATGTGGACGACGGGGAACGGGAGTCTCTGGGGCCAGAACGCCTTCTCCGCCAGCCGCAGCATGACGATCGAGTCCTTGCCGCCGGAGAAGAGCAGGCCCGGGCGCTCGAACTCCGCCGCCACCTCCCGGATGATGTGGATGGCCTCCGCCTCCAGCGCTCCCAGGTGGCTCAGTTCGTACGCCATTCCCAATCCTGGCTTGTAGGACACGGGCTCACCCACCTTCCGGTTCCCGCCCTGCCCGCCGGCGGCAGTCGATGCGGCACGATCGCCGTTGCTCATCGCGCGCCGCCGATGACAGACGCCAGCGATTCTTTGAAGCGGGTGAGGACCGGCACCGGCGACGGGTCCACGCCGTCCAGTAAGGCCGCATAGAGCGAAGTCCAGTCACCCAGGTGGCAGGCGACCAGCAGCGCAGCCAGCGCGCTCCGCGCCTCCAGCCGCACGCGCTCCGCATCCACCCGGCTCTGCGCCAGCTGCTCCAGGATCACGTCGTTGCGGCGCCGCGAATGTGCGTCGCCGAAGGGACTCTCCAGGACGATCAGGCGGAACGGGACCGCTGACGGCCGGCCGAAGGCCTCTACCAGGTTGTGGGCCAGTTCCGGCAGCGCCGCGTGGAACGCCCAGCGCTTGGCATTCTCGTTCAACTGGTTCTGCCAACGCAGCGCCGCGACTTGCAGCGGGCCGTCCCCCACGATCACGGGTAGCCGCCCGTCCAGCGAGCCCGCGAGGCGCTTCGCCAGGTTCCCGGCGACGGGAGACTGCGTCCCCCAGTCCGCGCCCTGCTCGTCGACCTCAGCCAGCGCGGCGACCACCTCGTCCTCGGTCACCACGGCGACGCCGAGCCGGTCGAGCACGCCGAGCAACAGGAATACCCCATACGCGAGCGCCGCCCGCGGCTCGCCATCGTAGCGGTAACGCGCGACGGGCGCCCCGTGCCCTTCGCACAGTTCGCCCAGGCGGCCGCCCTGCGTGATCGCCATGTGCATGCCGGGCCCGGCGAGCACCGCTTCGAACGCCGAGAGCACCTCCCACGTCTCACCCGAGTGCGACGAGGCGATCACTAGCGTCTCGTCGTCCACGGGCGGCACCGCGGAGCCGCGCACGACCTGCAGCGGGACGGCGGTCCGGCGCAGCGCGAGCGTCCCCGCGATGTCGGCGCCGATCGCGGAACCGCCCATCCCCAGCACGACGACACGCCGGGGCGCGCGGAAGGAAGCGGGTGGCTCGAAGGCGCGGCCAAGCGCCCACGCCGCCCGTGCGTCCTCGGTGAAGGCAGCGATACGTCGATGGACGCCGGTCGGGTCCAGGCGGTCAAACGTGTCCATCTGATCGAGGTCGGTCATGGCAGTCTCGTTCCCACCCGCGTTCATCGGTCGGCCAGCGCGGCATCGCGCACGGCCGGAATACATTCGTGTTGCTCAAGCCAGCGCAGGATCATCGCGACCGACTCGTCCGGCGAATGGCGCGAGGTGTCGACGCGAATCTCCGGAGACGCCGGCGCCTCGTAGGGGTCGGAGATGCCGGTGAAATGTTCCAACTCACCGCGTCGCGCCCGTGCGTACAGCCCTTTGACGTCCCGCGCTTCCAGTTCCTCCAGCGGACAGTCGACATGCACCTCGACGAAGCGCTCGATGCCCTGACGGACCCGCTGGCGGGTGTCCGCGTACGGGGCGATCGCCGCGACCAGCACGGCCACACCGTGACGCGCGAGGAGCTTGGAGACGAAACCGATGCGGAGCACGTTCGTGTCGCGGTCCTCGCGGGTGAAGCCCAGGCCCTTCGAGAGGTGGGTGCGCACCTCATCACCGTCCAGGACCTCCACGTGTGCGAGCCGGCGCTGAAGCTCCTCGCCCACGCGGTGGGACAGCGTGGACTTCCCGGCGCCGGAGAGCCCGGTGAACCAGATCACGAAGCCAGTCTGTGGCTGATGCACTCTCTCGATGCCTCTCCGCCACCGCCTCGAGTGCTGTCGAGACGGTCGGGCTGGGGCGCATCCGGCGCCATGTTGTACTAGATCTCTCGCCCCACGCGCGGCTGAGGCAGGGTCTCCGGGAGCCGGTCCGTGACGGTCCCGCTCGGGCGGCTGTACAGGCGCGCGGCTTCCTGGCGCCCGATCTGGTTCAGGACCACTCCAAGCACGGGCCGCCCCGCCTCGTCGAGTTCGTCCAGGGCCGCGGTGAGTTCCTCGCGGCGCGTCTTGCTGGGCCTGACCACCATCACGGACGCGTCCGTAATGGCCGCCACCACGGTGGCGTCGGTCACGGCGAGGAGCGGAGTGCTGTCCAGGAGCACCACGTCGTACTGCTCGCGCAGGGCGTCCAACAACTCGTGCATGCGGTCGGAGCCGAGGAGTTCGGAAGGGTTGGGGACCGTTGGCCCGGCCGGGATCACCCACACGTTCGGCTGGGAGGTGCGCTGGACGACGGCTTCCACGTCCACGTCCGGACGGTTGAGGTACGTCGTCAGGCCCGCGGCGTTCCGCAGCCCGAAGACATCGTGCATTTCGGGGGCGCGCAGGTCCGCGTCCACGATCACGACGTGCCGGCCGGCCAGGCCGAAGACAGTGGCCAGGTTGGCTGTGGTTGCCGTCTTCCCGTCGCCGGGGGCGGGACTGGCGATCAGCAGCGCCTTCGAGCCCTGGCTCAGGCCAAGGCGCGTCGAGAGTGTGGTGCGCAGCGCGCGGTAGTCTTCAGTGACATCTGACTGCGGATCCGCGAGGACGCCGCCACCGTTGTGGCGGTCGCCTCGAAAGCGGTGGACGCGTCCGAGTGCCGGAAGTCCGACCAGCGTCGCCACGTCGCCCGCGCGCCGCAGCCGGCTGTCGAGGCTCTCGAAGATGAGGATGAGCGCGACACCGCCGATGGCCGCCAGGACGGCCCCCAGGATCGTGTTGAGCATGACCGGGCTTGCCTCCGGTGCGCCCGGGACCAGAGCCGGCTCGACGACGGACACCGTGCCGGTCGATATCTGCAGCACGGGCTGCGTGGAGTTCACGAAGGTCTGCGCGACCGTGTTCGCGATGTGCGCGGCGCCCTCCGCGTTGCTTGCCGATGCGGTGATCTCGAGCAACGTCGAGTCCAGTTCCGGCGTCACCTCGAGACGCCGCTCGAGCTGCTGCGGGCTGAGGTCCAGTCGACCCGCCTCGATCGCTTCTTCGAGCACCGGGCGCAACGTGATGAGGCGCGCGAACGTGTTGGCGAGCAGCTGGCTGGTCTGGAAGTCGGCGGGCTGGAAGACGCCCGGTGTCTGCTGCTGCTGGACCAGCAGCGTAGTCGTCGACCGGTACGTAGCCGGGCCCTGGGAACTCAGCCAGTAGGCGAGGCCGCCACCTATCACGATGCTCGCGACGACCAGCCACCACCAGCGGCGCAACATCGCTACGTATTGTGGAAATTCCACCGGGAGCGTTCCCTACTACCCCGCGCGGGTCGGCGAATGCCCTTGATCAGTGTGCCAGAGCCCAGATCGCCACACAATCGCGGCATATCTCAAACGCGCGACACCGCTCGGTTGTTTAGGTGGACGACGCCACGACGGGCGCCCCATACTTCGTCACGTACTCCTGCTCGATCCAGCGGTAGGTGCGCTCCATGCCGTCGCGCAGCCGGATGCTGGGCTCCCAGCCGAGGTATTCGACGATTTTCGTGTTGTCGCTGTTGCGGCCGTTCACGCCCTTCGGTGCGTCCAGCTTGTAGCGGCGCTCCAGCGTGATCCCGGCGATCTCTTCCACGATGTCGACGAGCTGGTTGATGGTCACCAACTCGCTGGAGCCCAGGTTGACGGGCTCCAGGACGTGATCGCTGGCCAGGATCGCCCGCGTCCCCTGCAGGCAGTCGTCGATGTACATGAAGCTACGGGTCTGCTTGCCGTCGCCCCAGATCTCGATCTCGCGATTGCCGGTCAGCTTGGCCTCGATGACCTTGCGGCAGATGGCGGCCGGCGCCTTCTCGCGCCCACCCTCCCATGTGCCCAGAGGGCCGTAGACGTTGTGGTAGCGGGCGACGCGCGTCGTGAGCCCGAAGTCCTCGCGGAAATGGCGCGCCATGCGCTCTGTGAACAGCTTTTCCCAGCCGTAGCCGTCCTCCGGCATGGCCGGGTAGGCGTCCTCTTCGCGCAGCGGGATGACTTCTTCGTCGCGCTGCTTCTCCTCGTTGTAGACGCAGGCAGAGGAGGAGTAGAAGAAGCGCCCGACCCCCTGGTCGCGCGCGGCCACGAGCATGTGGGTGCTGGTGAGCACGGAGAGCATGCAGAGCGCACGGTTGGTCTCGATGAACCCCATGCCGCCCATGTCCGCGGCCAGCTGATAGACCTCGGCGGCGCCTTCGCTGGCGCGCTGGCCGTTCTCCAGCCGGGACAGGTCGAGTTGCAGGTTCTCGACGTCATCGAAGGTCTGGTACCAGTCGTCCAGCGGCTTGATGTCGACGGCGCGGAGGTTCGTATAGCCGTCGCGCCGCAGGTCTGCGATCAGGTGCCCGCCAATGAAGCCCCCGGCCCCCGCGACCACTACCAGCTCATTGCTCACGTCTCACTCCAAACTTCCGTGGGCGACTTGGCCGACGCGTGTGGGGAGTCCCGTCCGGCGTCCCGCAGCCCTGCAACAGGCCTCACTCGATTATGCGGCAGCGCGGCCATCGGCCGTCTTGCGATTCCGACAAGAACGGGTAAGAGTCATCGACCGGGACGCTGATCCGCCCCGCGTGGACCCCGGATCCGTCCGGCCACCCCCCGCACGACATCGGCCGCCACCAGGGCGACGAAGCGCGCGTTGATGATCGTGTAACGCTTCCAGAGGCGTCTTGGTTCGGTGGAGAGCCGAAAGAACCACTCGAGCCCGACGCGCTGCATCCACAGCGGCG
Source organism: Dehalococcoidia bacterium (assembly GCA_009379925.1). Lineage (GTDB taxonomy): Bacteria > Chloroflexota > Dehalococcoidia > UBA2979 > UBA2979 > WHSU01. The sequence goes on along the minus strand of WHSU01000011.1, from coordinate 33,395 downwards.
CGCGCTTCACGCGGTCCGTGTGGAAGTCGAACGCCGCGCCCACCGCCAGCAGGACGCTGGCGTCCAGCCGGCCGAAGTGCGAGGCGACCCACAGGTCCTGCTTCGGGCTCCCCAGGCCGACCCACACGTAGTCGGGCCGCGCCTCGTTGATGTGCTGCACGACGGCCTCATCTTCCTCTGGCGTCAGCGCGCGGAATGGCGGCGAGTAGCCGCCGGCCACCACCAGGCCCGGGAACCGTTGCTGCAGGCGTCCGGCCAGCTGCTCCGGGACGCCCTCCGCGCCGCCGTAGAAGTAGTGCCGCCCGCCGGTCGCCACGGAGCGTTCGAGCAGTGCGAGCATGAGGTCCGGTCCGCAGACGCGTCCCACCTGGTAGCCCTGCAACCGGCCGCCCCAGACCAGCGGCATGCCGTCCGGCGCGATCAACTCCGCGTCGTTCAGCGCGGCGCGCAGCTCCGGGTTGTCCGTGGCCTCGATGAGCGTGTGCACCGAGCAGAAGTGGGCGCGCAGATGGCTCCCGTCGGCCGGTGCCCGGAGCAGCCGCTCGAGGGCACCGTCGAACGTCGTGGCGTTCACGGCCACGCCGCGCAGCGTGTATTTCTCGTGGGACGGCTGTTCGCGCCGACCCCGATCCAGGGAGTCCAGGGGGCGTCACCATTTTCCGTGTGGCTATTCCGAAACCGAGTACTGAGTGCGAGATGCTCTCGCGGGTCCCATGACACGCTCGTAGATGCCGAGCAACTGCGGGAAGTTCTGCTCCGCCGTGTACCTCGCCTCGAACGACCGTCGCGCGTGCGCTCCCAGCGTGCGCGCCAATGCCGGTTCCGTGCAGAGGCGGCGGACCTGCGCCGCGAGGCCGGCGGCATCTCCCGGCTCGAACAGCAGGCCGTCCACACCGTCTCGCGCGATTTCGGAGAACGCGCCTGCGCGCGAGGCGATCACCGGCGTGCCGGACGCGAGCGCTTCGATCATGACGAGCCCGAAGGGCTCTTCCCAGGTCGAGGGAAACACGACGGCCATCGATCGCGCCATCTCGGCCAGCACCTCGTCGTGACGGAGTCGGCCGAGGTACTCGATGCGGGGGCTGAGCTGCGCCGCGACCTCGACGGATTCGCAGAGTTCGCCGTCACCTGCGATGCGAAGCGTGAGTGGTATGTCCTCATGCAGCCAGGCGCGTAGCAGCGTATCGACACCCTTGCTGGGGACGAGGCGTCCGGCGAAGAACACGCCGGCTCGAGGCTGCGCGCTCACACCGGGGTCGGGCGACAGGAAGTGCGGCTTCACCACGATGCGCTCGGCTTCGAGTCCGGCGATTCCGCCTGCCACGACTTCCCGCTTCAATGCCTCGGAGGGTGCGACGAAGAGGTCTACGTCGCGCGCCCAGCTGCGGCGCACGCGATGGACGGTAAGCATGCCGGCGACCACGGCACTCTGCGCCCGCGAGTCCCGGTAGCAGGCGTGCCGGACCGCGGCGAGCGGTGTGTGTCCGACGCAGTCGTGGCAGGGACTCTCGTCGCGGTACAGGACCCCCGCCGGACAGATCAGTCGGTAGTTGTGCAAGGTCTGCACGACCGGCACGCCGCGAGCTCGACAGGCGCGGTACGCCGAGGGCGAGACCAGTGGCAGCGTGTTGTGGAAGTGAGCGACATCAGGCTGAAAGGCGCGGATCTCGTTGCCTACCCGCTCCGCGGCGCTGCGTGACCAGACCGTCGATGCCGCCAGCCCGAGCATCCGCAGCGGCGACGAACCCTCGATCGAGCGGTTGGAGAACTCGACGCGCCGCACCTCGACCCCGTGGGCCTCGAGGAGATCCGCCTCCGCGTGAAACACGGCATCCTCGCCGCCTGACTCGCGGTAGTAGTTGTGGACCGACAGGACTCGCACGGCGCCCCCGTAGTGGACCGACGGCGATCAGGAACGCCGCTGCTTGATCATCGGCATCGGCGTCAGGCCGGTCAACCAGCGCGCATCCGCGTCCTCCTGGCCCGCCGTACAGTCGCACCGCGGGCGTTCACCGCCGCCTCGACGACCGCACGCAGCTGCTCGGCCGTGCGGCGTCACGTGAAAGCGGGCGGAGTGCTTCCGCCCGCCCTCGATGGACCGCGATCGCCGGTCCGGGTCGAACAACGCGCGGCCGCCGGCGTCGGCGAAGGCATGCGGAGTCCAGCCGTCGGCATGGAACGCCCAGCGACCGCCGGCCTCCTCCAGCCCGGCGCCACGGACGCACACCGCCGGGATACCCAGCCGCATCCCCTCCAGGACCGGAAAGCCGAAGCCCTCCAGCGTGGACGGGCTTACCACGAGGCGCGCGGGCCCGAACAGCGCCTGGTGGACATCCTCGGTCAGGTAGCCGTGCACGCGGACCAAGTCGCCCACGCCCGCCTCCGCGGCGGGTTGTCTGAGGGCCGACCGGTCGGCTCGGGGTGCCCCCACGATGTCGAGCGCGCAGGCGAACCCGCTCCACTCCCTCCGCAGGACGCCCCAGGCCGCGACTGCCAGGTCAGGCCGCTTGTTCGTCCAGTCGGCGAACGCAATTGCGTGCGCGTCCGTTGGATCAGCTTGAGGCCACCGCAGGACGTGGTCACACCCGAAGTGAATCGTGTGGAGTCGCCCGTCCGCGCTCGGGCGCACCCCGAGGACGTGTTCAGCCGTGGAGTGACTGTTGGCTACTAGCGCGTCAGCCCGGCGAAGCCCCTGGCCCCACATGACGCCGCGGTATACGCGGCGCGGCTTCGCGAACTCGGCCGGCTGGCGCAGGTGGCGCAGGTCGTGGACCGTCGCCACCACGGCAGGCCGGTTCGGCCACAGCGGCATGCTGCGATCCGTAGCCAGGATGGCATCCGCCTGCAGTCAGCGCGCCAGTCGAGGCACGCGAGACTGCTGGGCCCACACGCGGGCGACTTGTCCCCGGCCAGCCAGCCTCTCGACGACGCCGGTCATGGACTCGATGGCCGGGAGGTCCCCCATGCCCAGTATGTGGAACATGTCGCCGGTATCGAGCGACTCCCAGCCCTCCAGCAATCCCCGCAGGTATGTGGTCATACCGCCGCTGCCCTCGCGAACGGCCGTGGCGTCTACCAGGATCTTCACGGCGCCGGGTCTTCCCGTGCTGGGAACTCGCGGGTTCGATTGGTTCAGGCGACAGCATGCGGTCTCCTACCCGCCTGAGTCGTGGAGCCGTAGGCGCTCACCGAGGTCGCGGCAGGAGAGTCGGGCCGGGAGGGCTGACCACGGAGGCTGGAGCGGATTCGCGGGCGACGGTTCCCGTCTTACGTCGTCTATACGCTCCGTTAACCGCCTTCCGCGTATACCTATCAATGCCGGGACAGAACCGGTCGGTATCGATCAAGCGAGTGGACGGCTGCGTAGAGCCATTTATACTTCGCGCTGGCGGGGTCGCCGACAGTTCGGCGAACTGTTGGTGCTTGCCCTCCCGACGCGAACGCGGCTGCGTCATCAGACGGACACCGGGACGGGTTCTCCGGGGACCCAACCGCGTCAGTGCAGGTAAGGGTGAGTACGGCATGAATCTGGTCGTCGCGGGGGGTGGCTACGTCGGCCTGGCCACCGCTGTCGGGTTTGCACGTCATGGCCACCAGGTCCAGGTGGTTGACATCGACCCGGAGCGGGCACAGCGCCTCCGTGAAGGCGCATTGCCGTTCGTCGAGCCCTCCCTGGCGGAGGAACTGACGCGCACCGTCGCCAGCGGTGCGCTCACCGTGCACGGCGGTTACCCGGACAGCTTCGGACCCGCCGACCTGGCCTTCGTCTGCGTGGACACATCGCCGACGGAAGCGGGCGACCTGGACTCCTCGCGGATCGTGGCAGCAGTCGACGACCTGGCCCGCAGCGTCGAGGGCTACCTGCGCGTGGTCATCCGCAGCACGGTCAACCCCGGCACGGCCCGCATGATCGAGGAGCGCCTGCGCGCTCACGAACGCCCCGCTACCGTGATGGTGAACCCAGAGTTCCTGCGCGAAGGCACCGCGCTGCTCGACTTCGACTTCCCATCCCGCCGCGTGGTCGGCGGCTGCGACGCCGAAGCGCTGGACATGCTCTGCAGCCTGTACGCCTTTTCGGACGCCCCGCTCATCCGGACGGACGCGGCCACCGCCGAACTGATCAAGCTCGCGGTCAACGCCTCGCTGGCGGTGCGCGTCTCCATGGCGAACGAGATTGCCTACCTGGCGGACTCGGCCGGTGCGGACGTGAAGTCCGTACTCGCCGGTGTGGGCGCCGACCCGCGCATCGGCATGGACTACCTCTCGCCCGGCCTGGGCTTCGGCGGGAGCTGCCTACCGAAGGACCTGAACGCCCTGCGCGCCACCTCGCGCGCCTTCGGGGTCCCCTCTGCGCTGTTCGACGGCGCAGCGAACACCAACGGCGCGGCCATCGAGCGCGTCGTGGGCCGCACGCTGGGCCTCCTGGACGGTCGAGAGACGCGGCGGGTCTGCGTAGTCGGTCTGGCCTTCAAGCCCGAGTCCGACTCGATCCGTTCGTCGCAGTCCATTCGCCTCGTCCAGGCGCTGATGGGCGAGCGGCTGTCGGTGTCGGTCTATGACCCGCTGGCCACCGCAAACGCGCGAGCGGTGCTCGGAGACACGGTCGAGTACCTCGATAGCCTGGAGACCGCGGGCGAAGACCACGACGTGATCATCGAAGTACACCCGGGTACGACCCGTGGCGTCCGCCTCCATCCCGGCTGCACCGTGCTCGATGGCCTGGCCCGGCCGGTCTGCCATGTCGACTAGTACCGGACTGCGTACAAGAGGACCATCCGCCGACACTGTGCGTGTGGGCGCTATCGATGTCCGTCCCGCGGCGCCTGCCCACCCGGGCTACGAGCCGCTGAAGCGTGCGCTAGACGTGCTGGGTGGCAGCGTGCTGCTGCTGCTCTCGCTCCCGATCCTGCTCACGGCGATGGCCGCTGTCCTGGTGACATCCGGCCGACCGATCTTCTTCGGGCAGCGCCGGATGGGCTACCTGGGCCAGGAGTTCATCTGCTGGAAGGTCCGCACCATGGTGCCGGACGCGGAGCGCCGCCGGGACGAGGTCGTACATCTCAACACCACCGGCGGGCCGGCCTTCAAGTTGCCGAACGACCCGCGCCTCACGCCGGTAGGCAGCTTCCTGCGAAAATTCAGCATCGATGAGATCCCGCAGTTCTGGAACATCGTCCGTGGGGACATGTCCCTGGTCGGGCCTCGAGCGCTCCCGATTGTCGAGAACGAGTACACCGGGCGGCAGGCCGAGCGGCTGAGCGTAAAGCCGGGCCTGACCTGCATCTGGCAGATCTCGGGCCGCAGTCAGGTCACCTTCGAGCAGTGGATGCAGATGGACCTGGACTACGTCGCCCGCCGGTCGCTCTGGTTCGACCTGCTGCTGCTCCTCAAGACCCCCATGGCCGTCCTCAGCCGTCGAGGGGCGATGTAAGGTAGTTGTGCCTCTGCGGCGTCGCAGAGTCATTCCAGGCACGCGAGACGACGCATCCCGCGGCGCGCTTGCTGCGGGCGAGGCTGGCCGATGAACCGTCCCCTGACGTGGAGACGTCACCCGCTGGGCAGCGCCTGGGCCACCATACGGGACTCTCGCCTGCTGCCGGTCGGTATGGTCGTCTTCGTGGCGGTCGCCGCGGGGTACCTGGGCGCCGCCAACCGTCCTCTGGTCGTGGTCGGCCTGATCGGGATCAGCTTCGCTCTGGCCATGTTCGCGGGTCTGGGCCGCCAACTTCCGAAGCTGTTCCTCGCCGCCGTCGTGGTCGTACTGACCGGCTATGCGTTCATCGGCCGGGGCTTTGCACACGTTGGTGTGGCGCCGCTTTACGTCGGCGAGATGCTGTTTGGCCTCGGCTTGCTGGCCGTGCTGGTGACGCCGCTCCGGATCCGCTTCCACCTGACCGAGTGGCTGATCATCGCCTTCATCGCGTGGGGGGCGCTCAACACCTTCCCGTACCTCCCCAGGTACGGCGTCGATGCCCTGCGCGACGGCGTCTTCTGGGGCTATTCGCTCTTCGCGCTCGCGATCTCCATGTTCATCGTGCGCCGCTCCCAGTTCGACAAGGCGATCTCGGTCTACGTGGCGATCCTGCCGGTCTTCCTGCTCTGGGTACCCGTTTTCCGCATCGCCCTGGCCATTGGGCTGCCATTCCCATCGGTACCGGTCTCAGACGTCTTTTTCTTCACCTTCAAGGCCGGGGACATGGGCGTGCACATGGCCGGCGCCGCGGCCTTCCTGCTCATGGGCCTCTACACCGGGCGGGAGCGCCGAGGTTTCCCCGAGACGCTCCTGTGGGCGATCTGGCTCGCGACCTTCGTGCTCGTCGCTTCCTTTAGCCGCGGCGGCATGCTGGCCGCGGGCACCGGGGTGGTGCTGGCGGCGGCGCTGCGCCCCACCAGGCGCCTGCTGCCCGTCGCGGGCGTGGGCGCCTTCCTGCTCGTGGTGGCGCTCCTCATCAATCCCACCATCAACCTCGGGGGCTCGCGCAGCGTCTCGGTCGACCAGATCGTCGTCAACGCCGTGAGCATCGTCTCCGATACGGACAGCCGGCGGGCCGAGTCCACGAAGGAGTGGCGCCTCGAGTGGTGGGGCGAGATCTACGACTACACCGTCCGCGGGCAGTACTTCCTCACCGGCAAGGGCTTCGGCATCAACCTGGCCGAGGACGACGGGTTCGACGTCGTGGACGGGCTGCGCTCCCCGCACAACGGACACCTGACCGCGCTCGCACGTGCGGGCGTCCCGGGCTTCGCGCTCTGGATGGGGATGCACCTCGTCTTTGGGTTCGCCATGTTGCGCGTCCACCTCCGCGCTCGGCGGACGGGCGAAGAGTTCTGGGCGGGCATCTTCGGCTGGGTGCTTGTGTACTGGGCAGCCGCCATGGTCAACGGCGCGTTCGATGTCTACCTGGAGGGTCCGCAGGGCGCCATCTGGATGTGGGTCATGATGGGCATCGGTCTCGCCGCCCTCCGGATCCACACGAACGAGGAAGTCCAGACACGATCCAACTCCCGTCTCGCCACAGCCGATTCCCCACCGCATGCCGCGAGGCGGCCGATGAGGACGAGCGGATGAGTGTGTTGCGGCGATCGTGGGGCCTGAGCCTCGCCTGGCTGGCCGTGGCGCTAGCCGCGCTGTTGGTGTCCGCCTGCGACGGTGACGACGCTACCCCGGAGACGCCCGTCCCAACCGAAAGCACCATGGGTAGTTCAACCCCGGGCCCAGCGGCCACATTCACGCCCACGCCGGAGCCCGTCACCGTGATGATCGAGGCCGGCGAGACCATCCAGGAGGTCGTGGACCAACACCCGCCTGGTACGCGCTTTGTCCTCACTGCAGGGGTGTACCGTGAACAGGCCATCGAACCCCGAGACGGAGACATCTACGAGGGCGAACCGGGCGCGATCCTCAGCGGAGCACGAGTCCTGGAGGGCTTCCAGGAGCAGTCCGGCGTCTGGGTCGTCGGCGACCAGACCCAGCAAGGGTTCGGCACGGGTCGCTGCGCTGAGGCGGGAAGCGACATCTGTCAGCATCCCGAGCAGCTCTTCATCGATGGAGAGGCCCTCACACAGGTCGGGTCCACGGACGACCTGGGGCCGGACATGTGGTTCTTTGACTATGACAACGACACCATCGTGCTCTCGGAGGATCCCGGGGACCGGCTGGTGGAGACGAGCGTGACGGGGTTCGCTTTCACCGGCGAGGCGCGAGGTGTCGTGATTACGGGGCTCACCATCCACCAGTACGCGAACCGAGCGCAGGCGGCAGCCATCGACGCCTCTGATGGTTACGCGTGGACCATCCAGGACAATGACGTGTCCTGGAACCACGGATACGGCATCCGCACTGGCGACTCCGCTGTGATCCGCGGGAACCACGTCCACGACAACGGTCAAATCGGTATCGGTGGGCAGGGCGACGATGTCCTCGTTGAGGGCAACGAGATCTCGTATAACAACCGTGCGGGCTTCGCATCGGGTTGGGAGGCGGGCGCGACGAAGTTCAGTCGCACTCACAACCTCGTCGTCCGCGGCAACCACGTGCACCACAACTACGGCGCTGGGCTGTGGACTGACATCGACAACATCGACTCGCTGATCGAGGAGAACGTCGTCGAGCACAACCTGAACCGTGGCATCACGCACGAGATCAGCTACACCGCCACCATCCGAAACAACACAGTTGGCTTCAATGGCCAGGGCTACGACGTGTGGTTCTGGGGCGCCCAGATCCTGGTGCAGAACAGCCAGGACGTCGAGGTCGTGGGCAATCAGGTCATAGTCGGCGAGGCAGGCGGGGACGGCATCGCCGTGGTCAACCAGCGCCGCGGAGATGGCGTCCGCGGGCCATGGGTCTCGAGAGACGTCCGCGTGCTCAACAACACGATTCGATACATCGGCGCGGTCGGCCAGTCCGGCATGGGTGACGACACCGATCAGTCGCCCGCATGCGCGGGCGAGTCCGGTAACGTGTTCGACGGCAACACGTACCACGTCCCCGACGACGCCACGGAGTACTGGGCATGGTGCGGTCCGGTCGCCTGGGTCGGCTTCCAGGAGCGCGGACAGGAGTTGACCGGTACATTGGAGATAGTGGCGTCGGACGCCGCGACCGAGCCGGAGGCTCCCGCAGGGGATCTACCGCCAAATGGATAGCGCACCGGTGGCTCAATCGGACCGTCGGTGGTCCAGTCCTGCGCGGCCAACGCGGGTCCTGTTCATCGCCGGGATGGGTCGCAGCGGCAGTACGCTGATCGAGCAGTTGCTGGGCGAAGTGCCCGGGGTCTTCTCGGCGGGCGAGGTTCGCTATATATGGGACCGCGGCTTCGCTGGGAATGAGCTCTGCGGTTGCGGAAACCCCTTCCACACTTGTGAAGTCTGGTCGGAAGTCGTTCAGGAAGGCTTCGGGACGCTCTCCAGGGAGGACCTAGCCCTCATCCAGCGCCGGCGTGAGATCGTCGACCGTCTGAGGATCACCATGCTCGCCGGTCTTCCCGTCCGCAACCGCTCCCACGACGCAGCCCTGGCGACATATCAGGACGCCCTCCTCAAGTTGTTCGGTAGCATCCGGCAGGCGACCGGGGCGACGGTCATCGTCGACTCATCGAAGACCCCATCGCACGGTTTCATTCTGGCCGCGTCGCCTGAGGTGCAGCTGGACGTGGTGCATGTGGTCAGAGACAGCCGTGCGGTGGCGTTCTCGTGGCAGCGCCTGCGCCGACGTCCGGAGATCACTGACCGCGAGGTCTTCATGCCGCGCTACCGGCCCCCAGAGGCCGCGGGCCGCTGGGCGGTGCACAATCTCACGGCGCCGTTGCTCGGCTTGCGGGCACACTCGTATCGACGCGTCCTGTACGAGGATTTCGTGCGCGACCCGCGGGCAACGTTGCAGACCATACTGGCGCCCTACCCGGACCTTGATCGGCAGTTGAGCTTTCTGGACGGCCATGAGGCTACGGTGTCCGCGCAACACACGGTCGCAGGTAATCCCATCCGCTTCCAGCAGGGGCCGCTCAAGATCCGTCCCGACGATGAGTCACGCACGATGTCGCGGCGCGACCGTGCGATGGTGACCGCGCTTACCTGGCCTCTCCTGCTTCGGTACGGCTATTTGCCGTGAGCCTGACGGCCAGATGCCCGGAACACTGCGATCTCCCGGGACGCTTCCGACACTTAACCTGAGCCCGATGGCTCGAGGAGGACATTGAGATGCCGTACGGGCTGTCGAATGCACTTCGGTTGACGGGCCGTGACCAGGTGTTTCGCCTGCGCGCAGCGCGGCGGCGCTTGCGAGAGGGTGAAGGCACGCTGCTGCTGGCCAACTCCTACCCGAAGAGCGGCACGCACCTTCTGGACCAGATCCTCCTGGCCATCCCGGGGTTCACCACATGGGACGACATCGTCTCGGTGCAGTCGCTGTCGGGCACCACGAATACGCGAGAACACCTCAAGTGGAAGCTGGCCACACCACCACCCGGTTCGGTCGTGCGGTCACACCTCACGTCCTACCCGGAAATCCGCGAGTTACTAACGCAGCGGCCGTGGCGGCGCTTCTTCATCTACCGCGACCTGCGTGACGTGGCGATCTCCCACGCTCGATGGGTGCTCGGCGAGCGCCGGTCGTACCTGCATCCGGTCTATCGCGACCACATGAAGGATGACGACGAACGCATCATGGCGTCCATCCTCGGTGTCCCCTTGGGCTGGCCCTTCGCTTCCAACGTCTCGCGCGGGAACATCGGCCAGGACTTCGAGAAGTTTGCCGGCTGGCTGGACGACCCCGACACCTGCGCCGTCCGCTTCGAGGACCTGGTGGGCGCTCGAGGCGGTGGTAGCGACGAGGTCCGCTATGCGACGGTCCGGCGCATCCTGGACCACGCCGGCGTCGACCTGCCGGACGAGGACATCCCGCGGCGCTTCTCCGTGCAGGCGCTGGACCCCTCTACCTCGCACACCTTCCGGGAAGGCCGTACCGGCGGATGGCGGGAACGGCTGACGCCGGAGCACCGGCGCGCGTTCGAGGCGGTCGCCGGCGAACTCAACTGTCGTATCGGCTACCCGGCGGACTGAGTAGACTCGCGGGGCCTGTTACCGACCAGCCAGAACAGGGACGGATGCCCCGGCTCAAGATCCTGCTCTCCGCCTACGCGTGCCAGCCCGGACGAGGGTCGGAGCTCGGCGTCGGCTGGCACTGGGCGCTGGAGGCAGCCCGCGACCACGAGGTGTGGGTGCTGACGCGCGAATACAGCCGCCCAATGATCGAGGCTGCGCTCGCGGCGCACCCGAACCCCAATCTGCACTTTGTCTACCACCCGCTGCCCCGGTGGCTGCGGTTCTACCTTGGCCGTCCCGGCTATCTACATCTGTACTACGTGGTGTGGCAGTGCACGGTCCCCTTCGTGGCCCGGCGGCTGCACCGCCAGGTCGACTTCGATGTCGTGCATCACGTCACCTACAACACCGTTGAGGTGCCGGGTTTCCTGGCGGCACTGGGCCCGCCTTTCATCTGGGGTCCCGTGGGCGGGGCGCAGCTCGCCCCGGCCTCGCTGCGCTCGTACTACGGCCGCTACTGGGCCATCGAGTGGTTCCGTGGCCTGCGGAAGCGGCTGACGCCGTTGAACCCGTGGAACCAGTTTGCGGCGCGGCGCGCGGACACTGTGCTCGCGGCGAACGCGGATACAGAGGCGCTCCTGGGCCGCCTGCGGGCGCGCCGCGTGGTGCGCGAACTGGAGACCGGCATCGACCTGGACAGCGTCCCCGAGCCAGCGCCGCCCGCCGAGTCGGCGTGCCTGACCGTCCTCTGGGCGGGACAGCATGTCCCACGCAAGGGTCCGGAACTGGCCGTCGACATCCTGGCCGAGCTACACCGCCGCGGCGTCCCGGCGCGGCTGCGCATGGCGGGCGACGGCCCGCTCCGCCGACGCCTGGAGCAGCGCGTGCTCCGCGAGGGGCTCGGGGACAGAGTCGAGCTGCTGGGCAACCTCCCGCATCGGGAGATGCAGGAGTTTTACCGCTCGGGCGAGATCTTCCTCTTCAGCAGCCTGCAGGACACGTCCGGCAACGTGATCCTGGAGGCGATGGCTCGCGGCATTGGCGTAGTGACGCTGGACCACCACGGCGCAGCGGAGATAGTGGACGACGACTCCGGCGTCAGGATCGCGCCCTCCGATCCCACCTCGACGGTGCGGGCCTTCGCGGATGCGCTGGAAGCGCTCGCCCGTGACCCGCAGCGGCGTCACAGCATGGGCCTGCACGCGCGGGAGCGCGTCCGCACGGTGTACCCCTGGGCCCACAAGGGGCACCTCCTGCGTGACCTGTACGCTTCCGCGGTCCGGCGCCGCCAGGGCGCGTCCGGCCGCGTCTGACGCGCCCCTGGGCGGCCCCCTGTCTATCACCGTGGCCCAGGACTGCCAGGCGCCGCTAGGTGCTCGGCGCGCCCCCGGTTGATGCTGCGCGGCGTGGTGGGCGATTCCTGACGCCGCTCTGACACCTCGATCTCAACTCCACGGAGCATCAAGGGCGCGCCCGATCCTGCCGATGATTCGGGCGGTGATCCTATGCCGCGGCACAGGGAGGTGCGCCAGAGGTCCTCACCGACGAAAGGGCAAAGCCGTCGAAAGGCGGCGACGCAAAGGCACGGACCTACCGCCGCGCACTGCGCGGACATGGCCGCCGGCCTGCCGAAGGAAGGAACACTGTGACCTCCACACCCGGAGGGCAGCCCCGGCGCGCTCCCGAGCACCGCGCCGTCCCGCTCCCCCGTACTGGCCCTTCACCCCTCGTTTCCATCGCCGCCCCGAGGCTGCTCGCCGCGGGGCTACTCATCGCCTCCGTGGCCGCGTTCGCGGTCATGCTGCTTCTGACGCTGGGCAGTCGGGCGGCCGCCTCCGGTGGTTTCGAGATCGTCGTGAGCGACGTCGAGACCCGCGCCAACGCGCGCGCGCTCGATGGCGAGCACCTGTCCGGCCCGTCCTACATCTTCCTGACGCCCGGGTCTGGCGCGAGTCGCGTTCGGTTCTACCTGGACGACCCCGGGCGAAACGGTTCGCCCTGGCAGGTGGAAAACCTCGGGCCCCACGACTTCATGGGGGGCGACGATGACCGCGGAAACCCCTTCGACCCGTGGTCCGTGACGCCTGGCGCGCACACGGTGACCGCTGCCGTCCACCTGCCGGACAACACGGTGCAGGTGGTCCACGCGAGCTTTACGGCCGGGCCGGTGCAAGCGCCGGAGGCTTCCGATGGCGCCAGCCCGAGCGCGACGGCAGATACGGGACAGCACAGCACGAGCCTTCCGGCCCAGCGCGTGGGCGACACGTACTCGCTGCGCGTGAGCACGTCCGACGACCGCTCCGGGGCGACGGACCTGCACGGCGCCTCGCTGTCCGGGCTGGTCTACATCTTTGTGGGGCCGGACGGCGGCATCAAGAAGGTGGAGTTCTTCGTGGACAACCCGCAGATGAGCGGGAAGCCGTACTCCACCGAGGGCCTGCCGCCGTTCGACCTCGCCCGTACGGCTACGAGCATGCGCGCCCTCCCCTTCGACACCAGCAAGCTCAGTACCGGCGAGCACGCGGTGACGGCGCGCGTCATCACCAAGTCCGGTAACACGGAGGTCGCCCAGTCCGCGTTCACGGTCGGGGGCGCCGCCGGCGTGCCCGCGGCCACGGCCATGCCGACCGCCACGCCCGCCGCGAAGACGCAGGCCTCCGCGGCGCAGCTCGGCGAGTACTACACGCTCCGCGTCAGCGGCTCCGGCACGCGGTCCGGTGCGACCGCGCTCCACGGCGCCACGCTGGATGGCAACGCCTACATCTTCATGGCACCGGACACCGGCATCTCCCGCGTCCGCTTCTTCCTCAACGACCCTCAGATGAAGAAGGCGCCCTTCTCCAAGGAAGGTAAGCAACCGTACGACTTCGCGCGGACCGCGGGTGACGGACGGGCATACCCGTGGAACACCTCCAGCGTCGCGGCCGGCGAACAGGTCGTGACCGCCGAGGTGACCACCTCGAGCGGCCGGCGGGAGATCGTGCAGGCCGTCTTCACCACTGGCGGCAGCGTGACCGCGCCCGTTCCTGCTTCGGGTAGTGCATCGACGCCCACACCAACGGCCACCCCGACGGCGACAGCAACCCCGCTGGCCCTGCCCAGCTCAGCACCCGCCGGCGCCATCATCGTCGCGCCCGGCCAGGACATCCAGTCGGTCATCAAACAGCACCCGGTCGGTAGCACGTTCTACCTGCGGGCCGGCGTGCACCGCATGCAGGAGATCGTCCCGCGCGACGGCGACACGTTCCTCGGCGAGCCTGGGGCCATCCTCAACGGCTCGCGGCTGCTGACCGACTTCAGCCGTGACGGCAGCTACTGGGTGGCCACGGGGCAGAAGCAGCAGGGTCTGGTCAAGGGCGGCTGCGTCGAACAGGAAAACGGGAGCCGCTACGACATGTGCGGGCAGCCGGAGCAACTGTTCATCGACGACGAGCCATTGTGGCAGGTCTCCAGCCGCAGCCAGGTCGGTCCCGGCAAATGGTACTTCGACTACGGCGCCGACAAGATCTACTTCGCGGACAATCCCTCCGGCCGCACGGTCGAGGCGAGCGTCACCATGTACGCCTTCAAGGGCAGCGCGTCCGATGTCTCGATCATCGGTCTGACCGTGGAGAAGTACTCCAACCCCACCCAGACTGGCGCGATCCAGGGCAAGGACGGCAGCCGCTGGCTCGTGCAGGGCAACCTGACCCGGCTCAACCATGGCTACGGCATCCGCGTAGGCGAGCGCATGCGGGCGCTCGACAACCGAGTGCTGCGCAACGGCCAGATCGGGATGGGGGGCAGCGGCAACGACGTCCTGGTCCAGGGCAACGAGATCGCCTACAACAACACGGGCGGCTTCCAGTCGGGCTGGGAAGCTGGCGGATCGAAGTTTGTCAAGACACGCAACCTGGTGCTGCGTGACAACTATGTGCACCACAACTATGGGCCGGGGCTCTGGACAGACATCGACAACATCGACACTCTGATCGAGGACAACCTGCTGGAGCACAACCGGGCGCCGGGCATCAAGCACGAGATCAGCTACGCCGCGGTGATCCGCAACAATGTATCCCAGTACAACGGCCTCGGTTACGACACGTGGCTCTGGGGCGCACAGATCGTGATCCAGAACAGCCCGGACGTAGAGATCTACGGCAACAAGATCATCGTCCCGGCCGAGGGCGCGGATGGCATCGGTCTCGTAAGCCAGGACCGGGGTCCGGGCGCTTACGGGCCGCGCGTGACGAAGAACGCGTGGGTACGCGACAACGAGATCATTTATCTCGGGTCCGGCGGCAACTCGGGTCTGGCCGGCGCGTGTGGTGCCTCTGACAACAATCGGTTCGACCGCAACACCTACCGTGTCCCCCAGCAACACCTCAGTGACTACCAGACGTACAAGCGCTGGGAACTCTGCGGACGCGCATCGTGGGACATGCTCAGGGCGGCGGGTCACGAGCGGAACGGCGCGCTCATCGGCCAGTAGCCCTCACCCGAGTCTGGAACGCAGGAGGGGCGGCGGGCCACAGACCCGCCCCTCCTCATCTGTTCTGAGGGAAACGCTAGACCGAGATGCGGCCGGCTTCCTTCAGGTAGTACCGGATAGTGTCGCCGAAGGTCTCGTTCAGGTCGCGCGTCGGCTCCCAGCCCAGGGCGCGCAGTTTGCTGATGTCCGGCGGGATACGGTCCATGTCCTCGTAGCCTTCGCCGTAGAAGGTCTCGCCGCTGACCTCGGTCGGTTCGCAGCGAGGCGCCTGCCCGGTGGCCTCCTGGTAGAGGTCCATCATCAGCGGAGCCAGGTCCCGGATCATGATGTTGTTGTCCGGGTTGCCGAAGTTATAGATCTGCTGGCTCGCGGCCGGGCTATCCAGGATCGCCTGGAGGGCCGTGTTTGCGTCGTAGATGCTCATGAACGTGCGGTGCGCCGCCCCGCCGTCTACCAGGTACATGGGGCCGCCCTCGAGCAGCGCCGACATGAAATGCGCGAAGACGCGGGGGCCGCCCATCGAACCGGCCGGAACCAGGTAATCAATGCGGGGGCCGATGAAATTGAACGGCCGCACAATCGTGTAGTCGATCTCGCCCAGCAGACCATGCGCGTGGATCACGCGCTCCAGCAACTGCTTCGCCACGGCGTAAATCCACCGCTGCTTCGTGGTGGGTCCCATGATCATGTCGGTCTCGTCCTCAAAGTAGACCGTGTCGGGGGGGCGGCTCTTCCCGTATACCTCGGAGGTAGAGTACTGGATGAGCCGCTTGCCATAGCGGATGCACTGATTCGCGATCTCCAGGTTCGTCATGAAGTTGAGCCGGAAGACCTCCAGCGGCGACTCCACGTAGATGCTAGGGTTCGCGTATGCGATCAGGTCCACCACCACGTCCGCGTCACGCACGACGCTGTCCGGGACTTCCCGGACGTCCGACCTCACGAACGTGAACGCGGGCCCTTCGATGCCCTGGAGCTTCTCATCCTCGATGTCGAGACCGACGATCGAGTGCTCGCCGCGGGCGAGCAGATGTTCCACGAGGTGGGAGCCGATGAAGCCGCCGGCGCCCAGGATTGCGATGTTCATCTCACCTCGACCCTGATCATTGAGTGTTGATCGCCCGCCCTGTCATCTTCGGCGACAGGGCCTGTTAGATGCTAGCCGGGATGCCCCGGCTGGACCTGGACCGCCGGATCGACGGCCGTTTCCGCCTCGATTGCCGGCTGCCCGCTGGCCGCCAGACACCGGTCTTCCCATGCCATGATCTCGTCCGCCAGCGTCGCGCCGTGGGGCTCCACGAAGATGAACCCGTGGTGTCCCGGTACCGGGATAACGTCCAGTTGGCCGCGGACGTGCGTCCCCCATCCGAGGTCGGGGTGATAGGAGCGGCCCGGCTCCTGCAGTTCGGCGCGGAAGAGCGCGACCGACCCGTCGTACGGTTGCAGCTGATAGTCCTGGTAGGCGCGCAGAAAGAGCTGGACCACCTCCACGCCTCCCGGCGGCGGACGCCGTCCAGCGCGCAACGACGCGCGTGTGATCCGGTTGTCCAGCGGTAGCCGCACGAGCATCGCTGTCTTGAAGACGCGCATCCGGAAGCTGTTGCGCAGCATGGCGCGCCTGCGCTTTCCCCGCAGGCCCGCCATCACGCGGAACGGGAAGACGGCGCCCGCTAGAGGACGCATGAGGCGCTGAAGACGTCCGTACCGCGGCCAGTGCCCCCCCGGAGCCATCGTGTCGAGCAGCCCGACGGCTGCTTCCTGCCCCTGCTGGCGCAGTTGCTGCGCCATCTCCCAGGCCACGTGTCCCCCGGCGGAGAAGCCCAGGATCACGTAGGGCCCTTCCGGCTGTACCTCGCGCATCTCGTCGATGTAGCGGCGGGCCAGCTCCTGGAACGTGTCGGCTGTGGGGGCGTCGTTCCACAGCCCGGGCGCCTCCAGGGCGTAGCACGGTTGGTCGGCGCCGAGGTAGGGGGCGAGGGTATAAAACTGAAACACCTGACCGTAGAGGCCGTGGACGAAGAACAAGGGGTGCCGCGAACCGGTGGCGCGCAGGCTGACAAGGCACCGCCCCGGCGGTCGCACCGGGGTGACTGGCGAAACGGTCGCCACCTCTGACTCCTCACGCAACCAGTACGGGGACGCCTACAGAGTGAAGCACCGATGGGCTTGAGCAGCCATCAGAGAAGCGTAGGAGCGCCTCCGGCCACGCCAAGATGGGGCGGCCCGGCGCCGGCCACCTCGCGATAGACCTCCGCCAGTCCCTCGATCGTCCGCGCCCAGGTGAACTCGGCCGCGCGCGCCACACCACGCCGGCGATACTCCGCTGCCACGGCATCGTCCGTGAGCAGGCGCTCCACCGCCGCCGCCAGGCCTTCGACGTCCCGCGGCGCCGCCATGAGGCCGGCGTCGCCGACCACCTCCGCAAGGGCGTCGCAGTCCGATGTCACCACGGGCGTGCCGCACGCCATGGCCTCCAACGGCGGCCACCCGAAGCCCTCGTAAGTAGAAGGGAAGATCAGGACATCCGCCAGGTTGTACAGCTCCACAAGCCTGGCATCGTCGACGCGGCCCTGCTCGATGACGGCCGGGTCCACGCGCAGTTCGCGGCTCAGCGCGCGCTGGGCGTCCGTCAGGGCGACGCCGACGCGGAGCAGGCACACGTCCAAACCCTGCGCCCGCAGCCGAGCGAGCACGTGCAGCGTGGTCTCGACGTTCTTGTAGGGGTCGCCGGTGGAGACGTGCAGCAACGAGTGCCGGTGCCCGCCGAGCGCCTCGGTCCGAGCGGCCTGGACACGCTCGGCCGGCAGCGGGTAGAAGGCCGCGCTGATGCCGTTGGGGATGACACGTAGCCGCTCCTCCTCGACGCCCAGCAGTTCGCGCACGTCGCGCGCCGTGGTGGCGCTCACGCACACCACGCGTGCGGCGCGGCGCAGGTGCTCCACGCGGCGACGAAACCGCCGCACAGTCGGCCGCCGGCCACGGAAGCCGATGTCGCTCACCTCGGCGCGCAACAGCATCAGGTCGTGACAGGTGACGACCGTGCGGCTCTGGGGCAGCGCCCCGAGTAGTTCAGCGTAGGAGTGGTCAACGATATGGAAGACATCCGCCGGCAAGCGCCGCACCAACCGTGGATAGGACCAGACACGGGCTACCGCGCGCTCGAGCCTCTGGAGGCGGAAGCGGCTTGCGAGGGCCGACGCCCGCCCGGTGGAGGCGGAGGAGACTTCCCAGCCGGCGCGGTCCTGAAAGCCCTGCTGGATCTCGTCCGCATAGCGCTCCATCGACCGATTCGGTGGAAGTGGCAGGGGCCGCAGCAGGACCACGGACGTCGATGCCCCGGTAGGGGCATCAGACGGGGGCGTCGGCGAGCCGTCGCTGGCCGCATCACGTGCTTCCGGCATCCACACCTCACCGCACGAGACACCATGACGGAGCGCTGGCGATGGCGCTGGCGTTCCCGTGCGATCACGCTGAGCGATCAGGAGCCTGCACGCAAGGGGCGGCATACACTGTGACGCAAGAAGGGCGGCGGACGCGTTGACGGTCGCGCGGGTCACAGTGCTGGAGGCGAACGCCCTCTGGGTCTGGTCGCTCTTCGCGGCCATGCCCGCGTCCGTCGATGTCCGGCTGGTCCGCGTGCAAAACCCGCTGGAGCACTGGCGCGACGTCGGTGGGCGGCCCGCCGAGGCCATCGACCGCATCGTCCGCCGCCGCCGGCAGGGCCACGTGGAAGAACGTACGTGGCTGGTCCCGGGTCTGCGCCGCTACGCCTCGCTGTCTCACCGTCTGCTCCGGCCCCTCACGGAGCGCCTCGCGGCCGGTATGGGACCGTGCGACGTGTTCGTCTGCACCAGTCCCTACCTGGCGCCCCATCTCCCCGCGTTCCGCGCTGCCGGGGCACGCGTCTACTACGCCCACGATGCCTTCGAGTACTTTGACTGGGACCGCGAAGTGACCCGACGGCTGCAGGACCAGTTGCTCAACGAGTGTGACCTCACGCTCACGGTCGCGCGGCAACTGCAGGAAGACTTCGTCCCGCGTACGCCTCGGCCGGTCTGGCACTCGCCGCAGGCCTTCTCGTCGTCATTCCTCGCGCAGGTGCAGGCCGCGCCGGAGGTGCCCGCGGACCTGGCGGACCTGCCCCGCCCTCTGGTGGGATCCGTCGGTGTGCTGAACCGCACCTATGACTGGGACTGGATCGACCAGCTGGTGGCGGCCACCCCGGACGCCACCTTCGTGTTCGTGGGGCCCATGATGACCGCGGACGGGACCGACCCCGGGCGGCTCTACCGCTCGCTCTCGGCGCCCAACGTCCGCTGGCTGGGCGGACGCCCGCACGAGGCGCTGCCCCGCTACCTGGCAGGCTTCGATGTGCTGTTGAGCCCGCTGCGCGTCGACGACCACAACGACCGTCGATGCCCGCTCCGCTTCTATGACTACATGGTCACGGACCGCCCCATCCTCTCCACGGGCATCCGGGAAGCCGAGGAGTTCCGCGCGCACATGGGTGTGGCCACCGAACCGGAGGACGCCGTGCGGATCCTGCAGGGTATGCTGGGCGGCGAATGGCCGGTCGACCGCGAAGCGCGCGCGGCCTGGCGCGCGTCCAACAGCTTCGAGACCCGCGCCCAGCAGGTCATCGCCGCCGTCGAGAGCCTCGCCGGCACCGGGCGTCCCCTCCGCGATGACCTGCTGGGCGGCTAACCTCGCCGTACGAGGCGCTAGGGTGCGCCTTCGAGCCTCGATGGCTTGAGCACCGCGGAGGTACGAGCGGGTGGTGCCTCGAGCCAGAACGAGAGGTCCCGCCCGATCAATTCGCCCGTCCGCTCGATGTCGGGCCGGTAGAATTCGTTCAGGCGCGCGCGCAACTCGGACGAGAGCGGCGGCGGCGGGCTGCTGTTCCTGCGCGCCACGTCGCGGATGCCCTGCTGGACCGCCCGCGGGAACACCGTCCGCGCCGCGCGGCGCATCGCCGGGTGCTTGAGCACGGCATTCACGCGCGCGTTGCGGGCCGCCCAGCCTTCGTTGTAGCGCTGCGACGTGTCCGGCCGGAACGTGGGGTCCACGCCAATGTGCGTGTAGATACGGGACATCGCCGCCAGCGGGTCCTGTGCGAAGTGCTCCAGCACCTCGATGTGGAAACGCTCGCGGCCGAACAGGTCGAAGTAGCGCTGGATGTCGTCTGCATAGAGGGACTCCTGGACCAGTTCCTCCCGGGGGCCAGCCAGGGCCTCCTCCGGCCCGCGGCGTTCGCGTACGTTGCTGTCGCCGCGCCTCCTCAGCAGGTAGGAGGAGTACGCGCGGTCAGCGGGCTGCCGCAGGAAGAGCAGCAGCTGAACGTCCGGAACGAGCGCACGGATGCGTTCCGCACTGACCGGGTCGCGGAAGTAGGACACGGAACATTCGCCACGTGCCTGGTCCGGGCGGGCCGCCGCGAACAAGGCCTCGTACGCCGGCAGCGTCTTCACGTTGCGCTTCGGGTTGCCCTCCTCGAGGAAGTAATTCGGCTCTTTCGGATGGCTGACGAAGACGTCCGGGTGCTCCTCCAGGTAGTGGTGGGTTGAGGTGGTCCCGGCACGTGAGGCGCCGATGAGGACGAAGGTGGGGAGAGTCATCCGAGGGCTCCAACCCGGGCATCGGGCCCGGTCCGTCCGTGGTCATCGCTGGCCATCCGCGGACGGACAGCGCGCGTTCCTAGTAGGGCCAGACCTCAAGGCCATGCACCGCCGAGCGGACGTCCATCGAGAGCGTGACGGAGCGAAGGCGCTCGCCGGACTCAGGGTCGTAGATCGAAACCGTCGCGGGGGAGGAGCCGGCCACGAACAGACCGTCCCCGGTCACACACAGTCCTCGTGCGAACCCCGGTCGCGCGTACCCCTGCGCGAGTTCCACACACTCGAGCGCCGTCTCATCGACGGGCGGCACGGGCAACGCGCGGATCACCTGGCCGGCGCGGTCCTGCAACAGGACGCGGTTGGCCGCCGTGTCGTTGCACAGCACCTGCCCTTGATGTGGACGCGCGTTGTGTGTACGTGCCGGGATGGTCGCATATGGCGTCACCGCACCGGCATCGAGGTGGAGGAGACGCTCGAGGCCCGTGCCCGACACGTACGGCTCGCCGTCCACCACGGAGATGCTGTTCAGGTGCACCGTGTCGCCCAGCTCGGGCCCACCGGGTGTGTTCGGGTCGAAGGTACGCGGCCGCAGGTCGCGCTCCCGGCCGCGGCGTCCCAGGGCGGCGCGCAGGCGCCAGGCCACGCGAGTCGCGCGGTCGCCGATGCTGCCCGTGACCGCCTTTCCCTCGCCCGCGCCGAGCTTCCGCCGCCACCTGGCAAGCATGCGCGTCGCACCGGCCGTCTGGCGGACGCAGAACCCCTCGGTGAAGCAGCCGCTCTCCAGGTCGAGCCGCAGCAGCGAGTCGTAGCGCGTGGAGGTGACCAGCAGGGTGCCGTCGTCGTCGAACCAGATCTCATGCACGTCGCCCAGGTATGGGTTCGTGTAGCCGCCGATGCGCTCGAACGACGGCGTGTAGACGTGGATCTCCTTGTCGGAGGCCAGGTAGACGCGGTCGTCCCGGAAGGCGATGCCGCGCAGCCCGCGCTCGGCGCCGCGGCCCTCCCAGCTGATGGTCTGGTCGCGCCACTGCAGCACCTCGTCGCTGCGCCCGCTCTCGAGATCCACCAGCCACAGGCTGCCATGCTGGTCGCCGGCCTGCGCCATCCGGATCACGGTGCTGGCCAGGACAGTGGGCATTCGTCCGGTCACGGGTGCCTCCGCCATCGCCTATGACTGCCAGGAGGGCTCGGGCGCCCCATCCGCCGGAGACACCGTCGCCTTGCCGCCGAACTGCTCGTGGTACAGACGCGCGTAGAGGCCGCCACGCGCCAGCAACTCCTCATGCGTCCCGCGGTCGATGATGCGCCCGTCCTGCATTACGAAGATGACGTCGGCGGAGACGATGGTGGAGAGGCGGTGCGCGATTACCACGGTGGTGCGGCCGGCCGACAGCCTGGAGGTGGCTTCGCGGATCTCGCGTTCGAGCAGCGAGTCGAGTGAGGCGGTGGCCTCGTCCAGCACGAGCACCGGCGGGTCCTTCAGGATCGCGCGCGCGATCGATACGCGCTGCTTCTCACCGCCGGACAGGTGGTACCCGCGCTCACCGACCCGGGTGTGTAGGCCTTCGGGCAGGCGCTCGACCAGGTCGCGCAGGCCGGCCGTCTGCGCGGCCTCCTCCACTTCCTCGTCGGTGGCTTCGATGCGCCCGTAGCGGATGTTCTCGATCAGGGTGGAGTTGAACAGCGAGGTGTCCTGGGCCACGGTGCCGATGGTGCGGGCGACCGTGTCCAGGGTGAGGTCGCGCAGGTCATGCCCGTCCAGGCGGATGGCCCCCTCCCCCGGGTCGTAGAAGCGCTGGAGCAGGTACGTGACCGTGGTCTTGCCTGCGCCCGAGGGGCCCACCAGCGCCGCCATCTGGCCCGGTTCCAGCCGGAAGCTGATGTCGTGCAGGGCGGGGCCGTCCGCCGCGTCGTAGGCGAAGCCCACGCGGTCGAACTCAACGACGCCGCGCGGGTGGTCCACTTGCACCGCGTCCGCCTTCTCGTCCACGTCCACGGGCAGGTCCAGGTACTCGTAGATGCGCTGGAAGATCGCCAGCGAGGCGATGATGTCCGTCGTCCCGCGCGCCACCAGGGAGAAGGGCTGGAACACGCGCTGGGTGAGCAGGGCGAACGCGACGACGCTTCCGACGGAGACCTGGTTCTCGGCCACCCCGTAGCTACCGAGCCAGAACACGAAGCCGATGGCGACGGAACCGAAGAGCCGCGTGCTCATCTGGAACCAGCGTCCCGCCATCACCTGGCGGATGGCCAGGGTGCGCAATGAGTCGTTCATCTTCGAGAACCGCTGCGACTCGTGGTCCTGCCGCCCGAAGGCGCGCACGAGCATGGAACCGGAGACGGAGAGTGTCTCTTCCAGGTGGGCGGACATGTCCGCCGTCTCCTCTTGTCGCGCGCGCTGGAGCCGCCGCATGTGCTGGCCGACCTTCATCGTCGGGAGCACCCAGAGCAGCAGCAGCAGGATGGCGGCGACGGCCAGTTGCCAGTTCAGCACCACCATCAGTCCCATGGCGATCAGCAGCGTGATCCCGTTGGTCAGCATCGCGGCGTACAACTGCGTGACGTATATCTGCAACTGGTTCACGTCGTTGGAGACGCGCGACAGGATCTCGCCGGTGCGGCTGGACGTGAAGAAGTGCACGGAAACCCGTTGCAGGTGGGCATGCAGCTGCGCGCGCAGGTCATACATGATGCCCTGGCCGATCTGCTGGTTGATCCAGCCCGACCACACGCTGCATACGGCAGAGACGGCGTACATGGCCGTGATGCCGGCGAACAGCAGCCCCATGCGCCTGAAGTCCGCGTCGCCCTGGATCGGTTCGTCCACGATCAGGCCGATGAGGAGCGCGGGCAGCAGGTCCAGCGTGGTCGTGACGGCGACTACGACGAGCAGCCCCAGCGCGCGCCATTTGTACGCGCGGAAGAGCCGCAAGGAGCGTCGCGCCACGCGGGCGCGGCGTCTCAGCGTGCGACGTTGTCCAGGTTTCATGATCGCGGCCAACGGGACCCCCGAGCGTGCAGCGAGCGCGGATGCGCTTCTCATGGTACTTGTCGCGCTCACCGGGCAGCGCGCGAATTGCGTACAACCACCACCGGCCGCCCGGTTGGGGGCGGGTGGGCGCCGGCGCCCCCTACGGGGCCCGGTCGCCGTGGGCCGCGCCATCGATGAAGGTGCGATACCACAACTCCGTCGACAGCCAGCGGAACAACAGACGGTGACGGTCGTGCTCGCCGGCGACGTGCTCGTTCGCCGCGCGCTCGACGGCCGCCATGTCGAAGACCCCGCGCTGGCGGGCCCGCTCGTCGTGCAGCAGCGGCCACAGCGCCTCCTCCGGCCGCTCGCGCAGCCAGGAGGCGACGGGGGTCAGGAACCCCAGCTTCGTGCGGGGCGCCAGGATGCGCGCCGGGACGTGCCGACGGACCGCTTCTCGCAGCACCGCCTTGCCGGTGGCCCGCCGCACCTTGAACTTGCCGGGGAGCCGGAAGCCGAACTCCACCAGCCGCACGTCCATGAACGGGAGCCGCGACTCGACCGAATGGGCCATCGACATCGCGTCGCCGTAGTGGAGCTGTGAGCGCAGACGCCCCGTGTGCTCGCGGTGCAGGGCGGCCGTGACGCGGTCGGAGAACGGACCGCGGACTGCCGCGACAGCGGCGGCCGGCTGGCCGCCCGCGTCGGTGCCGTCCGGCCCACCGTGGTAGACAGGTTCGCGGCGACGCACGGAGCGGAATGCCCGGCGTGCCGCGGGTGGCACCAGGTAGGGGCGCGCGTTATGCAGGCTGCTGCGGACACCCCAGGTGCGGAGCTGACCCAGCGCCGACGCGCCGAACTCCATCAGGTCGCCGCGCCCGGCGGCGTCCGCCAGCGCGTACGGGACGTTGTCCAGCACATACCCGCCGAACAACTCGTCCGCGCCCTGACCCTCCAGCGCGACAGTGATCGAGCCCCGCATCTGGCGGTAGATGTTCCAGCGTGGGATCACCTCGGGCGAGTACGTGGGCGACTCCATGTAGCGGATGACCTGGCACATAGCCGCCGCGAAGTCGTCGCAGTCGCCGGGGACCGCGTGGTGCTCCATGTCCAGCTCCGCGGCCAGCCGGGCGGCCGCGGGCGACTCGTCGAAGGGCTCGCCGGGGTAGGACCCGGTGAACACCTGGTGAGGGCCGCTGTAGACTGTGCGCAAGAGGCACACGAGCGCCGACGAGTCGACACCGCTCGACAGCAGCGTCCCCACCGGGACATCGCTGCGCATGCGCAGCCGGATCGCGTCCTGCAGCAGCGTGGCGATCTGCTCGGCGGCCTCTTCGAAGGTGATGTCGTGGAGCAGGTCGTGGGGATAGTCCCAGTAGCGGGTGGTCGTCGAGGCCGTGCGGGTCACCAGCATGTTGTGCGCCGGATCGAGCCGCTTGATGCGCGCGAAGAACGTGTCAGTCAGCTGGGCCTCGACGGTGTCCGCCACGAAGCGCGCAAGGTGCGCGTGGTCGGGTTCGGCCAGCGCGGGCGCCACGGCCAGCAGCGCCTTCACCTCCGACGCGAAGAGGAACCGGCCGCCGTCCTGCGCGTAGTAGAACGGCTTGATGCCGAAGCGGTCACGCGAACAAAACAGCTCGTCACGGGCGCCGTCGTAGATGGCGAAGGCCCACATGCCGTTCAGCCGGCCGACCGCGTCTGCGCCCCACTCGCGGTAGGCTTCCAGCAGCACCTCGGTGTCCGAGTCGGTGCGGAAGGAGTGGCCGAGGCCGAGCAACTGCTCGCGTAGCTCCAGGTAGTTGAAGATCTCGCCGTTGTAGCTGACGGCGTAATGGCCATCGGTGCTGACGAAGGGCTGGTTGCTCTCCGGCCTCAGGTCCAGCACCGCCAGGCGCGTGGAGCCCAGTCCCCCGCCCGGGAAACAGTGCGTGGACGTGGCGTCCGGACCGCGATGCACGATCGTTGCGACCATGCGCTCCAGTTCATCATTCCCAACGGCCGAGCCCGCCAAGTCATAGATGCCGGCGATTCCACACATCAAACAAGCCTTCGCTGGACCGCACAGGCGCGCGAGTCCCATTGACCCACAACCGCCGTAGCGTTCCCATCAGAACTCTGTCTGCGCGCTCGATCTCCCTTCGCCGAGCGGTTCAGCCGCCTCGGAGTCAGGATCGGGAGTCTCCCCACCTGCCACCAGCGCGGCCAGTGCCGTGGTCACCGGGACGGCGGCGACGATGCCGATGCTGCCGACGAGCGTGCGGACGACCTCGGTCGCCAGGTTGTCGCGGTTGATCAGCATCCCGACGGGTTCCGGCTGCGAGGCCAGGATCATCAGCAGCGGCAGCGCCGCCCCCGCGTACGCGAGCATCAGCGTGTTCACCGTCGCCGCGATGTGGTCGCGGCCGACGTTCATGCCACGCAGGTACAGTTGCCGGCGGCCCAGCCGCGCACCGGCGCGCTTCAACTCGAACACGGTGGAAGCCTGCGTCGTCGTCACGTCGTCCAGCACGCCGAGCGCCCCGACGATGATGCCGGCGAGGAGCAGGCCGTGCACGTCGATGCCGGGTGCCAGCACTTGCAGCTGGGCGGCCTCGTCGGAGGCGACTCCGGTGAGCGCCGCGAAGCGGATGCCACCTGCCGCCAGCGCCCCCGTCAGGAGCAGACTGACCGCCGTCCCGGCCAGCGCGACCGCGGTGACGCGGGAGATGCCGTGCGCGATGGTGAGGGTGGTCATCATCACGACTAACGATCCGACGATGGAAACCGTTACCGGGTCCCCGCCGGCGAGGATCGCCGGGACGATGAAGCGCACGATCACCAGCATGCTCGCGACCAGGCCGACCAGCGACCAGACGCCTCGGCGTCCGCCCACGGCCAGCACGAGCGCGCCGAAGGAGAGCGCCATGAGGGCCAGCGGCGCACGGCGCACGCGGTCGACGATCAGATAGCCGCGCCCCTCGGTCGCGCCCTCCTGGCGGCTGACGAGGACGCGGTCGCCTGCCGTCACGTCGAAGCGCCCCACGTCGCCCTCGACGTACTGCCGGTCGACCGAGACCTCCTCGCCGCCGTCCAGGCGCAGCACGACGCGGTCCGATACGACCGTGCCATGCGAGGTCACCTGCGTAGTGCGGCCGCTGACGTCGACGACCGTGGCCTCGAGGGTCGTGCCGAGGGAGGAGGCGATCGGCGGGACGTCCAGGGCGCCCGTGGCCGGCAGGAACACGACGAAGATGAGCAGTACGGCCGCGACGAGGCTGTAGGCGACGAGCCGGCCGGTATCCTGCGGGGTGGTCCAACGCATGGCACTCACGGTGCGGCCTCTACCGCTGGTGCGCCAGTGCGGGTGACGCTGGTGGAGCGACCGTCACGACGCCCGGGTGGCCACCCGGACGCCGCGCTGCAGTCGCACGCCCGTCCGCCGCGGGTTAGCGCGGCCGGTAGACGTCGAGTTCCGACTCGAGGCTGCGGCGGTAGTCGCCGGCGGCCTCCCGGATCGTGGGGTGGCCGCGACGGCTGTCCCTCAGGATCTGGTTGTAGAAGTCGTTCAGACGCATGTGCCTGGCTCCTTTCCAGTACGGCCCGGGCCTTGCGCCCTTGACCGCACCTCTCACCGATGGCCTCGCAGGCGACGAGGTCATCCTCATACCGGTGCATGCATGCGAGAGAGAAAACGCGAGGGCGCGAGGAAGGTTGCCATCGAAGGCTAACGGAGGGTCAGGACTCGCGGCGCGCCCAAAGCAGGATGCGCTTGAAGGGGTAGAAGAACGGCCACTCGTCGTCCAGTGCTTCCAGCAGCCGCTCCTCGTAGGCCGCGAGGAACGTGGCGTACGTCTCGGCATCCAGGCGGGCACGATAGGCGCTGAGCAGGGAACCCTTCACCCACTCGATCACCGAGCGCGGCTCCGGGAGCACGTGGCCGTAGACCCGCATCTCCACGCGCTGTTCGGCGAAGCCCAGCCGGTACAGCTGCTTCGCGTACCACTCGGGCGGCCGCACCGGGTCCGGCCGCACCCACCCCTGAAGCGCCGTTGCGAAGGGCTCGCTGCGGGCCAGCGTGCGCGCGACCTCGTGCGAGGTGTGGTCGTCGTTGGTGGGCATCTGGACGGCCAGCTGGCCACCCCGTGCGACGAGTCCGGCCACCAGTGGGATCAGCCGCTCGTGGCCGTCCACCCACTGCAGCGCCGCGTTCGAGAACACGAGGTCGAACTGCTCGCCACGGGTCGCGGCGAAGTCCACGGTGTCGGCGGCCACGAAGCGCAGCGCACCGTCCTCGTGCGCCGCGCACTGCGCCAGCATCTCCTCCGAGGCGTCGACGCCCAGTGTCTCGACGGCCTGTAGGTCGGCGTGCAGCCAGGCGGTCAGCGTGCCGGTGCCGCAGCCGAGGTCCACCACGCGCATGTCGGGACGCCGCTCGACCATCCCGGCGAGGTCGAAGAAGGGGCGGCTACGCTCCGCCTCGAAACGCGCGTACTGGGTCGGGTCCCACGCTCCGGTCGTGCTGGTCGTCATGCAGTCAGCTCCAGTCCGTACCGGGCGGCGTCGAAGTCATCTCGGAACGGGTTCACGTACTCGACGCCCTCGATGGTCGGGCCGTGTCCGTCGTCCTCGGTCAGGATGTACGGGATGTCGTGCTGCCGGGCAACGGCCCAGATCAGCGCGTCCCAGATGGCGATGTTGCGCTCGCTGGCGAGGCGGCAGGCCTCGATGACCACGGCCGGCGTGAGGTCGACCACTCGGTACAGCCGGGCGAGATTGCCCACCCTCCGGGCCGCGAGGCTGCGATCCATGGCCAGTCGGTTCGTGGCCGCGCGGTAGAACTCGGTGAGGCACTGGACGCTCAACAGCACCTGCTCCCGCTGGCGACGAGCGGCTGCGAGTACCCGCCGTGCCTGCCGCTGCTTCTGGCGGTCAGTCGGGTCGAACGGGTACAGCAGGACGTTCGTGTCGACCAACCACGCGGTCGATGCGTTCCTCATACAGCTCCTCACGGGTCCACTGACGACCCGTCTGCGGCGCGATGACTTGCGCCGCTTCCTCCATCGCCGCGTCCAACTCGGCCCACGCGTCCTCCCGTTCCTCTTCTTCGTCCGCCTCCGCGGCGGTGATGTACTCGATGCCGCGGCGGATCAGTTCGGCTTCCGTCACGCCCATCTCCCGGGCGCGTCGCTTCAGCAGCACATCGTGACGTGGCTCGATATAGACCTGCTTCCGCACCATGCGTGCCATTGTTGTCCTCCGGTCGACGCGCGTATACATCGCAGTATACATCGTGACAGGCAGTCTCGAAGCGCCCTCCGGTGTGCTACACCTGCTCCGACGAACCATGCGAGGGAGGCCTTCGATGTCCGACCAGGAGCGCTGGGCGTGGCTGCGCGAGCAGACGCCTGTGCTGCGTGATTATGTCTACCTCAACTGCGGCTGGTCCGGTCCCCTCTCCTATCCGGTCGTCGAGGCGATGCGGCGACGCCTCGACCTGGAACTGTGGCACGGGCCGACCACCCGCACCGTCATGGACGACCGCCAGGCGACGACCGCACGGCTGCGCGAGGCATCGGCGCGGATGCTCGGCGCCGATGCGGACGAGATCGCGATCACCGGCAACACCACGGAGGGTGTGAACATCGCCGTCAACGGCCTGGACCTGCGCGCTGGCGACGGCATCGTCACGACCACCGCCGAGCATGGCGGCGGCATCGTCCCCGCTTACTTCCTGCGCGAGCGACGCGGTTGCGAGCTGCGCCTGGTCCCGCTGGAGGCCGAGTGCAGCCCCGGCGAGGTGCTCGAACGCTTCGACCAGGCGATCGACGCCAACACGCGGCTCGTCCTGCTCTCCGAGATCACCTATTCCACCGGCCAGCTGCTGCCACTTGCCGAGATCTCCCGGCTGGCCCACGCGCGTGGCGCCTCAGTGGTCGTCGACGGCGCGCAGACGGCCGGCCACGTGCCGATCGACGTGCACGCGCTGGGCGTCGACGCCTACGCGGTGCCCTCGCACAAGTGGCTGTGCGGACCGGACGGGCTGGGGATGCTCTACGTGCGACGCGAGCGCATCGCGGGCTTCGACCCGGTCAAGGTGAGCGGCCGGGCGGCCGCCTCCTACGACTTCGAGGGCGGCTTCGAGCCGGAGCGGGAGAAGGTGACGAAGTTCGAGGTCTCGACGACCTCCGGCCCGGTTGTGGCGGGCACGCTCGCGGCGGTTGAACAGTACCTGGAGTCCGGGCCGGTCGCCGTATGGGACCGCGTGCGAGACCTGAACCGCGCGGCCGAGGCGCGCTTCGCGAACATCCCCGGCGTGGCGCCCGCTAGCCCCTGCATCGACACGACGCGCAGCGGCCTGTTCCTCGTCACGGTGGGCGAGGAGGATCCGGGCCGCGTGGCCGCCTACCTCCAGCGCGACCATCGCGTGGTGGCGCGTGCCGTGCGCCAGTACAACGCGGTGCGGCTGTCGCTGCACGCCTACAACACGGAGGCGGACATCGAGCGTGCCGCCACCGGCATCGAGCAGGCGCTCTCGGAGGGCATCCCGGACGACATTCTCGCGCCCGTCCCGGGCGGCGCCGAGTAGCCGCAGCCGATGCAGGGGGGCACGAAGGGTGTACAGGCGCGCCTGCGGGGCGCGCTGGTTACAATCGGGACGCCTCGTGGCCCGCGACCAGCCGTCACCCGCGACGGCGGCGCGTAGCTGGACGGACCGCCCGTGAGTACCCATCCGCTCGACCCCATCTTCCACCCGCGCGCCGTCGCGCTGGTCGGTGTGCCCTCCTCGGACAACGACATGTCTCGGGGCTTCCTGACAGCGCTGCTGGAGCAGGGATACGAACAGGAGCACGGACTCTATCCCGTCAACCCGAAGATGACGGAGGTGCGGGGGCTCCGCTGTTACCCGACGCTCCTCGATACCCCGGACCCCGTCGACCACGTGATCTCGCTCGTGCCCGCGCGGGTGGCGCCGGAACTGGTGGAGCAGTGCGTCCAGAAGGGCGTGCGCTCGATCCACTTCTTCACCGCCGGGCTGGCGGAGACCGGCGACCCCGAACTGATCGAGGTCGAACGCCGCATGATCGAGCGGCTGCGTGACGCGGGCATCCGCGCCATCGGTCCGAACTGCATGGGCCTCTACGTGCCCAGGAGCGGGCTCGCCTTTATGGGCGGCTTCCCGACCGAGCCCGGCAACGTCATGCTCATCTCGCAGTCGGGTGCGAACGCCGGCGACATCATCCATGGCCTGGGCCGTCGCGGGGTGCGCTTCTCCAAGGCCGTCTCCTTCGGTAACGGCGCCGACGTGCGCGCGCACGACCTCTTCGACTACGCGGCGAGCGACCCCGACACCGAGATCGTGACGGCCTACATCGAGGGGGCCCAGGACGGCCGCAAGATGTTCGAGGCGGTGAAGCGCTGCGCCGCCGTGAAGCCCACGATCATCCTCAAGGGCGGGCTCACCGCCGCCGGCGCGCGCGCCGCCAACTCCCACACCGGCTCGCTGGCCGGGTCCGTGCAGATCTTCGAGGCGATGTGCCGCCAGGCCGGCGCCTACCGCGCCGAGACGATGGACGACCTGCACGACCTGGTGATCGGCGTGGCGACGGGCGCGCGCCACATCCGCGGGCGGGGCGTCGCGCTCGTCGGCGGCGGCGGCGGCTTCGCGGTGCTCTCCGCCGACGCCATCGCCACGGCCGGACTCGAGGTGCCGCCGCTGCCGGAGGCGAGCAAGGCGCGCCTCCGGGAGTTCATCCCGCTCGCCGGGACGAGCGTCAACAACCCGATTGACACGAACGCCGGCGGCCCGGAGGGCATGCTGCGCACCCTGGGCATCGTGGCCGAAGCGGCCCCGATCGACGTCGTGATCACGAACCCGATGTTGCCGCGCCAGCCCGGTGCGCCCGGGCCCGGCGGCCCGCCGCCGGCCGCGGCGGACGAGTTGCCGCCGGAGGAGCACGACGAGCGCATGCAGCGCGCCGCCGACCGCGCGTCGGGCCAGCTGGCGGAGTTGCAGACGGAGACCGGCGTACCGTTCGTCGCGCTGCTGCGCGGCCGCGAGGTCGAGGGAGACGCCGCCGACCGCTTCCAGCAGGCTGCGACTGCCGCCGGCATCGCGTGCTATCCCACGGTGCACCGGGCGGCGCGCACGCTGGCGCAGCTGATGGTCTGGCGCGCACGGCGCGAGGGCCTGCCGGCCCTCTTCTAGCGCGTGCTGCTCGTCGGGCAGTCGCTCGCGCTGCATGCGTCCCCACACGCGCAGGCGCTGGCCGCCGGGGATGCCGCGCCGCTGGTCGCCGCCGCCCGCGCGCAACTGGAGGCCGGCGCGGACGCGCTCGACCTCAACGCGGGCCTCGAGGGTGGTGCGCTCGACCTCGTACAGGCCGCGCAGGGCCTGCGCCGCGCGCTGGTGCGCGTGCCGCTCTTCCTGGACGCCGCCTCGCCCTCGGCGCTCGCGATGGCGCTCGAACTGGCTGAGCGCGAGGGTATCGCCCGGCCGCTGGTGGCCAACGCGCTGCCGGTGGGCGGCCCACCCGGCCCGCCCGGCAGCCTGTCCGACAGCGCGGAGGAGGCGCTGCTGCGGGCGGCGGCGCGCGCCCGCGCCGGGCTCGTGATCTCGCCACGCCGCGCGGACACCCCCACGGGGCGCGAGCAGGCGCCCGTCGCAGCACTGTCGGAGGCCGCCCGCGAAGCGGCGGAGGGGGCACGCATGGCCGGCGTGCCGGGGCCGCTCTACCTGGACGCCCTCGCCTACCCTCCGGCGTCCGACGCCCCGCGAGCGCGTCGCTCGCTGGACCTGCTCCGCGCCTACCGCGCGGTGCCCGACACCGAACGCCTGGTGGCGGTCGGCAACGTGGGCCACGGCGCACCCGGGGATGTGCGGCGCGCCCTCCGCCGCCTCTACGCCGTCGCGGCGGTGGGCGCGGGCGCCACCACGCTGATCCTGCCGGTCGAGGACGCCGAGCTGCTCGACACGGTCGCCCTCGCGGTCGCAGCACGCGCCCCGAGCGGCGACATCGACGGGTGGCTGCTCACGGTCGCCGACGCTGCGGCCGGCGGGGAAACGCCGCCACCGCCACCGTCCCCCGGCGGGCCGCTGCGCGACGCCTGGACGCTGCTTTCCGGCTAGCGCCGCCCGAACGAGCGGTCGAGGGCCGCGCGGCTCAGGTGCACCATCGTGGGACGCCCGTGAGGGCAGCTGTGGGGCGTCCCGCACGCCTCGAGCGCCCGCAGCAGCGCGCGCTGCTGTTCGCCCTCCAGCCGGTCGCCGGCCATCACCGCCGCTCGGCACGCCAGCGTGGCGGCGGCGCGGTCCGGCCCCGTCAGCCGCTCCTCCGCCTCCAGCCGGTCGAGGTACTCGACCAACGCCCGTGCCGGGTCGCGCCCCGCGAGCGCCGACGGCACGGCGCGCACGAGCACGGCTGCGCCGTCGGCGGGCGCCACCTCCCACCCTACGGCGGCCAGCGCGTCCCCCTCGCCCGCGAGCAACGTGGCCAGCGGCGCGCTCAACTCCACGACGGCGGCCTCCAGCAGCGGCTGCGACGCCGCTTCGCCGCCGGCCCGGGCGGCCAGCACCTGCTCGTAGAGCACGCGCTCGTGCGCGGCGTGCTGGTCCACCAGGTAGAGCCCGTCGTCCGCCTCGGCGACGACGTACGTGCCCTCCACCTGCCCGATGGCGCGCAGCGCGCCCAGTCGCTCGCGCATCGGCGCCTCGGGCACCTCGGGTGCGCCCGCGCCATCCGGCGGCGGGTCGCCCTCGCGCGGCGGCGGTGGCGCGAACGGCCGCGCCGGCCCTTCGTCCCACGACGGCGGCACG
>WHSU01000065.1 GCA_009379925.1 Dehalococcoidia bacterium | reverse complement strand
CTCACGCCCTGCGTGTGCGCGACCGTCTGCACAGGACCGCCGCCGCGCATGGCGTCGACCGCACGACATCGTGACTCGAAGGAGTAGCGCATCCGCGCCGGCGGCTGCGTAGGATCAGACAACTGGGCCTCCGCTCGACTTAGTCGGGTTCACCAACCCCAAGTCTCGCGGGAGGCCCAGCCTTCGGTCACGTGTCTCGCAGGTGTGTGGTCAGTACAGCTAGCGGCTGTCCTGGGAAGAGACACCGAGTCCACCGCGGACCGTCATCTCGTAGCCGGTGAACTCGCCGGTGAGCATCGGCATCGCCCGCGTGATCGCGTCGCGCGTCTCCGGTCGCTGCAACGAGGTGTCATGCGCTTCCTTGCTCCCCACAGCTCACTCACGCAGATGAGATAGGCGTCCGTGTCCGACGTGCCCACCACATACGAGTAGCACCCGAGGTCCGCGAGAGACTCGGAGGATCGCAGCAAGATCTCGATCACCTCGTCCCGGTGGCCGGACTGCGCGCGCATCGTGCCGAAGTAGCCATAGGTCATGGTCGTCCACCCTCCTGACACGAAGCGGCGCGGTGACTACTCGGACGCGGCCCATTCGCGCTTGACCGCCTCCAGCAGCGACTCCGCGGCCGAGCGGGGGTCGCGCCGGCGTGCGGCGACGGCCGACACGAGGTCGTCGAGGGCGCCGCTGCCGTGGGCGACCTCGAGGGCCTGGCGGTGCAGCGAGGCGCGAGCGAGGGCGACGATCTGCTTGCGCGAGAGGGCGCGCCGCTCGTCCTCGGCGTGCTCGGAGGAGTGCAGGTGTTCCTGGTGCCGGTCGATCGCGTCGACCAGCTCCGGGATGCCCTCGCCGGTCTTGGCGGTCGCCTTGAGGATCGGCGGGGTCCACGCGCCGAGGTCGGCGATGGCCAGCAGCGCCTTCAACTGCGTGACCGCGGTGTCCGAGCCGGCCAGGTCGGCCTTGTTCACGACGAGGATCTGGGCGACCTCCATGAGGCCGGCCTTCATCGACTGGATTTCGTCGCCGCCGCCGGGGTTCGTGATCAGCACCGTCGTGCCGGCGGCCGTGGCGACCTCGACCTCGTCCTGGCCCGCGCCGACGGTCTCCACGATCACCACGTCGAAGCCGGCGGCGTCCATCACATCGATGACGCCCGTCGCCGTCTCCGAGAGGCCGCCGAGGTTGCCCCGGGAGGCCATCGAGCGGAGGAACACGCCGCCGTCGCTTGTGAGGTCCTGCATGCGGATGCGGTCGCCGAGGATGGCGCCGTGCGAGAACGGCGACGAGGGGTCGACGGCCACGATGCCGACGGTGCGGCCGCGCTTGCGCTCCTCGCGGGCCAGTGCGCCCACGAGCGTCGACTTGCCGGCGCCGGCGGAGCCGGTGATGCCGATGGTCTGCGCGTGTCCGGTGCGCGGGTAGAGCGCGGCCTGCACCTCGCGGCCGGTGGGCGTGTCCGCCTCGACGAGCGAGATCGCGCGGGCCAGCGCCCGCCGCTCACCCGCGACGATGCGATCAACCAGCTCGGGGGCCGAGAGGGCGGTCTGCTGGGCCATCACGCTCGCACGGGCGCATGGGACTTCACGAACTCGATGATGTCGTTGGTGTTGGTGCCGGGGCCGAAGACACCCTGGAACCCGATCTCCTGCACCTTCGTGATGTCTTCCTTCGGGATGATGCCACCGGCGAAGAGCAGCACGTCGTCCACGCCCCGCTGCCTCAACTCCTCGACGACGCGGGGGAACAGCTCGAGGTGGGCGCCGGAGAGGATGGAGAGCCCCACGACCTGCGCGTCCTCCTGCAGGGCCGCCTCCGCAATCATCTGCGGCGTCTGGCGAATGCCCGTGTAGATGACCTCCATGCCGGCATCGCGCAGGGCGCGGGCCACGACTTTCGCGCCGCGGTCGTGGCCATCGAGGCCGGGCTTCGCGATCAGCACGCGGATCGGACGTTCGTTCGTCATCTCAGGCTCCTCGTCGTCGGAAGGCCTCGGGCTGGGTGCGGGCCTCGCGCCGGAATGCGAGTCTAGCCACGCCCCTCGGTTGGCGCATCCGCATGCGGGCCGTGTGGGATGGCGTCCGCTACGCCGAACGCCCGAACTGGATCAGCTGGATAGCCAGCCCGAAGGCCTGTTCCGCGGAGATCGTCGAGGTGACGCTGTCCGGCAGCGCGCCCGGCGCCGGGTCCGGCAGCGTGTAGCCCGCCGAGCGATAGCGCGCGACCTCCGCGTCGATTTCCGCCACCTCGATCGCCACCATCGAGGAGGCGCGTTCGCCCTGCTCCTCGATGCGCTTCGCCATCGGGGAGTCGGGGGCAGTGGCGGCGAGCAGCTCGATCATCGTCTGCCCGCAGGGCATCTGGCCGATCACCATGTCGCGGCCGGGCGGGAAGATCTCGTTCGTGACCTCGAGGCCCGCGACCAGGCGCCACTTCGCCTTCGCGCCCTTGTAGTCGGCGACCGTGACGGCCAGGTGGTCGAAGCCCTTGCCATGGCCGTGGGCAACGGTGTCCGAGACGGGCGGCTGGGCCAACTCGACGAGCACGCCGTGCATAGCCTTCGGGTGGATGAACGCCACCTTGCCCGCCAGGCCGTCTCGGGGGGTCTCGTCGATCAGGTCGACCTGCAGCTCCTTGAGCCGCTGCAACTCATCGAGGATGTTGTCGGTGTTGAGGCAGATGTGGTGGAGCGTCGGTCCGCGGCTCTCGAGGAAGCGCGCGACGCCCGTGTCCGGCTGCACCGGCTGGAGCAGCTCGATCTCGTTCTCGCCGAGCTGGAGCAGGACCCCTCGGACGCCCTGCTCCTCGACGACCTGGTCCGCGGTCACCTTGAGGCCCATGACGTCCCGAAAGAAGCCGAGGGCGGCGTCCGCATCCGGCAGCACGACCCCCACATGGTGAATCCGGTCGAACATTGGTGCTCCTGTTTGGTCCGGCTCGTGATGCTAGACGCCGCCGCTGTCCGCTCGATAGATGCTGAAGCCCTCGGCTTCGAATCTGGCCACCTTGTCTCGCAGCCCCGCGACCACAGCCTCGACGAATGCCTCGTCATGGTTCTCGGAGATGGGATAGAGCGCGTCATCGTCTCGTGGCCCGCTGTCCCCGGAGCCGATGAAGGTGAAGTGCTCGTAGCGCCGGGGTCGGACGCGCCGCGGGCCAACGCGCTCCTGTACGAGTTTGCGAACGACGTGCGACATCGACACGCGGCGCTCTTGGGCCTCCTGTTTCAGCGCCTCATACGTCTCATCGTCGAATCGGATGGTTAGTCGTCGCACCGTCGAATGGTACCCGACTTCCGCGTTCCGCCCGTTAGCGCAGCAGCCCCTGCTCTCGCCGCCACTCGATGATCGCCTCGATGTGCTCGTGGTCGTGGCCGCCGGCGTTGGCGAGGTTGTGCGCGGTCTTGCCCGGCGCCAGTCGTTCGGGGTCCAGGTTGCCGCGCAGGTTCCGCACGGCCGCCTCGTGGCGCTCGCGCGTGCTGCGTAGCTCGCCCATCAGCTGCTCCCACGAGTGCTCGCGGCGGGACCCGACGGACGAAGCGTTGTAGGGGTCGTCGTCGCCCTCGTAGCCGGGGATGCTCGGGCGCTCGCCCTTCGCCATCAGCTCGAGGGCGTGCGCCCAGCCGTCCTGCCACCCGATGAGGTGTGCGACGATGTCGTGGACGGACCACTGCTCCTCGCCGTACCAGCCCTCGCAGCGCCGGTCGGGCGGGAGCGCGTCGATGGCGTCCATGAGGTCGCCGCGCGCCTCCGCGTTCTGCGCGAGCAGTGCGTCGATAGCATCGGGCATGGGGTCGCCTTTCAGGACGCGAGCCCAGCGTTAGGGGGCGGTAGGCCGGGCCACGGACTCACCTGCCAGCCAGCGTCTGATCCCGGCGAGGTGGCCGCTCTCGTGACGCACGACGTTCTGGGCGTAGAACCGTGAGCGCTCGTCGCCGCCGAGGGCCGCGCCGCAGGCGCGCACGGCCGCCTCGTGGCGCGTCTGCGCGGCATCGAGGTCCTCGAGCAACTGGTCCCAGGACCGACCCTGGCTGCGCGCGACGACTCGGCTGTTCCATTCGTGCGGCGGTCCCGGCGGGCCGTATTCGGCGATGGACGGCGGCTCGCCGGCCGCCACGTGCTCGAGGGCTTCGGCGTAGCCGGATTGGGCGCCGGCGAGGTGGGCGACGATGTCCCGAAGCCGCCATTCCCCGTCCACGACCTCGTCTCGGCGCTCAGGCCGCACACGCTCCAGCATGGCCCGAGTGTCCGCTCGTACGCGCGCATTCTCCGCATTGACCCGCTCGATGTCGAAATCGCCGGTCGCCATCAGATCGTCACGGTCTCCTGGTACTCGCCCCACTCCTCGCGGAGCACGCCGCAGATCTCGCCGACCGTCGTGTAGGCCTCTACGGCCTCGATGAGCAGCGGCATCATGTTCTCGTCGCTGGAGGCGGCGGCGCGGATCTTCGTGAGCGAGCGCTCGACGGCCTCATGGTCGCGGTCGGCGCGCAGCTTCTCGAGGCTGGCTGCGCGCTTGCGCTCGGTCTCGGGGCTCGGGCGCATCAGCTCGACTGGCGCCATCTCGTCCGTGACGAAGTCGTTGACCCCGACGACGATGCGGTCCTTCGTCTCCGCCTGCCGCTGGAGGTGGAACGCGCTCTCCTGGATCTCGCGCTGCTGGAAGCCCTGCTCGATACCGGTGAGCGCCCCGCCGATGTCCTCGATGCGCTCGATGTAGGCCATCGTCTCGCGCTCCACGCGGTCAGTGAGCGACTCGATGTAGTAGGAGCCGGCCAGCGGGTCGATGGTGTCGGCGACGCCGGACTCGTAGCCGATGACCTGCTGCGTGCGCAGCGCCAGCTCCACCGATTCCTCGGTGGGCAGCGCGAGCGCCTCGTCGTATGAGTTCGTGTGCAGGGACTGCGTGCCACCGAGCACGGCCGAAAGCGCCTGGAGCGCTGTGCGGATGACGTTGTTCAGCGGCTGCTGGGCCGTGAGCGTGGCGCCGCCCGTCTGAGTGTGGAAGCGCAACATCTGCGCTCGAGGGTTCTCCGAGCTATAGCGCTCCTTCGCGATGCGCGCCCAGATGCGGCGGCTGGCGCGGAACTTCGCGATCTCCTCCAGGAAGTTGGAGTGGCACGCCCAGAAGAAGGCGAGCCGCGGGGCGAACTCGTCGAACTTGAGGCCCACGCTGATGGCCGCGTCCACGTACTCGATGGCGTCGGCGAAGGTGAAGGCCAGCTCCTGCGCCGCGGTGCAACCGGCCTCGCGCATGTGGTAGCCGGAGATGGAGATCGTGTTCCACTCGGGCAGCTCGTCCTTGCACCACGCGAAGACGTCCGTGATCAGCCGCAGCGAGGGGCGCGGCGGGAAGATGTAGGTGCCGCGCGCGATGTACTCCTTGAGGATGTCGTTTTGCGTCGTCCCGCCGATCTTGCTCAGGTCGGCGCCCTGCTTCTTCGCCGCCGCCACATAGAGGGCGAGGAGGATCGGCGCGGTGGCGTTGATCGTCATGGAGGTGGTGATCTCCTCCATGGGGATGCCGTCCGTCAGCGTCTCCATGTCGGCCAGGGAGGAGATGGCGACGCCCACCTTGCCCACCTCGCCGGTGGCCATCGAGTGGTCGGAGTCGTAGCCGATCTGGGTCGGCAGGTCGAAGGCGACCGAGAGGCCGGTCTGGCCCTGCTGGAGGAGGAACTTGTAGCGCTGGTTGGACTCCTCGGCGTCGCCGAAGCCCGCGTACTGGCGCATGGTCCAGAGGCGCCCGCGGTACATCGTCGGCTGGACACCGCGGGTAAACGGGTACTCGCCGGGGTAGCCCAACTGCTCGTGGTAGTTCCATTCGGCGAGGTGTTCCGGCCCGTACAGCGGCTCTACGCCGCCGGACGAGGTCTCGAAATGCTCGCGGCGCTCCGGGAAGCGTCCGACGGCCTTGCCGTAGGTGCCCGTCGACCAGTCGTGATTGCTCTTGCTCGCCACGGCACCGCCCTGACCGTCCTGCCCTCGCGCGCGCACTCGCCCGAGGTCACCGAGATGTTGCTGCTCAGGGTACGTCGGCGCGGAGTCTAGGAGCAGGCCGACGGCGGGATCAACGCACGCTCGCAGCGGCTCTGCTCGGGCCGCGACGCTACGCGACGGCCTCGAGCGCCTTCAGCATGCGCTTGAGCGCGACCTGCCGGTACGACATCTCCATCAACTCCTCGACTTCGCCCCAGTCGACGGGATCCGCATCGAGGTCGAGGCCCAACCAGCCGTAGGGGCCGTGGTACTTCGGCACGAAGATGCGAGGGTCGTCGAGCAGCCCGAGGCGCACCTCCGGGTCCGGCTTGAAGACCACGGCGTAGCCCTCGCCGCCCGGGCCCGACTCGAAGATGGCGAACATCTTCTTCCCGGCGCGGAACGTCGGCCGGCCCCACGCCTCGACCTCGGCGGCCTCGGGGAATTCGAGGCAGACCTCACGCAGTTCCGTGAGGTAGGGGTCGTCGTCGCTGTACATCCTCGGGTGCACCATCGCTGGCTCCTTTCCCGGGTAGGTACAGTAGCGCGCCGCGATCGGCCCGTCCTCAGTCGCTG
Organism: Dehalococcoidia bacterium; assembly: GCA_009379925.1. Lineage (GTDB taxonomy): Bacteria > Chloroflexota > Dehalococcoidia > UBA2979 > UBA2979 > WHSU01. Next base: position 2,124 of record WHSU01000065.1, on the reverse strand, counting down.
AACGACCCGACGAACGCTGGGCCCTCGAAGGGGAGGTGCACGGTGATGTCCGCCCACGCCAGGCGTTCCGGCTGGTCCGGGTCGGCTTCGGCGTGCGGCGGGAGGTCGAGGACCATCGTCTGCCGCGCGTCCGCGTCGAAGGTTGGCCAGTGTGGCAGGCCATCGTGGTTCGGGTCACCGTTGCGCGCGAAGGCGAGCCACGTCTCGCTCATCAGCGCGGCCATGTCGTAGCGCGCGGGGCTGGAGCCCGTCGTCGGACGGCCGTCGGCGTTGTCGAAGACGAGCGGGGTGTCGAGGCTGTGCCCGGCGCGCATCAGGCCGTTCGCGTAGTCCGTCTCCCAGGCGAACTGATAGAAGTACACCGGCGCCGAGCCGCCCGCGGCCTGGCGCTCCGCCACCTGCAACGAGAGTTGCCGCCGGTCCTCGCTGGCCAGCGCGACCAGCAGGTCGTACGGCGTCGAGCCGGGGCGGTTCTTCCGCGTCACCTCGATAACCTCTTCCGTGCGGTCACCTAGCACACGGCGGACGTTGTCGACCAGGCCCTGCTCGTCGATCTCGGCCCACTCCGGCTTGCGAGCAAGGAACGTAGCCATCTCGTGCCGCGTCGTCCCGATCATGATCGGCACGGCGGCGGCGGAGGGCGCGGCGGCCGGGTCGAAGGGGTGCCCGGGCAAATGGACGCCGTCCACGACCGGTGAGAGCAACCCCCGACTCCAGGCGCCGCCCTGACGGGTCGACTCATCGATGAAGCCGTAGACAGAGTCCTGGAGCTGCTTGACCGGCATCTGCTGCAACTTCGCCAGGTCCGACGACCCCAGGCCCATGTGCACGAGCAGTTGCTCCGCGAACTCGTTCGCCCGCTCCCGCGGGACGCCTCGAGGGTGCGCGCCACTCTGGATGATGCCGCGGTGGAAGAGCCCCTTCGCTTCCGGCATCCCGAGGAGCACGGTGATCTTCCGGCCGCCGCCGGACACGCCGAACAGCGTGACGTTGCCGGGGTCACCGCCGAAGGCCTCGATGTTCTCGCGCACCCATTGCAACGCGAGCACGATGTCGAGGACGCCGGCGACGCCGGAGCCCTCGAAGTCCGCACCACCGATGTCCTCCAGGTGGAGGAAGCCGAAGAGGTTGAGCCGGTGGTTCAGCGTGACGACCACGACGTCGCCTCGGTTGACCAGGGCCGCGCCGTTCGTCGCAGCGGTCGCGCCGACACCGCTGTTGAAGCCGCCGCCGTGCAACCACACCATCACCGGCCGCTTGCGGCCGTCGTCCACGGCTGGCGTCCAGACGTTCAGGACCAGGCAGTCTTCGTCCTGTGGCACCGGCTGCGGCCGGGGCACGTCCGGGTGGTCCGCCCCGGCCACGTCCACCAGCGGGCGCTCCTGCGGCGTGGCGTGGCCGAACTCGAGGGCGTCGCGGATGCCATCCCAGCGCGCCGGTGGTTCGGGCGCACGGAATCGCCGCGGCCCGGCTGTGGAGGCGCCGTAGGGGATGCCTCGGAAGACCAGCGTGCCGTGATCCTCGGCACCACGCACGGGCCCGAGCGTCGTCTCCACCACCGCGTCCGGCTTCACCGCCACCTGTCGCCTCCTCGGACTGGCCTTGCCTCAGGACCGCCGGGCACCTGCCTGCTCCGGCGAGCGTAGCAGGGGAACTGTGCGCCATCGCGCGGCGTCTGACCATCATCATCGTTGTGTCGGTCGGAGGAGGTCCGTTCGTGAAGACACTGATCGCCGCGCTGGTCGCCGCCGTCGTACTCACCGGATGCGCTGGCGAGGCGAAGGGACCCGACGCCTCGGGGCTGGCGCCGACGGACGCGGCTTCCGTTGGGACATCCGTCGCCATCGGCGGGGACGCCGCGATGTCGTGCGTCGAGGCGTACGACCTCCGGACGGTCACGAACCGCGCATTTGCCTTCGATGGCACGGTCCGTGAAATCGGCGAGGCGCACACGGGCGACGACTTGGGCTACGTCGACGTGATCTTTGAGGTCCGCGAGTGGTTCCACGGCGGCGAGGGGGCTGAGGTGACGGTGCTGATGATGGCGCCCGGCCAGGTCACGCTCCTGGAGAACGCCGGCTACGCGATCGACTCGCGGCTGCTGGTCTCCGGCGAACCTCGATG
>WHSU01000023.1 GCA_009379925.1 Dehalococcoidia bacterium | reverse complement strand
TGGCGGGTGCGCGGTCGACGTCGGACTGGACCAGTTCGGCTGCCGCGGCCGTGCGGGAGCCGGACGTTTCGCCACCCTTATCGCAGCCGACAAAGAGCGCGGTGGTCAACGCTGCGAGGCAAGCAGCGGGATCAGTCGAGCGGCTGAGCGCCGAGTTGCGGGCATCATCACCTCCTCCGTCACCGCCGGTCACAAAGACGAACGACCGAGGCAGGCAACTGGTTCCTGGCGGAAGCGATCAGCCCCGGTCGGTGTAAGAGGTGCTCAGTTCGCGCAGGCGGCAGCTAGGAGACCGATCGCCGCCACCGCCGACGCGAACTTCCATCCGTTGCGTCGCCTCCTCGCTCACCTCTGCATCACCGCCGTGGGAGGGCTGCATCTCCTCCCCAGACGACCGCCAGGCGCATGGGCTCAACACGAGTTGGGTGCGCGGGAAGCGATTTCTCGACGTAGGGTGCGGCGGCGGGGAGTACGGCGTCATCTTGGCGTTTCTGGAGGCTTCGCGGATTGTACTTGTGGACCGCGACCCGCAGCAGCTCGGGCAGGCCCGACGGGCTCTGCGCCGCCTCCAACGCGCGGAGTTCGTGCGCTCGGACGGAGTCGCTCTGCCCTTCCCTGACAGCAGCTTTGACGGAGTTCTCTGCCTCCGAGTCCTACATCACGCGCGTGAACCTCGACTGATCACTACCGAGTTGTCCAGGGTTCTGGCACCTCATGGACAGATCTTCTTAACCGAGCACCGACACGAGACACGAATTGCCGAATGAGTGACGCTCATAGTCGACCAGGTTAGCTCGGGTCCACCGCGCTGCTGTCGCCCGCCCGTCCTATGCCCGCTTGTCGTGCATCTGGTAGCCGCCGCAGATGCCAAGGATGTGCGCGCCCACCTCGGCGCGCTGGGTGATCGCGCGGTCAAGGCCTTCCGCGCGAAGCCATGCGAGGTCGGCGATCGTCGTTTTGGTCCCCGGCAGGACGATTAGGTCCGGCGTCCCCAATGCGGCGTCCTCTACCCAGCGCACGCTGACGGGGGTTCCCGCAGCAGCGGGTCGATGTCATAGAAGTTTCGCGATACGCGGGAAGCGCACGACCGCAATGTCCACCTGTGCCGCGGACGCGGTCGCTCCACCGCTCCTGCGTTCGAGCGCGACGGCATCCTCCTCCGCCACGCCGATGCGGTCGATCTAGGGGACGATGCCGAGCACGGGGGCCTCACGGCGGACGAAGAAGCGACCCCACGTCGATGTATGGTAGGAGCAAGTCGAAGCTCCCACGTGCGGGCGTTCAGATCACACACAGCGCGCCGCGTACTCAGCGAGGCAACTCTCGGGTGTTGGCACACACCTGCCGCTACATTCGCTGCTCGCGTTTCGCCCGCGTCTCATGTCACTGGGTTCGAGGGCTGCGAGGATGCACCACAGCAGGGGGCATAGCAGGTAGCGCGCTGACCGGCCGCAAGTTGGAAGCTTGCCGAATGACCTCAAAGCAGACGCTGCACGAGGAACGCGATCACCGCTGATTCGCCAAATCTGACGGTAGATGCCGGTCGGGCGCCACGTCCAGATCGTGGTCTAACTACCTAGGGGTTTCGCTGGGCCCCGGGTTCGAGCGTCGAGGCCAGATGGGCGGTCGCCGGCGCGATAGCGCTTCGGCGATACCCCGCGGATGCGTTTGAACGCGACGCTCAAGGCGAACGCGTTGGCATAGCCCACCTGATGGGCGATCGCTTCGATTGTGAAGTCGGACTTGCGTAGCAGGTCAGCCGCGAGCGCGATCCGCCAGCCGCTCAGGTATCCCGCGGGTGGTTCACCGACCAGCGTAGTGAAGCGACGGGCGAAGGTTGCCCTGGAACACCCCACATTCGCTGCAAGGGCTGTGACCGTCCAGGGATGGGCGGGGTCGTCGTGTATCAACCGCAACGCTGGACCGACCAGCCTATCGCTCTGCGCGCTGTACCAGCCCGGAGCCGCCGCGTCTGCACGGGCGAACCATGCGCGGAGGGTGGCGACGAGGGCGATGTCCAGCAGTCGGTCGAGCACGACTTGCTGGCCAGGGCCGTCCCTGCCTACTTCATCCGTCAACAATGTCATCGTCGGGCTCTGCGCGTCGGCCTCAGGTACCAGCACGATGTCCGGCAGGGCGTTCAGCAGGCGCTCGGTCACGTCACTGCTGACCTGGTAGGTCCCACTCGCCACGATTGCGGAACTGTCCGGGGTGCGCCCGCTGGTACGCCATCTGAGCACCAGGTCGTCCATAACATCAGCGCCATCAGTGGTGGTCAGACGGTTGCCGCTCTGCACGATGACGTCGGGGACGGTGTTCGGATCGTCGCCGACGGTGTAAGGGTCTGGTCCCTTGATGATCGCTACGTCGCCCGGGCGCATGAGTACGGGCGCGCCGTGGTCGGGCACAATCCAGGCATGCCCGCGCAGCGTCGTGACGAGGGCGAGGGCAGCACCATCGGCGATGCGCAGTGCCCACGGAGGCTCCAGGACGGCGCGGCAGAACGCGGCGGTGCGCGCGCGAACTCCATCCAGGAGATCAGCCAGCGGGTCCATACCTTCAATGTAGACGCACAGACATGGAATCGCGAGCATCAGATATGGATCAGCTCAACCTCCGACCGTTCTACTGAGTACCAACAAGCTCCCCGCTGAGCACGGAGGACCCCATGTACGCGATCACAGGAGTAACCGGCCACGTCGGCTCGGTGGCCGCCCGCGAGTTGCTACACAGAAACGCGCCGGTGCGGGCGGTGGTGCGCGACGCGCACAAGCGGGAGGCATGGGTCGCGCAGGGCGCAGAGGTCGCTGTTGCAGACTTTGCCGACCGGGCGGCATTGGCGCAGGCCCTAAGTGGCAGCCGCGGTGCGTTCATCCTGCTGCCCACCATCCCGACCGCTGGTGACGCCGAGCATCGCCGGCTCGCCGATTCGATCGCCGGCGCCGTCGGCGATAGCGGCATTGCCCACGTCGTCCTGCTGTCCTCGATCGGCGCCGACCTGCCCGAGGGCACCGAGCCCATACGCTGGCTCCACCACCTCGAGGATCGCCTGCATCAGACCGGTGTGTTGCTGACAGCGATCCGTTCACCGCATTTCCAGGAGAAGGTCGAAACGATACTCGGTGCCGCGCTGGAAGCGGGCCTGTATCCCGTGTTCGGCGAGACCGCCGACGTGCCGACGCCGATGATCGCCACTCGCGACATCGGGAAGGCCGTGGCCGAGTCACTGCTCGCCCCCCCCATCGGCCAGCGAAGTCATCGACCTGGAAGGACCCGAATACACGGAGCGAGGAGTCGCCGCCGCACTAGCCGCTACCCTCGGGAAGCCCCTCCAGGTCGTTACGATTCCACGCGCGGGCTGGGTCGACGCAATGGTCGACGCCGGCCTCCCGGCACCGTTCGCCCACGAGCTCGCGGCTCTCTACGATGCGGAACGGTGCAGTCTCTTCCGGGCCTGCGGTGACCGAACACTCACCTGCACCACCCCGATCGAAGAGACACTCCGCCACGTGGTCGCGACCACCACCGGCCGGGCGCCGCTGACGTGATGGCTCCCTTCCTCGGTAGCGACGCCGAACGCTCATCGGGCCATCCCTGGCTCGGCGGTGGGGTCGTGGTTGTGCGGCTCCGATGGCCGGCTGCGGAGGGGGCGCCATGTCGACGTTCGTGATGACCGGCGGCACGTCCGGGTTCGGCGCGATTGCCGCGAAACGGTTGACCCAGTGGGACGACGCTCGGCTATTCCTGGGCGCGCGCCGGCCATCACCGCTCGGGGAGTCCATCCCGCTTGACCTCGCGAACCTCGACTCGGTCCGCGCCTTCGCGAGGTCGGTCCGCGAGCGACTGGCGGACGCTCCCATCGACGCACTGCTACTCAACGCCGGTGTGATCCTGTCCGACATCACCGGTCGAACGGTCGACGGCTTCGAGACGACGTTCGCGGTCAATCACCTCGCGCACCACCTGTTGCTGCGCCTGCTGCTCCCCGCCCTCGCCGACGAGGCGATCGTCGTGCTCACTACGAGCGGCACGCACGATCCAGCCACGCGCGCTGCGTTACTGCCGCCCCGCCATGCCGATGCAGAACTCCTGGCCCACCCGGAGCGAGACCTTCACCGTGACACACGCCCGCGCAAGGCGGCCGAGCACGCGTACACCGCGTCCAAGCTGTGCGCCGTGCTCACGGCGCGAGCACTGTCTGAGTACGCCGACGTCAAGGGTCGACACCTGACCGTGGTCGCCTACTGTCCCGGGCAGGTGTTCGGCACAGGGCTGGCGAAGGATCTGCCGCGCCCTATGCGGACGGCCTGGTCGCTGCTGGGCACACCATTGGGGTGGCCGTTGCGCAGACTCAACCGCAACCTCAACAGCCGCACAGCCGCCGGGAACGTGTTGGCCGACCTGGCTCTCGGCGCCGCAGCGCCTCCGAACGGACGCACCTACGCGGCCCTCAGACGAGGATGTCTCACGTGGCCTGATCCGTCGGAACTGGCCCGCAGCGACGACCTGGCGCGGGCACTGTGGGACGACAGCGGCAGGCTCGTTGGTCTGCCGAATTGACGTGAGTCATCTCACGTGTGGCTGGTGGTGACGTGGCCCGAGAAGGGTTGATGACCAGAGGGTCGCACCGTTCAGGCTCGGTCGATTCCTTCATCTGTCGGGTGGAGAGCCTTATCGCTACGCGAATCGGTTTGATCGCTCCATAGTTGGCGACGGATCTGATAGGAGTCCGGTTCAGGCGATAGCGTCGAGTGCATCGACGAGGCACGCGCCATTCGCCAGCAGACTGTGCTCACCAGGGAGGGTGAGTGGCAAGAAGGGGATGCACGGCCTCCGAAGCTAGTGCGTAACCTTCAGCTCCACGATGCAACCGATGATGCCGACCAAGAGGAGTATCCCGAGCGCCGATGCTGGCTCGTGGCCCGACCACCTTGCGAGACCCGCTGTCTGGGTCGCCCGGACGCGCACCCATACTGCGTGGGCTGTTCCAAACGGGACTCCACGCATGGCGTACGCAAGCCCGGCGATGCTGGCCGCTAGCAGGTTGCAAATACCACCATGGGCGCCGCACGCGTGAAGCCTTCAGACCGATCACTGGACGGCCACCTCATAGAGCGGACGCGCGAGCGCATGGTCCGCGAGCATGGCGAGCGCGGCAGCGTCGGTCGGAGGATGCACCGAACCGCTGCGCACATCCCGCCACGCCCGCTCGAGGCGGCTGCCGCGCCGAAGCGCGGCGCTGCCGACGACCCGCACCGCCAGGTCCACCATGGTGATGGCGGACTGGGTGACCTCCATCTTGGCCGCAGCCTCCAGAGGGGAAACGCCGGGAGCGGTGCGTCGGTCACCGTCGGCTTCCGCCGCGGCTGAGACGAGGATGGCTTCGGCGACGTAGAGTCGCCGTTCGATCTCGGCGATGAGCCCGGCGTGTCTCATTGGCGGCCGCCTCGGTCTGACCGGCCCGGGGACGTCGCGCGGCGAGTACCGCCTCGTCGCGCGACGCGCGGGCGATCCCAAGGTAGGCGGCGGCGACGGGCAACGCGAACCACGGGCCCATCGCGGGCCGGCTCGCACGGCGAGAGAACGGCGCCCGCGCCAGGAGGTCAGCGTCGCTGACCGGGACACCCGCGAAGTGGACCGTATGCGACGCCGTCGCCCGCATGCCTACCGTGTCCCAGGTGTGTTCGATCGCGATCGCGGGGTCGTCCATCCGGACGAGCACGCGTCCGACATCGCCCGAGTGGTCCCCGATCGAACAGAAGACGATCGCCTGCGTGAGCACGGGGGCGAAGGTGGAGTACGTCTTCTCACCGTGCAGCCGCCAGCCGCCGTTTCCGTTCGGCCAGAGCGCGGTTGCTGGTGGTGTCCTGCCCTGCGGGGCGCCCGTCATCGGCTCGGTCGCGAGTACGTTCAACAGCGCGTTTTGTTCCGCGACGGAACGGAGGACCTGCTGGCGGCGCCACTCGGGCCACGTCTTTGCCCAGCTCTCCGTGCCGACGACCATCAGGTGCATGCCAATGCCGAGCGCCGTTGCCGCGTCGTACTCGGCGAGTGCAGCCTGTGCCATGACGATGTCGACCAGACGGTGCGAGCCTCCACCATGCCAGCGTTCGATCGGGGCGGCGTGGTAACCGGCGGCGCAAAGATCATCGAGCAGCGCTCGATGCACGGTGCCGTCGAGGTCGTGCCGGGCAGCGCCTGCAGCGTGTCGCTGGCCGAGCGAGCGCACGGTCTCGACGAGCTGGTCGCGACGGCCGTCCCGCGCCCGGAAGTTGCCGTTGACGGCGATCACGCCGCCACCTCCATCCCGCGACGCTGGAGGGCGTCGAGGTAGAAGCGGTCGCCGGTCGACGGCTCCGGCCATTCGCGGCACGTGGCAATCACCTGTGGGCCATGCATGTGTTTCGCGTCCATCCGTCGAACGAGGCTGTGCGGGCTTGACAATCCATCGCGAGGCTGCCTCAATGAGACAGGATATCAATAACCGATGCCGTGCCCGCGGCGCAAGCGCCGAGGTCAGTGGGTCTGACGAGGTGGCGCGCGGAAGCGAATCCGTGCCGCCGGGGGAGGTTGCATAGGAATGGTCCCGGCGAAGCACCATCACGACGCGCACCACCACGAGGTCGATCCGGCGGAGATGAGGCAGTCGCTCCTCATCCATGACCGCGTCTTCGCACGCACGCATCGCGAGATCGCCGAGTGGCTCGGGATCGATCGTGGAAGTCGTGTGTTCGATGCCGGATGCGGAGTGGGCGGCATGGCGGAGGTGTTCGCGGAGCGGGCGGCTGAGGTCGTCGCGGTAGACCTCGACGACGAGAACGTCCGCCATACGGTCGACCGGATCGACGCCGCGACGCGACGGGCCGCGATCGATGTGCGCGTGGGTGACCTCTTGCGCCTCGACGACCCCGACGATGCCTACGACCTGGTGTGGTGCAGCCGCGTGGTCCACCACCTGCCGGACATGCTCGCCGGCGTCACAGAGCTCGCACGAGTCACGAAGCCCGGGGGCACTGTGGCCATCCGGGAAGGCGGCTTCGGCTTCCGCGTCCTTCCGGATGACATTGGCTACGGCGAGCGCTGGTTCGAGGATCGCCTCGCCGCCGCCGGAGTCGGTCGCTTCGGGCGCCCGCCCGTCACCGAGCCCGACAGCGTTCCGTACCCGTTCGGCTGGTCACAGCTGCTTGTCGACGCCGGCCTGGTGGACATCCGCGCGAAGACGTTCGGGTTCGACGCGCTCAGCCCCCTGAGTGACGACGAGCGGGCGTGGATCGAGCACCATTGGCGCCGATGGCTCGCGCGCGAGGATTGGCGGGCGCGGCTCCAGCCAGCGGACATCGAGCTCCTGGGGGCCCTGCTCGACCCTGCGTCAGAGCACTACGTCTTCGCGAGGACCGATCTCCATCTGCGGGCCGGGCTCACGGTCTACGCCGGACGCCGGCCCGCATGAGATCTGTCGCCAGGCTCATGGCATCGGAAGACTCCCGGGTGATTGAGATCAGGCTCGAGGCACGCGCGGTGACGGCAGGAACCGAGGAGTGAGTGATGACGGCAAATAGCACGCGACAAGTGGACGTGGTGATCGTGGGTGCGGGGGCAGCGGGCCTGAGCGCCGCGCTGATCCTCGGGCGGGCACGCCGGCAGGTGCTGGTGCTAGATAGCGGCCCGCCACGGAACGCTCCGGCGCAGCTTCGCATGGCCTCTTCACGCGCGACGACACGCCGCCGCTGGAACTACTGCGGATCGCACGCGATCAGCTCACTCCGTACGACTCGGTCGTTGTCTGGAACGCTGAGGCCGTGGACGCGTCATCGGCAGGCGAGGGATTCACGGTCGCGCTCGCGAGCGGCGAGACGGTGACGACGCGCCAGATCCTGCTCGCCACGGGGATGGTCGACGAGCTGCCCGAGACTGTCGGCGTGCGGGAGCGATGGGGCACCGGCGTACACCACTGCCCCTACTGCCACGGCTGGGAGTTGCGGGACGGGCACATCGGGATCCTCGCACCCGGCGGTGAGCCGTTCGCGGAGCTCCGCGTCACCCTGCTCCGCGGCTGGAGCTCCAACCTCACGCTGCTCACCGACGGCTCCGCCTCCCTCGACCGGCCGGCGCGGCAGCGGCTCGAGGCGCTGGGCGCGAGGATCGACGAGCGTCGACTGCGCGCGTACGAGGACGGGCCGGATGGAGGCTACCGCGTCTGCTTCGAGGACGGGGAAGAGCTCCCGGTCGCGGGGCTCTTTGTAGCCCCGTCGCAGCATCAGCGCTCCGGACTCGCCGAGACGCTGGGGTGTGGATTGGACACTGCTGAGCCGAACCCGGCGCCATTCGTCGTGATCGACTCGACCAGCGGCGAAACCACAGTCTCCGGCGTCTACGCGGCGGGCGATCTCACCGGCCCGGCCCAGTCGGTCATCCTCGCGGCCGCCGGAGGGGCGCGCGCTGCTTACTTCATGAACCACGCCCTCGCCGCAGCGGACGCTCAGGCGGCGCTCACAGCCGCGGGGTTGCCGGCCGGCTCCGACGGGGATTGACGATGGCTGACAGACAAGGGCGCGAATTCCTGGCTGGTGCCACGCGCTCTCCAGATCGTCGAGTACGCGATGCGCGGCGAGGGCGGCCCGCGTGAGAGCAGGTCTTCTGCTGAACAATGGGGTCTTCCCGAAGCTCCAGGGATCGGATGTATTCCGTCTCACGATTGAGCACCCAGCGGGCCTCCTCGCCATACCCGAACTCCTCGCGCACGACCGGGGAGAAGCGCCAGAGCAGGTGAGCGTCGAGGCGTAGCCGCCCATCAGCGTCCCGGTGAGAGTGCGCCTGCGCCCGCAGTCTTCCGCGAGGCGCCCGGCCGCGATTCCCTGGGCGGAGCCGCGCGCCTTGTACTCGTGCTGCCCATCGATCAGGAGCAGCTCGAATGCGCCAGGCATCCGCCTGGCGATGTAAGTCGGCGAGCGGCATCCGCCGCGGCCCGGTCCGGTCGGCCTGCCAGAGCTGCGAGCCGCCCCGGTCGCACAGGTGTTTCTTTGCGCGCGCGCGCAGCGAGCTCGACCGGGAGGCCCTGCGGTCGAACAGCGGCTCGAAGCAGGCGGGGCAGCAGAACCGCGGCAGAGGCTCGCCGTCCTCGCCGTACGCCAGTCGCCCGTCCACCGCGACCGGCCGTGAGGCGACCGCGGGCTTCCAGCGGTAGGGGAGCTTGGCCCGCTCTCGCGACACGATCACGAACGGCGGCCGCTGTCCGCCGGCGGGCAGGCGCCAGCAGATGCAGCGACCGTTGGCCGGTCCTGGTGTTTCGCCGACCGGTCAGCGGTCAGCGTCCCCGGGGTGCGGTCGGGGCGCCCCTCCACGGGGAGCAGGTCCGAATGCGTGGACCGCGAACCCGGCCGCGAGGCAGCCGAGCGCGAGCTGCGCGTTCGGGGGCGTGTGGCCCAGCGGGAAGAGTAGCGCCGACAAGCCGACCAGCACGACGGCGACCCGGTGGGCGCCGGCTCCCCGGAGCGCTACCGCCGCGGCGAGCACCGCGGTCAGCCAGGCGGCGCTGGCTGCGAGGGTGAGGACGGAGGCGCCGCCGCCGACGAGCGGGTCGCTGAAGAGCCGGTCGATCGCGCTGGCCACCGCGGCCCGCTGCTCAAGGGGCCGCGATGCCGCCTCGCGTGCGAGCACTCCCGTGGCGATCCCGGCGACGCTATCGTGCGCGACGTAGAGCAGACCGAACGCGAGCGCCCCAATCCGTGCGATGCGTGCCGCGCGGCCCGCGAGGTCGTCCACGCTCCGATAGACGGCGAGCGCGAGCAGCGCGATCAACGGCGCCTGCAGCACGTGCACGAGCAGCCAACGGTCGGCGACCGGGAGCAGTTGCCTCAGCGCGTCGCTGCGGTAGAGCGGATGGAAGAGCTCCAGCGTGGCCAGCGCCAGGGGCGTGCCGATCAGCAGCGTGCGCCCGAGCGCGTTCCGGGGCCAGCGTGTCTCCGACCGCGGGCCGTCGTCGCTCTGGAGAGATCGCGACAAAGTCGGTAACCTTTGTAGTGCACAGCTCGACGCCCCGGCGACGCTGTCGCGACGCTAGCGTCGTGCACCAGGTACTTCGATGGCAACCGAACTTGCGGCGCGCATCTCGGCCCTCTCGCCGGTGCGGTGGCCCAGCCAGAGCATCGCCGGCGCGGCGGTGCTGCTGCTCGCGGTTGGCTTCTCGCAGGTGATCGGGGCCACGGCGGCGGTGCTGGCGCCGCTGTGGCTCCTGGGCATGCTGGCGGGCTTCGCGCTGCAGCGCAGCCGTTTCTGCTTCGCCTCCGCCTTCCGCGACCTCTTCCTGTTCGGACAGAGCCGCATCCTCAACGGCATCCTCATGGGGTTGCTGATCACCACGCTCGGCTTCGCGCTGATCATGTACCAGCAGGTGCCGTTCCCGCAGTTCGGCGCGCTGCCCGCCGAGGCCCACATTCTGCCGGTCGGACTCTCCACGGTGATCGGCGGCGTGCTGTTCGGTGTCGGGATGGTGCTGGCTGGCGGCTGCTCCTCGGGCTCGCTCTACCGCGTGGGTGAGGGCTACGTCGCATCCGGCGTGGCCGTGCTCGGGATGGTGCTCGGGCTCGGGCTGCTGGCCTACCAGTGGAATTGGTGGTGGGAGACCCTCGTTCGCCACGAGCCGAAGATCTGGCTGGCCGAGGCGCTCCCCGGCGGCTACGGCGCCGCGGTGGCGCTCACGCTGGCCGGGCTGCTCGCGGTCTTCATCGCGGGGCTGTGGTGGGAGACGCGGAACGGCCTCTTCATGCCCAGCGTCTCGAAGGAGGCGGGAGACGCTCCGGACGGACTTGGCGCGCGCCTCGCCGCGCTCTGGCGGCGCGTCTTCGCTGAGGGCTGGTCGCCGGTGGTGGGCGGCGCGGTACTGGGCGTCACGGGGCTGCTGATGTACCTCGCGTACCAGCCCTTCGGCGTCACCGGCGAGCTCTCGCGCTGGGCGCAGCACGCGACGACCTCGCTGAACGTCGGGCCCGGTGTGCTGCGGGGGCTCGACTCGATCGGCGGCTGCGCCGCCCGCTCCGACGAAGGCGGCGTCTTCACGGCCACCTTCGCGATCACCGTCGGCCTGGTGGTCGGCGCGCTCGTCGCGGCGCTTTTCGCCGGGGAGTTCAAGCTGCGGTTCCCCCGCCAGCGCCGGCGCTACGCCCAGGCACTGCTGGGCGGACTGGCGATGGGTTACGCGTCGGGTCTCGCGATCGGCTGCACAATCGGCGCGTTCTTTTCGGCGATCCCGTCGCTGGCGGTGAGCGGCTGGGTGTTCGGCGGGTCGCTCGCGGGTGGCGCGTGGCTGGGGGTGAAGATCCTCCAGCGCATCCCCTAGGAGGCGAGCACGTGGAGATCGACGCCCGTGGCCTGGAATGCCCGATCCCCACGCTGCGCGCGGTGGAAGCGATCAAGCGCGCTCGGGCGAGGGGCGATGTGAACGAGCTGGTCGTGCGGACGGACGACGCGATCTGTGCTGCGGACATCCCGCATCTAGCTCAGGCGCTCGGTTACACCGCCCGCCGCGAGCGTGCGGACGCGAACGAATGGATGATCACGCTACAGCCAGCCTCCCCTGGGCCAATCGCGTAGCGGAGTGAGGAGGTCGTGATGGAGCTCGACGTGCGGGGCGAGGTCTGCCCCTACCCGATGATGAAGGCGGTCGAGGCGATGAAGCGGTTGCAGGGCGCGGAGGAGGTCGTCGTCGTTACCGACCACGCGCCGTGCCTGCAGACGATCCCGCCACAGGCGCCGCGCCACGGCTACGAGGTGGGCATCGAACAAACCGGCACTCCAGAGTGGCGGATCACGCTGTCGCCGAAGGCGGGCGTGGTGAAGGCACCGTCATGAGTGCAGCTGCCTGTCGTCGTCTCTCGCGCCGGCAGCTGATCCGAAGCGGGATGCTCGGCGCGCTTGGGCTCGTCAGTGCCGCGCTGCTCGGTTGCGGCGATGATGACGACGACGAGCGCCCGACGGCGGCGGCGACCTCCGCGCCGGCGACTGAGACCGCAGTGGCGTCCCCGAGGGCAACCGAGACGGTAGTCCCGACTGAGGTCGCCCAGCCGGGTGGCCGCGTCGAGCTCTTCGCCTTCAGCAACAGCTCGCCGCACATCTCCGTGATCGACGTCGAGACGAACGCGGTGGTGCGCACCGCCGACCTTCCCGACTTCACGAGCTGGACCTGGAACGACGACAACAACTTCCTCGACGGTAGCCTGCTGTGGCTGGGCACGAAGGACCGCGACACGAACGAGGTGACGATCGTCACACTCGACCTCGACACGCTCGAGATCACCCACCGCATCCCGGTCGGGCAGGATCCGCAGAACGTCTACATCGGCAAGGCGCTCGCCGACGGCAGCGCGGTACACATCGGGCTGCAGGGCTCCGGCCGCGTCGTCCCGATCGACCCCCGGACGTTCGAGGTGATCGCGGACTGGGATGATGTCCCGCTCGGCAGCGGCAGCGAGGGCGTGGTCTGCGACGCCGACATCTCGATCGACGCCAGCGGCGTGGAGCGCTTCGTGTACCCGACGCGCGCCGGCGACTCGATCGTCAGCCTCGACCCCCGCAGCGGCGAGACGCTCCGGGAGGTGGCGACGCCGGGCGGCACCGTGCCGCTGATGTTGAGCACCGGTTCGGACGGGCGCATCTGGGTGCAGGACACGGGCAGCAACACTAACTCCATATATGAGCCCACCAACCTCGAGCTTTTGCGGCGCATCCCCAGCGGCCAGGGCCCGATCGTCAACTCCTTCAGCCCGGACGGCCGGCTCGTCTACGTCGGGCACGGCGACGATACGATCGTGCAGGTGATCGATTCCGAGACGTACGAGGAGGTGGCGCGCGTCACCGTCGGCACCAACCCGCAGAAGCTTGCGGTGCACCCGGACGGCACCCGCGTCTACGCCATCCTTACGCAGGAGGCGTCTGTGGCGGTGATTGACACCGCCAGCTGGGAGGTGATGGAACGCGTCATGCTGGGCACGAACCCGACGACGGCGTTCGTGCGGTCGGTGGTGTAAACCGGTGTCGGCGCTCGAGCGCCTCTCGACGGAGCGGTGTCTGGAGCGGCTGGCGGGCGGCGCCGCGCTCGTCGATCTGCGCGAGCCAGCTGCGTTTAGCGCCGGGCATCCTCCGGGGGCGTTGAGCATGCGCTTCGACGATCGTCATCTGGCGGAGCGAGTGGCGAAGATCGTCCCTCAGGAGACGGCCGTGGTGCTGTTGGCAGACGGTGCCACGCAGGCGACGGCCGCGGCGGCACAGCTGCGCGCAGCCGACCGCGCGGTGCTCGGCGTGATCGACCCGGCGCCGGACGCCTGGGCGGCGGCCGGGGCGGCGTGGGTCACGCTCGCGTCGATCGCGAGCGACGCGCTCGCGGAGGATCAGGCGAGCCGCTCGGCCCACGTACTGGACGTGCGTGAGCCACTGGAGTGGGAGCTCGGCTACGTCCCCGGGGCGCAGCTGATCGCCCTCGGCGAGCTGTGGGAGCGCATCGCGGAGGTGCCGCGCGACCGCGAGGTGGCGGTGATCTGCGAGTCCGGGAACCGCAGCGCCTCGGCGGCCAGCCTGCTCCAGGCCGCTGGCTTCACGCGCGTGTCGAACGTCATCGACGGCACAGCGGGCTACCGTGGTTCCGGCCGCAGCCTGGAGTCGGCGAGCCCGCAGCGAGAGGGAGGGTAGCGTCAATGGAGGCGCAGTTTCATCCCGTGTCACGCCGGGCCCTGCTGCGCCGTTCGCTCTTCGGCATGCTCGGCTTGGCGGGCGCGGCGCTGATCGGTTGCGACAGCGAGGAGAGCGGGCCGGCTGCTTCGAGCCCCACGCTCGCCGAGCAGCAGGCGCTCCTCGCCACCCTTTCGTACAACACCGCCTCCGGCGGCGGCGTCAACCTCAAGCACATGCCGCACCCCGACACCGGGGAGTTGACTGTGCCGCTCGCCGAGGTGTTCAGCTTCGATCGCCACCACGCCTTCTGCCGCGTCGACACCAACCCCGAGGCGTTCGTGATGCCGACCTTCGCGATGGGAGAGGTGCGGATCGAGCCGTTCAGCTTCTACATGGCGATGGACGTCACCTCGGTCGAGCAGTGGCAGATCGAGACCGTCGACGAAGCGACCCGTCGAGTCGTGTTGCGCGGTGGCCTGGACTGCGCGACGGAGGTGGGGCGGGCCGAGTCGAAGCTCGGCGACCGCGAGGCGTCGGAGCACGCCACGTATCGAATTGAGGCGGTCGACGGCGGCGTCGGCGGCGGGGCGGCCGGCGACTCGTTCGCCTTCACCGTATTCTTCGACCCGGACGAGGCGCCGCTCAACCACGCGATCTTCGGGCCGGAGTTCACCTTCACCGGCGAGATGGTGAGCGGCGAGATCACGATCGTCGACCCCCGTGCCTGAGCGCGCGGACGCGCTCGCTCTCAGCAAGGTCCATGTCCGCCGCCGCGCACCAAGGTGCCGCTCGCGACTAAACATAACAGCGGGCGGCCTATTCCTTGCAACCTGGTTACAACCTGGGCGGAGAAACGCCACACGATTGTCAGTGTTCTTGACATAGTGATCCTCCGTCACTATAGCGTATGTGGTAGTGACGCCTGACGAGGGCCTGTATCTCTCTCCACTCACGAGTCCCGCCGCCAGGCGTCAGCGATGACGCCCGGAGGGGACTTCGGCGCCTTCGGGCGCTCGAAGGAGCGTTCGACATGGCTGATCAGGACGCGAGAGACGATCTCTTCGACGAAGAACCAGAGGAGCAGCGCGAGGAGCATTCCTCGAACGGCGACCAGCCGCTCTGGCTGAGCGGCGTTAACCGTCGCCGATTCCTCGCGACGGCGGGCGGAGCCGCGGCCGGTGGCGCCGTCCTCGGCGTCGCGGGCGGGTTCGGCATCGCCCCTGCTTGACGATGACGACGGAGCCGCCACGGTCGTGACGACCGACGGCTCCGACACGCCCGTCGGCGAGGGCGACGCGGTGACGGGGGTGATCGGCGTACCCGACAACGTTCCGCTCCCGGAGGCGGTGGTCACGCTCAACGTCAACGGGCGCGACTACCGCGTCAACGTCACCGCCAACATGTCGCTGCTCGAGGCGCTGCGGCAGCGCCTGGGCCTCACCGGCTCGAAGTTGGGCTGCGACCGCTCGGAGTGCAGCGCCTGCACCGTCATCGTGGACGGCGTTGCGATGAACTCGTGCTCGCTGCTCGCCATCCGCGAACAGGGGAAGCAGATCGTGACGATCGAGGGCCTCGAGCGCGACGGCGTACTCAGCCCGGTGCAAGAGGGCTTCGTGCAGCACATGGGGCTGCAGTGCGGCTTCTGCACGCCGGGTCAGATCATGCAAGCCACCGCGCTGCTGCAGCAAAACCCGGCGCCAGACGAGGCGCAGGTGCGCCGGGCGATGTCCGGCAACCTCTGCAAGTGCAGCGCCTACCCGAACATCCTGTCGGCGATCCGCTACGCCTCCGAGCACTGGAACGCGTAGCCGGGGAGCGGACTGCCGGGCATCCCGGCGAACGAGACGGGAAGACAGTCATGGCTGACAACACCAGATCCGTGAACGCCGCGGCGGGGCGCCGCTACGTCTACGGCGAACTGATCAACCCTGGGGCCGACGAGATCGCGCACGAGCGTTACTCCCGCCAGCGCCAGGGCATCACCCAGATCGAGCGCGTCCTGCGCGGCGAGGAGGTCCCCCGCAACGTCGCGGCGATGCGCGCGGCGCTGAAGGCGGGCGGGGCGCCCGAGCCCCGTCGCGGCCCCGGCTTCCAGCTGCGCGTCGAGCCGGGCTTCGTCGTGGGCCACGACACCATCGATATGCGCGCGCGGGACAAAGTGACCGGCCGGGCGATCTACTCGGCGGACGTCTATCCGCCCGGCGTGCTCTACACGAAGGTGCTGCGGAGCCCGTTTCCGCACGCGAAGGTCACGAGCATCGACGTGAGTCGCGCCGAGGCGCATCCCGGCGTCCACGCGGTGATCACCTACGAGGACGCACCGCGGTCGAGCCGACTCGCCCTCACGGGCGAGCCGGCGTTCGCGGGCGACCCGGTCGCCGCTGTAGCCGCCGAGTCCGAGGGCATCGCCGAGGAGGCGGTGAACCTCATCGAGGTCCAGTACCAGGAATTGCCGTTCGTGCTCAGCCCGCAGGACGCGCTGCGGCCGGGCGCACCGCTCGTACGCAGCGGTCTCGAGACCAATGCTGCGCGCGACCCGCAGTTCACATACGAGCGAGGCGACGCCGCTCAAGGCTTCGCCGAAGCCGACCTCACCGTCGAGGTCTCAGTGGAGACCTCCTACGAGCAGCACGTGGCGATGGAGCCGCACAACGCCGTGGCGGTGTGGGACGACGACTACCTCACGCTGTACACCAGCAACCAGTGGCCCCACGGCATCGCCAACTCCGTTTCGGGCGAACTCGAGATGCCCCTCTCGAAGGTGCGCGTGCTCGCCGGCGACACGGGCGGCGGCTGGGGCGACAAGACGGGCCGGCACGGCTATCACATCGGCGCTGCTGGCGAAAAAGACCGGGCGGCCCGTGCGCTACGAGCTGAACCGCAAGGACATCTTCGTGGAGGCGGGGCACAACTACCCGCTTTCCGCGACGGCGCGGCTCGGGCTCAGGAACGACGGCAGCATCACGGCGCTCGAGGGCACCTCGTACGTCCCGTCGGGCGCCTACGGCCGGCGCTCCAACAGCGACGACTGGGAGGCGGCGACCCGGACGTACAAGAACCCGAACGTGAGCGTGAACGGGTTCAGTGTCATCACGAACACTGTGGTCACCTCGCCGCTGCGGGCGGTCGGGGAGCCCTCCGGGAACTCCTTACGGAGAACCTCGCGAACCGCGCCGCCGAGGCGGTGAACCTGGACCCGGTCGAGTTCCGACTCCGCAACATCGAGACGGAGCTCGACCAGGTCGACGACCTCCCGTACTCCAGCAACGGCCTGCGCGAGTCGATCGAGCACGGCGCGGAGTTGTTCGACTGGGCCAACCGCTGGCAGGGCTGGCAGCGGCAGCGCTCGCTGGACGGCCCGCAGCGGGGCGTCGGGATGATGTGCTTCGAGTGCAACAAGGGGAGCGCGTCGCCGCCGATGACCGCCATCGTCCAGATCCAGGCGGACGACTCGGTCGTGGTGAACACCGGCGCCGCCGACATCGGCGGCGGGCAGCGCACGACCTGGTCGATGATCGTCGCCGAGACCCTCGGCGTCCCGCTCGACCGCGTACGCATCGAGGCGATGGACAGCCACGCCGGCCCCGACGCGCTCGGCATCTTCGGCAGCCGGGGCACGAAGTCTGTCGGCACGGGCATGCTGCACGCGGCGATGGACGCCCGGGCCAAGCTGCTCCAGGGGTCGCCGCCGCGTGGGAGACGGACATCGAGGACGTCGACGTCCGCGAGGGCATCGTTTACCGCGTCAGCGACCCCGAGAACGAAGAGTTCCAGATGACCATTGAGGACGCCGTGGACGTCGTCGTCGTCGTCGTGGACGACGTCGCGAGGCCCGCCGAGGGCACGATCGTCGGCTCGGCGCGCGCGGCGGACTTCGAGGGCGTCTCCCAAAAGACGTTCGGCGCGGGTTTCTACGAGGTCGAGGTCGACCCGGCCACCGGGTTCGTGCGCGTCATCGAGGCGGTGCAGGTGCACGACGTGGGCCGCGCCATCAACCCGATGGGCGTCATCAACCAGATCCACGGCGGGGTCATGCACGGCATCAACAAGGCCCTGACCGAGGAGCTGATCTACGACCCGCCAACCGGCGTCGTCGTGAACCCGAACCTGGACGAGTACAAGCTCCACATGATCGACGGAATGCCGGAGCGCGTCCAGGTCGACTTCGTGGAGCCGTACGACGTCGTGGGCCCGTACGGCGCGAAGGGGGTCGGGGAGCCGGCGCTGTTGCCGGCGTCGCCGGCGATTCACGCGGCGATCTACGACGCCGTGGGCGTCTACGTGAACCGCCAGCCGATGACCCAGGCCGCGGTGCTGAGGGCGATCGCCGAGCTCTGACGGCCATCGCGGGAGCCTTCGAGGCCCCTCGACCGTTCGTGCGAGCGGGAGAGGGGCCAGGGAGGCAAGAGGAGATAGCGATGCGAACACTGCAATACCAGCGGACGACGACGTGGGAAGACGCCTCGGACGCGCTTGCGCGCCAACCCGGAGGCGCGGCCGATCGCGGGCGGCAGCGACCTGCTCGGCTGGATCAAGGAGGACGTCCAGGGTACCGGCGAGCCGAGGTGGAACCTCCTCGTGGACATCCGCACGATTCCCGGCAGTGACGAGATCCGCTTCGACGAGGCCGACGGCCTGACCCTCGGTCCGCTCGCCACGCTCGATGCCATCGAGCACTCGCCCGAGGTCCAGGATCGCTACCCCGTGCTCTCGAGGGCGGCCGGCGCCGCGGCCTCGCCGAACATCCGCCACGTCGGCACCATCGGCGGGAATATCAACCAGCGCCCCCGGTGCTGGTACCTGAGGAACACGGAGTTCGACTGCTACAAGAAGGGCGGCAACTTCTGCTTCGCCGTCACCGGGAAGAACGAGTACCACGCGATCCTCAACGGTGAGCTGTGCTACATCGTCCACCCCTCGGACGCCGCGCCGGCGCTGATGGCGCTGCACGCGGACGCCACCATCAGGACGGCCGACGGCGAGCAGACGATGCCGTTCGACGAGTACTTCATCGGGCCACGGCAGGACGTACTGCGCGAGAACGTGCTCCAGCAGGGCGACCTGCTCACCAGGATCCACATGCCGACCCCGAGCCCGAACGCGGGGATGTCCTTCATCAAGGCGCAACGCCGGGGCGAGACCTACGACTTCGCCGTCGTGAACGTCGCGACGGTGATCGTGCACGAAGGCGACCAGATCGAGGACGCCAGCATCGTCCTCAGCGGCGTCGCGCCGACGCCCTTCCGGGCGGTCGCCGCCGAGGACGCGCTGCGCGGCCAGACCGTGAGCGACGGTCTGCTGCAGCAGGCCGCCGGCGCGGCGCTGCTTCGCGCGCGGCCAATGACGGAGAACGCGTACAAGGTCGGCATCTCCAAAAACCTCATCGTCCGCTCCGTCCGCGAAGCGATGGCCTGATCCGGGCGGGACGGGCGGTCGAGGGGAAGGGGAGGTGATGGCGGAAGACCCGACAGACGGCGGGCGTGAGCGCGAGATCAGTCGTCGCGACTTCGTGAAACGCGCCGGCGCCACAACAGCTGCGGTCGCCCTGGTCGGCGTCGGGCTTCCCGGCGTCATTCGGGGTGCCGCCTTCCCTCACATGGCGGAGTCCGGCGTGATCATGCCCGACCCCGGCCTCTGCATCGGCTGCCTATCCTGCGAGGTGGCCTGCTCCGACGTACACCGCGAGATCGGCCTCTCGGAAGTCCCGCGTATCCGGATCTACTTCGACGAGTCCGTGCAGGTGAAGCCCGCGATCGTCGAGTCCTATGGCGACCGCGGGTCGTTCATGCAGGCGCCCTGCGTCCAGTGCCCGGACGCCCCGTGCCTCCCCGTCTGCCCCGTCGACGCGGTCCGCGTGGAGCCGACGACCGGCGCGCGCATCATCAACGAGTCGACGTGCATCGCCTGCGGGAAGTGCGAGGACGCGTGCATCTTCCCCACGATCGACGAGGCCCGCGCCACCGGCGAAGAGCGCTTCGGCCAGCGCTCTCGCATCACGTACGACGAGACCAGGAACGTCTACGCGAAGTGTGACCTCTGCTACTTCCGCCCGGAGGGCCCGGCCTGCATCGAACAGTGCCCGGTCAACATCCGCATCAACGAGGGCATCATTCAGAGCGACGTGCTCTGCCTGGATCTGGCCCCCGGTGACCGCGCGACCTTCGAGCGCATGCGGGAGCAGCAAGCGGTCCCGGCCGGAGGGGAGGCCCCGGCATGACGCTGGTCCGCATGCATCTGCCCGCGTTTGTGCTCGGGCTCGCGGCGCTCGGCCTCGTCGTCGCCGCGGTCTCGATGCAAGCCGACGAGGGGGCCCGCGAGTGGTACCGCTCCACGCTCGGCGGAAGCGCGTTGCTCAAGATCAACGCGCTTTTCGCGCTGACCATGCCCTTCCTCGCGGGCGGCGCCGTCGCGCTCGCCGTGCTCCATCGCGCGCGGCGGCGGGAGGCCGAGGCGCACACGCCCGACTCCCTGAAGCGCCACGAGGTCAACGAGGTCGCGACACACTGGCTCAACGCGGCGGGCATCGGCCTTGGCCTCGTCACCGCCGCGTGGCTGCTCGGCTGGATCGGCAACCCGCTCTCGCTGGAGGTCACCTATGTCCTGCACATGATGGGCGCGGGGCTCACGCTGGGCGCGGTGTCGTACCACCTCGCGTATCAGTGGACCGGAGGCGGCCGCGGGCTCATCCCCACCTCGGGGCGCGACGTGAGGAACGCGCTCGCCGAGAGCGTCAGCTATACGGGGATCTACCGAGGACTACGCGGCGCCTTTGGCATTCAGCTCCCGCGCCCGGTGCGTCAACCGTTCGGCCGCGTCCTCCGCCGTCTCCACATCGTTCCCGACCGCTCCGGCAAGTACCTGGCGACCGAACGCGTGCTCTCGTACCCGATCTGGGCGGTGCTCGTGGGACTCATCGTGGTCACGGGCGTGGTCAAGTCGCTTCACTACGTCTACCCGCTGCCTACCGCCCTGCGCGAGGCCATGACCTTCCTGCACGACGGCGCCACCATCTTCCTCGTCATCTTCCTCGTCTTCCACGTGGGCGCCCTCGTCCTCGTCCCCCGCAACTGGCCGCTCCTCAAGTCGATGTTCACCACGCGCATTTCACGCCGCTACGCGGAACAGCACCTCCCGCTCTGGGTCGAGGAGATCGACGCCGTGACCCCACGTCCCGAGGGCGCCGAGGAACGCGACACCGCCGCGCGACCGGCACGCCCCACGACGTAGCAATGCCCGACGCCGTCGCCCGGAGGCCCGGACCTCTTCCCGCTTCGCCGGAGATCCTCGCGAGTGATGTCCAGCCATGGAGGTCTGGGGCGGGGACGTCTCGCCGCGGCACGGCCGCCTCCGATGATGAGAGCGCCCTGCATCACCGCAGTTGCCCCATCCGCGCCGCGCCGGCAGCGCGCCTCGCCGCGCTCCTGCTCCTTCTCAGTTTGGCGGCCTGCGCCGACGACGCGACGGTCGAGGCAGACCGCCGCACGGCCATGCCGGTGCAGCAGACCGCCGCTGAAGCCGCGCGGACGGCGGCGTCAGAGCACCTCGCTCGCGGCATCACGCTCGCCGAGGCCGGCGACCACGCCGCCGCCGTCGCCGAGTTCGGCCGCACCATCGACGCTGACGCCGCGCTCGGTAGGCGTACCGGCATCGCGCCCGCTCCTACCTCGCGCTCGAGGCATACGCCGCAGCCGTCGCCGACCTCGACAGCGCCATCCAGCTCAGCCCGCCCGCAGCGGAGGACTTCGCACTCCGGGCAGCCGCCAGAAGCGCGGTCGGCGGGCTCTACGAGGCACTCCTCGACTACAACGAGGCGCTTCGCCTCGATCCTGCCCTCGTCTCCGCGTACCACGGCCGCGGCGACGTCCGCTACCGCTCGGGCGACGTAGCGGGGGCGCTCCGCGACTACGAACGCGCGATCGAGCTCGAGCCCGACGACGCGACCCTCCACAACAACCGCGGCAACGCCCTGGCCGACCTCGAGCGGATCGATGAAGCGCTGGCGGCCTATGCGCGAGCCATCGAAATCGATCCAGAGGACCCGGTCGGTTATCTCAACCGCGGCGACGCCCTGCGCGGTCTTGGCGACATCGATGCGGCGCGGGCGGACCTCGAGCGCGCCCGAGCACTGAACCAAGACCCCGGGCTTGCCGAAGTCATCGACAGGCTCCTCGCTCCGCTCGGCGGCGCGGGCGCTCGCTCGCTTTCGCTCCCCCTCGCCCGTTCTGCCTGGCGCGGCGAGCGAGCAGGGGCCGGAGCGGAGGCCGGGGCGTGAGGACCGGCCGCCCCGCGACGCTGCTCCTTGCGGTGGTGCTCGCGGCGTGCGGCGGCGAGGGCGCATCCGATGATGGAAGCCCGGCGGCCGCACCGACCGCGACGCTCGCCGTCGGGCCGGTGGACGCTACCGCGACGGCAGACATCGCCGCCTCGCCCTCGCCGACCTCGACCACACGCGCCGAGGCCAAACTGCTGCGTCCCGTCCGCTACGCGGCCTGGCGGGAGTCCGGCCAGACGGTCGCCGTCCATTTCGTGGCACGCGTGCGTAACACCGGCGACGTCCCCGTCGAGGTCACCCGCATCGAGTACGAATTGCTGGACCGCGCGAACGCCGCTTTCGACTTCGGCTCGGTGCCGCGCGCGTACCCACCCGTCCTCGCCCCAGGCGAGGAGGGAGTCATCGGTGGCACCGCGGGGCGCGTCTCCTACAGCGACCCCAAGGAGATCACGGGCGTTTCGGTCTTCATCGACACCCGCGCGGCAGAATCGACGCCACCCGCACTCGAGGTCCGCGACCTCGCGCTCGCGCCGGCCGGCCGGGCGGACCAGTTCCGCCTCACCGGCGAGGTCTTGAACCGGGGTGATACGGCGGCGGATCGCGTGCTGCTCGGTGTCGCGCTCGTGGACGCCGAGGGCGACTGGATCGGCTTCGTGGGGGGCAGCGTCGGCGTCGCGCCGCTCGCCCCGAGCGCCAGCGCCCCGTTTTCGCTGTCCGCCGCGCTCCCGCCCGGCATCGACGCCGAGGTAGCATCGTTCGCCGCCTTTGCCGCCGGAGCCCTCGTCGGCACGGGGGGCGAAGACGGCGCCTCGGGGACCCCCACCCCGCCGGCGAGTGAGGCACCAGGACTGTTCCAGGGCGACTTCACGGTCGCTGTCGGAAAGACCGTCGTCTGGACGAACTTCGACGAGCAGCCCCACAACGTCGTCGCCCGGGACGGTTCGTGGCGAACGGGGGTCATCGATCCGGGCGACCGCGATTCAGTCACGTTCAACGAGGCGGGCACCTGGGAGTTCTACTGCACGATCCACCCCGAACTCACCGGCACGCTGCGCGTCGAACCCGCCGCTGACTAAGTCGCGATCGCACGGCACCGTCGCAGCAGCCATTGGAGACGCCGTAGATCGTCCGGGCTAACATTCACCTGGAATCGCATCGCGTCCTTGATCGTGCTCCAGCGGCCGCCCCACGCGAATACCTGCAGGCCGTCGCCGGTACAGATCGCGTCCACCGTCGTGGCTGCCGCACCGTCGCGCTGCCGGGCGACCTGAGCATTCGTCGTCGCTTGGTCGTGGGATGATCGCGCCATGCCAAGGAACGACACCGGCCTGACCGACGAGCAACGAGCAGCCGTAGTCGACGATCCCACCGGCGCCTCGAGGAGGGCGCGAGGGGCGCTCCGCCCACGGCGAAGGCCCGCGCGCGACCGGGGAGGCGCACGACCCACCGGGACGCCCCCATGCGGTAGTGTCCGGCGCCTGGGGGAAGCGTGCGATGACGATCCCGATCGGGACGCGGTCAACGAGTGGGTGGCGCAGCAGCGTGTCGCCGTTCGCCCGCGTGCACGCACGAGCCGCCAGGCAGGCTCTCGGAGGCCAGGTCGCTAGCGTGATCCTGCATGGCTCGCTGACGCTCGACGACTTCCACCCAAGACACAGCGACATCGACCTGCTCGTCGTCGTCGAACGACCGCTCACAGAGGCAGACATCGAGGCACTGCGTGCCGCCCTCGCCGCTCCAAGCTTGCCACGCTCAAGCCGGGTCGACGTCCGGGTCGTGACGCGAGCGGTGGCCGAGGCGCCGTCGCCAGCACCCGCGATGGAAGCGTACGTCTGCATCTGGCCAGGGCGGCCGGCGTTGGTCGAGAGGCACGTTCAGGCGGAGCCGGACCTGGTCGTCGAGTTCTCGATGTGCCGCGCCCACGGCCAGCACCTATACGGGCTCGCGCCTCGGGCGGTCATCGGACCGGTTCCCAGTGCGTGGGTGCTTCAGGTCGGCGACCGTCAACTCGAGCGCTGGCAGTCACTGACTCACGACGCCGCGCATGCCGAGTTGATGGTGCTGACTGCCTGCCGCATCTGGCGCTTCGCCATTGAGGGCGTCCACTGCTCGAAGTCCGAGGCGGGGCGCTGGGCGCTCGCGCGGGACCCGTCGATGACGGCGGTCGCGGAGGCGTTGCGTCTGCGGGGCGGTGACCGGTCGGCTACGGTCAGCGAGGCAGGCATTCGACGCCTGCTCCATACCGTCCGGTGTGACATCGAGTAGCTGCCGTCATCCTTCGCCGGTTGACGCGCGTCTAGTCTCCCCCGCAGGACTGCCGCTGTCCTGAGCGACGGAAGAGCCGAGCCGATGGTCGACGAACGCTCGCCTCACGCCTGCGGTGGGCGTCGAGAGCGTCGCGACGATTGACCGTAGACGCGGCCGCGCCAGAGGGCCACCCTCGTTGACGTCCAGGATGAGGCGGCTTCGTCGGCTGATGCGACTGTCGACCAGCCCTCTGGTTCGACTGCTATTCCGCCGCAATGAAGAGCGCTGGTGTTCTCATCCTCTCGATCGTCAGCGCGACCGCATGGATCGCCACGATGGCAATGCTCGCAACGATCGCATCCAGCTCGAACACCATCGCTACCGGTATCGTGAACGCCGCCGCCACAACCCGCTCGATGAGCAACTCGCCGGTCGCGCGTAGGTGACCCGCCACGATACCCAGCAGGTACAGCAGCACACCGGCCGCGAGCGCGAACTGCGCGAACCCCTCCAGCGGCACCGAGGGGTGCGCGATGGTCTCTTCCGTCGCCACCGCGATTCCAACGACGCCGAGCACAATCGGGAAGTGGGCGAAGGTGTATGCGTCGCGCGCGAGCGAGGCCCGTCCGTGCGGCTCCGCCATCCGTATTGCACGCTCTGTCGCACGCTGGAACCAATCGAAATACGACCACCACAGCAGGCAAACACCAGCCGCCCCCGCGCCCACCGCAAGCGCGAACTCCGCCGTGCGCTCCAGCTCGGCCGCACCGATGCCTACGGCGATGATCGACTCGCCGAGTGCGATGATCACGACCAGCCCATGACGCTCGGCGAAGTGCTTCGGATGTACGTGGAAGGGCGTCCCGAACTGCGACGCGATTCCTGCCATCAGGAAGGTCGCGATCGTCGCCCCGTACCCCCACTCCTGAAGGTCGGCATCGAGAGATCCGCTGCTCACGGCCAGGGCTCCACCAAACGCCGCCACCGGCAGGTACGTCACCAACGCCCGCTGATGTTCCTCCTCGTCGCGGAGTCCCCACCAGTACAGCCCCAGCCCGATCGCCAGCATGGTCCCGAACGGCACCGAGAACCACTCACCGTCGGCCGTAAACGCATCCGGTAGCCCTTGGGCCATGAAGAACGCTGGGATGGTCGCCAGCAGTACCGCTCCGCCGGCGAGGCGGTCACCGATGTCGATGCCGTTGCACGTCCACGTGAACTGTGACCATCCCCACCACACGATCGTGAAGATGAGCGCCGCCCGGAAGAACCCGATGACATCGCTGTCGTCGTGCATGAACGATGCTACCTGTGTTATCGCGTATACAACACCAGGTCGAAGAACAGCTCAACAAAGCTCGCGCCGACGTTCCGTTCATCGTGAGGGTGCGACATGGCCACCATTTAGCCACCGCCCGGGGTTAGCGTCACCAACAAACGTGGCGTCCGTGCGCAGCTCCTCCCGAGCGGCGAAGCCCCGAACCAGGGTCATCGAGGCGCGACGCGACCACTTGCGGCAAATTGCCGACCTGTCCGCATCACCTCGACGCTTGGGACTAATTGCCGGCGCAGCTATCGGCCCACGCGCGGATGATGACTTCCTCGTGCGTGAGTGGAGCCGTCGGCTCGGTCAGCGGCCCCGCCTGGACTCGCCTCTGCGAGTCGGTCTGGGTCAAGCACTTCGACGGCTGTCGCTACCCCTGTACACTCGTCGAGCGCCTCGACCGCGGATGAGCCGTCCTCCAGCGCCACATACGGGAAACGCCAAGTAGGCGTGGGCTGGTGTCGCGAGCAAGCCGCCCGTGGCGAGACCGAGGACTAGACTGCGCTGCTTGTCGGAGTTCGACAGTCGCGAAGGCGCTCGATCTAGACCATGCGTCGGCGATGAGCTCAAACGACACGTCCGTTGAAGCGTTGACGGAGGCCAACCGGTCGGCCTGGAACATCGTGGCCGCGAACTACAAACCTGGAGTCGAACGCGACATCTCGGACCTGCGTGCCGGGCGCCCGAGTCCTTTGGGCCCAGAACTTGAAGCCCTGCGACCGCTCCTGCTGGGCTGTAATCGTGCCATCCACGTGGCGTGCTCGCACGGTCAGGACGCATTGTCATTCTGGTTACTCGGCGCTCGCGAGGTAGTGGGGATCGATGTGAGCGAGGAAATGCTCGCTCTGGCGCGTCACAAAGCGGAGGCGCTCGGTGCACCTGCGAGCTGGCGTGTCGCGGACATGTTGGCGCTGCCAGCGGACCTCCGCGAGACCGCCGATCTCGTCTACACAGGGCGAGGCGCAATCCCGTGGGTGCTTGACCTAGACGCCTGGGCGACGGGAATCGCTGGCCTCCTCATCCCGGGGCGGACATTTCTTCGCGTTCGACGGGCATCCGCTCAACGCGCTGTGGGACAGAGCGGCGGCTGACATTCGCCTACGCAGCGGCGCCGACTACTTCGCTCGGGAACCGAGGGCGAATGCTGACTTCCCAGCATCGTTCCTCGAACGAACCCCCACACCGGACGGGACGACGCTCCAGGCGTTTGAGCGCTGGTGGACGCTCGGCGAGATCGTGACTGCGCTCTCGAACGCCGGCCTGCGACTCGAGCGTCTAAGCGAGTACTCGGACCAGTTTTGGGACCAGTTCACGCTGCCTTCTGCGGAGGCTCTCCGCCGCGTACCGCATACATTCTCGCTGCTGATGTCTCGTCCGTAGGCTCCCGATCACAACCCGATCGGCAGCGAGAACGGGACTCATTGATTTCGCATGAGGGTAGTGTCATGTCGATGTTACGTGCTCGCGGGGGACGTGCGGGGCCGAATGGGGGCGAGACGAGAGCGCGCGAAGACCGGGCCGAAGCCAAGTTAGCGGACAGCATGTCCGGTAACTCTCCCTACAAGCGCACGTTGCAGCAACTCCGCATCGAGGAGCGGGCCACCCGGCGCTGGCAGCAGGTCGCCCGCGTGCCCGACCCCGCCTTCGCGGACTACCTCTCGCAGGAAGAAGTCACCACGGCGGGCCTGCTCCGCATCGCGCCGGACTATCGAGCGCGAGGCGCGCCGGAGGCGAATCTGCGCGTCATACCTCCGCCCCGCGTTCCAGCGCCCACAGTGCCAGCCACACCATTCGCGGCAGCGGCTGCTCGCCCTCGAGGTAGGACGTCAGATCCCGCCTCTCGACGCCGAGCGCTCGCGCTAGCCGAGCCTCCGTGTACCGGTGCCGATCCATCCACACGCGCAGGGGGTTCGGTGGGGCGGCGGTGGTTCCGGCTCGGGCGGCGCGACCATCGCGTCTTGCTCGGCGTCGCGTTCCGTCGATGCCTCGCGCACCTTCGTCCGCGAACGGCACGCCGTCCGGCCATCCTTCGGCCGCGCTCCGCGCGGCTCGAGTCGCGGCACGACGGCGAACCCCTGGACGCGGACACCCTCGAGCGGGACGGTGAGGACGAGGCGGCTGTCCTCTGCCCGGATCTGGTCGCCCAGGGCAGAGACGCCGCGCCGAGCAGCCAGCGTTTCGCCTCCGCCTCGCGCTCCCGCTGTACCTGTTCGCGTGCGCTCCGGCGCTGGCCGCGCTGGCGCAGCTCGTGGTCCCACACCCGTGCGAGTTCGCCCGAGTCGTGCTCGTACGTCTCGACGAGTTCGTCGAGGCCGCGAGGGCGCGCGCTGAGCGCTTCCACGAGATAGCGGAGTGGGGCCCCGAAGTCGAGCGCGTACCGTTTCGCGATGCCCGGATTGAGCTGCTGCATCGCGTCATCATCGCAGAACGCGAACACCGCCGGGTATGGGGATCGAGCAATCGCTCTACGAGAAAGATGCGTGGGTTCGCGGCCACGCAAAGATCGGCACCTTCTCCTCGAAGATGACTGCCAGCTGCTCGCGAGCGCGGCGAAGCAGGTTGGCGTCACCAGTCCCACGGCCGCGGCGGCCATTCTCCTTTGGCTTCGGGATGTTGTGGTCGCGCATCAAGCCCGCGACGAAGTCGCGGTGTCCGGCCGGGATCATTGCCTCGAGGTCTTCCTGGTTGGGCACGTCGACGAACGACGCCGGCTCCAGCAAGTCGGTCGCCCGCGAGGCGCGGGGCATGCCGCCGAGGGCCGTCGCAAGCTCATGGACCAGGCCATAGTTCTCGGCGTCGCGCAGCCCTCGTCCGCCCGAGACGACGATGCGTGCGTCCTCCAGGCGAGGGCCGGTTTGCTCCACGGCCGGCTCGACGAGTTCGATGCGTTCAACGACGTGGGGTAGCTCGAGTGCGATCCGGTCTGCCGTCCGGCCGGGCACCAGCGGCGGTGGATCCGCAGCCGCAGCAGCCATCGCCGCGACTAGGGCCCGGCGGCCTTGAACCGGTAGACTGCGCGGGCGGCACCCCCGAACGCCGCCGCCACTACGAGGAGGTCCCTGTCCTCCCTCCGCAGTTCCATGACAGGCGCCGCCCAGGCGGGCGGCGAGTCGCGGTAGGAGCTCGAGCGTGTCCGGACCGCGAGGGACGACGATGGTCCTCGCCTCGACAGGGCGGGCCGCCTGTGACGCGATGGCAACCACCAGGTCACCTGAGAATCGGGCGAACCGGTCGTGCTCAGTGACGAGGACGAGGTCGGCTCCGCGTCCACCGCACTCGGCCACGGGCCCTTCGGTGGCACTGCCGATAACCCCACCATCGAGGTCACCGCCAGACGCGTCTGCGTACGCGCGCCCTGCACCGAGCGCCTCACGGTCGGCATCGCGGAGCGTGTCGTCGGCGACCGTCGTGAGCAGCACGAGGACCGGTTCAGACATGCAGGAGCCCTTCTTCAAGCCGCTCCATGAGCCGGCGGGCTTCTCCGTCGCTGAATCGCCGTCGATCATCTCGCAGTGCCCCTGGACATCGGGCACCTCCAGCCCGAGCAGTTCGAGGGCGTCGCCGGGGGTGTCGCCGAGGAGTTCCGCTGCTTCCTTGCGGCCCACCGGCGCCCGTCGGGCGAGCATCATCCCACGGCTGCTGGGATTTCGCGGCTGGCCGATCTCGTTGCTCACGCTGACGACGGCGGGAAGCGAGGCGCGGACGACCTCCGGCACTCGCGGCGTGGCCCGCGTCACCTCCACGCCGCCGTCGACGGACCGCACGCTCCCGGCGACGGTGACGAGCGCGGCATCGAGCAGCTCCGCGAGCACACCCGGCACGGTCCCTGGTCGTAGTCGGAGCCCTGACGCCCACAGATCACCAGGTCGACGTCGCCCAGCTCCCTGAAGACCGCTTACAGGATGCCGGCAGTCCGCAAGCCGTCCGCGAGGTCCGCGTCAGGGTCAACGACGTGGATGGCTTGATCGGCGCCCATGGCGACACAGCGGCGCAAGATTGCCCGCCCGCCTCACGCCCCACCGTGACCGCCGTGATTCGACAGTCCACTCCGGCATCACGAAGCCGCGGCGCCGCCTCCAGCGCCTGTTCGTCGTACGCATTAATGATGTTCGGGACGGTGCCCCCGGTGTCGAAGGAGCGGCCGCTTTCATCGACGGTCAACCGACCCCGGAGTGCGTAGCTATTGACGCCCTCTGACTCTAGCATTTCCTTCGCGCAAATCACGATGTGCATGTACCGTCCCCGTCCGTTGTGTGGACAGTGGCCCGGCGACCGGCGTCGCTACCGCTCCCTGAGTCTCGGGTCGAGATGGTCGCGCAGGCCATCGTCGAGCCAGGGCGCGCGTCGGTGGAACTGCTGGCATTCCTCGCTCAGCATGTAACCCAACTGGGGTCATAGACGGCGGGTCGAGGCCGAGGAAGCTGAGCCCCGCCTCGACGAGCATCGCTCCCGGCAAGGATGATCGACATCAGGACGATGACCGTCGGCATCCCGTTCGGCGAGACGTGCTGCGGGATGATCCTCACCGACTGGCACTCGTCGCCGCAGCCTCAACGTAACGCCGCGCTGTCGATGCTAACACCACATATCTGATTGACGGGCCGTCAACCGTGTCGTGAGATCCCGTCGCCGCGCGTCGATGGTTTGCACCGCTGGCCGCTCGGCAGGAGTGGACGACGGAGGCCACCGGGCGCGAGAGGGAAAGCGCACGGGTCCGGGCGCCCTTAATGGCCTAACGGTGCTCGAGCTTGGCGATACCATCAGCGCGCCCTACGCGGCGAAGCTCCTCGCGGACCTAGGCGCCGACGTCATCAAGGTGGAGCCTCCGTCAGGGGACACCGCACGACAGGGAGGAGGGTCCGCATGGGCTTGCTGAGTGGCAGGGCCGCGATTGCCGGCGTCGGCATCACCGAGATGACGCGTGAACCCATTGGCACGACCGACCAGGTCGCGGGACGGGCGATCCGGCTCGCCCTCGAGGACGCCGGGCTGACGAAGGACGACGTCGACGGCTTGCTCATTAACGCCGGTGTCACCAACGACATCTCCATCGGGCTCCAGCGCACGTTGGGTTTCCGCAACCTGCGGCTCATGAATCACATGAACGCCGCCGGGTCGACGGCCGGGCAGATGGTGCACTACGCAGCGCTCGCCATCGACGCGGGTATGGCGAATGCGGTCGTCTGCGTCTTCGCGGACACGCCGCTGCGCGGCGGGAGTGCGGGCGCCGCCTACGGGCAGGTGCGCGCGTCGACGGGTGTCCAGGCTCTCGGCCCCGCCTACGGCTTCTTCGGTGCCAATACTGGGTACGCGCTCGCAGCACGTCGTCACATGGCCACCTACGGCACCACGCACGACCATTTCGGCGCGATCGCCGTCTCCAACCGCAAGTGGGCGGGAATGAATCCCCGCGCCATGCAACGCAGGCCGATGACGCTCGAGGATTACCACAACTCGCGCTGGATCATCGAGCCTTTCCACCTGTTCGACTGCACCCTCGTGTCGAATGGCAGCGTGGCCGTGGTCGTCACCTCGGCGGGGCGCGCGCGAGAGCTCAGGCAGCCGCCGGTCTACATCCTCGGCATGGGGCAAGGCCACCCCGGCAATCCCAACCGTGCAGGCTTCGAGAACGAGATGAACACCGGGGCGCAGATCGCGCGCGAAACCGCCTTCGGGATGGCGGGCATCGACAACGACGACGTCGACCTCTGCGAGCTGTACGACTGCTACACCTACACGACGCTCGTCACGCTCGAAGACTATGGCTTCTGTGCGAAGGGTGAGGGCGGTGCATTCATCGAGGACGGCAAGCTGGAGCCCGGCGGGAGCCTACCCACGAACACTGGCGGCGGGCAGCTCTCCGGCTACTACATGTGGGGGATGACCCCGGTGTCCGAGGGGGTGATCCAGGCGCGCGGGCAGGGCGGCGAGCGCCAGGTCGAGAAGCACGACTGCGTACTGGTCAGCACGCAGGGTGGCGTCCTCGATTACCACGCCACGCTCATCCTAAGCCCACACCCCTCGAATGCCTAGCCCGAAGGGGCTGAGGACAAGGAGCGATCCATGACGACTGCCGAGCCCCAGGCCCAGTCCAAGCCCATCCCACGGCCAGACGAGGCCTCGCTCGAGTTCTTCGAGGGCGCGCGACGCGGCGAGCTGATGCTCTCGCGTTGCATTGCGTGCGGTGCCTGGCTCGCCCCCGCCGCCCGAATCTGCACTGAGTGCCTGAGCGAGGACCTCCGCTGGGAGCGTGCCTCGGGCCGTGGCGTGGTGTTTACGTTCGGCGTGATGCACCAGTTCTACCACGACGGTTTCATCGACGAGTTGCCGTACAACGTGGCCGTCGTGGAGCTGGAAGAAGGCCTCCGCCTGAACAGCAACATCGTGAATGTGCCGAACGAGGCGATCCGCGTCGGCATGCCCGTCGCGGTGACCTTCAGCGAGCAGGGAGACGGAATCTATCTCCCCCGGTTTGAACCGGCGGGGGATTAGCGCCCGCGCAATGGCGCCCGGCGCGCCGTGGCCCCACGAGCTCCACCGGGCTGTGTGGCGCGCGCGTTCAGTATCGCCGAGAGGTACGGAGGGAACGATGCACGAGAACTATTGGACCAGGCGACGGCTCAGCCGCCGCGACACGCTGCGGCTGGCCGGCATCGGCACTGCCGGGCTCACGGGCGCGGCGCTAATCGGTTGCGGCGAAGACGAGGACGCTCCGGCCACGAACGGCGCCGGCGCGACTACTGCGCCGGGCGGTGGAGGCAAGGGCGGCCCTGATGGCGCCGGACCGGCGGGCGAGGGCATCCCGGTCGTCGAGGGCGACCCGATCCCCGGCGGCAGCTTCACATCGCCGGCGACCTCGACGTATCTCCAGCATGACCCACACACGGCACTCGGTCCCAACATCTGGCACCTGATCGGCGAGAAGGCGCTGGAGCAGGATCAGCGGACCGGCGAGGTTGTTCCCAGCCTGCTCATCGAGAGCTTCGAGGTGGCGGACGACCAAGGACTCGAGTTGATCTTCAAAGTCCGCCCAGGCATCGAGACGCACGACATTCCGCCGTTCAGCGGCCGGGTATTTGACGCGGAAGACGTGGCCTTCAACATGATGCGGATCATCGGCGCCACGGCGGAGGAAGAGGGCATCCCCGTGGCCTCCTTCCAGCGCGCCTCCATGCTAGAAGGCATGGAGGACGCGGAGGCCGTGGACGAGACGACGGTGCGGATGACCATGTCCCGTCCAAACAGCTCGATCTTCGCTGGACTCACCGAGAACCGCGTCCCGATGATGCCGCGCGAGATGGTGGAGGTCGGCTTTGACGACCCGATGGCGATGGGCGGCACGGGGCCCTTCAAGATGGTGGAGTTCGAGCCGGGTGTGCGCATGGCGTACGGGCGGTTCGAGAACTACCACCAGGAGGGCAACCCGCAGTTCGACCGCTACGTCCAGCAGGTGCTGCCGGACCGCGCGGCACAGGTGTCCGCCTTCATCGCCGGCGAGATCGATTCGATTGGCGCCCTTCAGGCGCACGAGCTCACCACACTACAAGCGGCGCGCCCCGACGCAAATTACTTCACGTGGGTCGACGCCAACTGGATGCATTTCCGGCCGAATATGACCTACGAGCCATTTGCGGACTTCCGTGTGCGCAAGGCGATGCAACTCGCCATCGACTATGCCGGGATGGCGAACGGCTACTGGGGTGAGGGTTGGGCGTACCACGCCGCGCTGCACCCGAACTACCCGGAGGGTTGGCAGTCGGATCGCGTCCGTGCTCTGCCCGGATATAACCCGGACACGAAGGAGCAGGACCGCGCCGAAGCTGTGAAGATGATGGATGCGGCCGGCTTCGCCAATGGGAGCGGGATCGACTTCGAGACGCTATTCGTGGAGGCGATCGCTGACACGGAGGAGAACGCCATCCGCCTGCAGTCTCAGATGGGAGAGGTCTTCTCCGGCATGGTGGTCAACGTCCGTGGCTACCCGGACCTAGCCAGCTACTCGAAACCGCAATCGGAGGGCAACTTCCGGGGCGTTTCGTACATCATCACCGCCACCCCGGACGCGGTACTGGAGGCAATTTCCCAGTTCCACTCTCAGGGCAGTCGCAACTACGGCTCGTTCAACGAGCCGGGACTGGACGACATCCTGGACCGCGCGCAGGCGGAGTTGGACATCGACGCGCGCACGGAGCTGCTGGACGAGTTCCAGCAGCGCTTCATGGACGAATGGCTGCCGCTGATCGTCTTCTACGCACGCCCGTACCGCTCCATGCTGCAGGGCCGCATCGGCGGGTTCGACCAGACTGCGGGGACGTGGCTCGGCTACAGCACTGGCAACGAGATCGGCCAGTGGTATCAGGTTGTGGAATAAGTCGCGGGGCCGCTGCCACCTAATCGAGAGGCTGGTATGACCCACTACATCGTGCGGCGGGCGCTCGGGCTCGTCCCGACGTTCCTGATCCTGCTGCTGCTGGTCGTCGTCCTGGTACGCCTGATCCCGGGCGACATCGTCGACATCCTGCTCCAAGAGCAGGGCGGCGGCGGCAGCGGTCGCAGCGCTGAGCTGGCGCTGGGGCGCGAGCAGATCGAGGCGCGGCTCGGGCTGGACCGGCCAGTGTTCGTCCAGTACGTGGAGTACGCCGCAGGGCTGCTGCAGGGCGATCTGGGCCGCTCGCTCTGGGACGACCGACCTGTGCGGGAGATGATCCTCAATCGCGTGCCGGTGACCGCGGAGGTGGCGCTGGTCGCCATCGTCGTGTCACTCCTGACGGCGATCCCAGTGGGACTGATCTCGGCGGTACGTCAGGACACGCCGATCGACTACTTCCTACGGAGCGCTCTGATCTTGGGGATCAGCCTGCCCAACTTCGCCATCGCCACCGCGATCGTGATCTTCCCGGCGATCTGGTGGGGGTGGTCAGTCTCGTTCACATATGTCTCGCTGACGGAAGACCCGATCAAACATCTAACGCTGATCATACCGCCAGCGGCTGTATTGGGCGTCCAGCTATCGGCGTCCGTCGCGCGCATGACGCGCACGATGATGCTAGAGGTGATGCAGGAGGACTACGTGCGGACGGCGCGTTCCAAAGGCCTCACGGGCTCACAGGTAGTGCTGGGCCACGCGCTCAAGAACGCGCTGATCCCGGTGGTTACGCTGCTCGGCTTGCAGGTAACGTTCCTCATCGGCGGGTCCGTCATCACGGAGACTGTGTTCGCGCTACCCGGACTGGGGCGTTTGTTGCTGGAGGCGATCGCGAACCGCGACTACCCGGTGATCCAGGGCATCGTCGTTTCGGTGGGTCTGCTGGTCATGATCACGAACCTGCTGATCGACATCTCTTATGGGTACTTGGATCCGCGGATCCGCTACTCCTAGCCCGCACCTTCGGGAGGCGTTACAGATGACAACCCAATCGACGGCGGAAGTCCTGCAAGGACCGGCCGAGACGCGCTCGCTCGGCTGGCGCTCTCTGCACGGAACGCGGCGCTTCGTTCGCCGCAAGCCGCTGGGCGCGTTCGGCGGCCTTATCCTGCTGCTGCTCGTCAGCGCGGCGCTGCTCGCTGACGTGCTGGCACCGTACGGTGCGGCGCAGCAGGATACGGGCGCTCCGCTCAGCGCGCCCAGCGCGAGCCACCTGGCGGGGACCGACCAGTACGGGCGAGATATCTTCAGCCGGCTGCTCTACGGCGCCCGTATCTCGCTGTACGTGGGTATCGGTGCGACCGTGCTGTCGATAGTGCCGGCGACAGTCATCGGGGTCGCGAGCGCCTACTTCCAAGGCAGGTTCGACTACATCGTGCAGCGCGTCGTGGATGCGGTGCAAGCTGTCCCGGGGCTCATCCTGCTCATCGCGATCGTCGTCGTGCTGGGCCCCAGTGTCGTGATGGTGGTCGCTTCGCTGTCGGTCCGCTCCGCAGTGGTCAACTCACGCGTGATGAGGGGCGCGACGATCCAGATCATGGGCCGGGACTTCATCCAAGCCGCCCGCTCGTTGGGTGCTCGCGACTTGCGGCTGATGCTGCGCCACGTGCTGCCGAACATCGCCGCGCCGATCATCATCGTGGCGTCGCTCGGCTTCGGGCAGTTCATCCTGGCGGAGGCATCCCTGAGCTTTCTCGGGTACGGCGTGCCTCCGCCGGAGCCGTCGTGGGGCGGCATGCTGGCCAGCGACGGCCGCAACTACATGTACGCAGCGCCCCATATGTTCGTCGGACCGGCCCTGGTGCTTAGCCTGGTGGTCTTCGGCGTGAACATGTTCGGCGATGCGATGCGTGACGTACTCGACCCGCGCCTGCGGGGTGCCAGCGGCAACTAGGACGGCTGACGGACAGATCGGCTGTCGTACCGACTGACGTAGGGCGGACACGTTGAACTGCACGGACGCTGATTCTGCACGGAAGTGGGCAAGTGAGGATGACGAGTGACAAGCCGGCTGCACCGCTCCCCCTGGAGGGTGTCCGCGTGTGCGACTTCACGTGGATCATCGCCGGACCGCAGGCCACACGGATCTTCGCGGACCTTGGCGCCGAGGTGATCAAGGTCGAGAACGAGTCCTACCTGGACGCCGTGCGCGGCTCGGCGGGGTTGCATAACAATTTCCACCGCAACAAGCAGGGGATCACCGCCAACATCCACCATCCGAAGGGGCGGGAAGTGGTGGAGCGCCTGATTGCGAAGAGCGACATTGTCATCGAGAACTACAGCTCTGGGGCCTTCGCCCGCATGGGCTTCCCGTACCAGCGACTGAAGGAGCTGCGCGAGGACATCATTTACGTCTCGCTCTCCGGCTTCGGCCACGAGGGTCGCGACGCCGACTACGCCACGTGGGGCCCCACGGCGCAGGGCGTTTCCGGGATGACCGCAGTCTCTGGTCTAGAGGACCAACCGCCCGCCGGATGGGGCTACTCCTACCTAGACCACACAGCGGGTTTCTACGCCGCGATCGGCGCGATGATGGCGCTATGGCACCGCCGCCAGACCGGCGAGGGCCAGCACCTCGACATGGCCCAGGTAGAGACCGGTATGGTGCTGGCTGGCGTGCCGATGCTGGACTTCCAGGTGAACGGCCGTCACTACGAGCGCATCGGCAATGGCTCTCGCTGGCCGGCCGTCGCCCCCCACGGCATCTACCCCACAGCCGACGAGGATCGCTGGATCGCGATCGCCACGGAGACGGACGAACACTGGGCCGTGCTCTGCGAGGTCCTGGAGCGCCCGGAGCTCGCCACCGAACCGCGGTTCGCCTCGAACGAGGTGCGCTTCCAGGCACGCGAGGCGCTCGACGCGGCGCTCGGCCGCCTCACGGCGCGCTTCGACGCTGACTCGCTCGCGGCGGCGCTGTCCGAACGCGGCGTGCCCGCCGGGGCGTGCCAGACCATCGAGGACCGCATGGAGCACGATCCACAACTGGCGGCGCGCGGCTTCTATCCGACCGCGGAGCACCCGGAGCTGGGCATGCACCGGTTCGAGGGCCTGCCGATGCATTTCTCTCGCGCACGCTGGCGCATAGACCGCGGCGCGCCGGTACTCGGCGAGGACACGCGCACGGTGCTGCGCGACCTGCTCGGCTACGACGAGCGCGAGATAGCGGAGATGACGGCGGAGGCGGCGATCTAGTGACGGGACCAATGCAAGGGCTGCGCATCCTGGAAGTGGGCGACCTGGGTGAGGTCGCCGGCAAGCTGCTGGCCGACGCCGGCGCGGATTTGATCCTCGTCGAGCCGCCGGCCGGAGCCCGCAGCCGGCGCACCGGCCCGTTCGTGGAAGACCTCCCCACACGCGAAGGTAGCCTGCACTACGCCTACTTGAACACCAACAAGCGCGGAGTCACGCTCGACCTCTCCCAGCCGGACGGGCAGGACCTCTGGCGGAGGTTGGTCGCGCAAACCGACATTGTGATCGACGGCGCGGGTCTCGAGGTACTCGACGGCTTCGGCCTAGGCTACGATGCGTTCAGCGAGGCGGAACATCTCATCTGGTGCTCGATCACCCCGTTCGGTCGTACCGGCCCTTGGCGGCACCGGCCGACGAGCGACCTCATAAGCATGGCGCTGGGCGGTATCGTCATGATGTGCGGCTATGACGACCACTCGCTACCGCCAGTGCGCCCAGAAGGCGAGCATTCGAGGTACATCGCTGGTGAGTACGCGGTGGTAGGCATCCTCGCCGCGCTTTGGCAGCGCGTCCAGCTGGGACTGGGGCAGCTGGTCGACGTCTCGATGCACGAGGCGATCAGCTCCACCACCGAGGGCGCGTACATGAACTGGGAGTACCTGGGACGCAACCCGGAACGCCAGACCGGCCGCCACGCCGGCACCGCCGAGCGGTGGCAGTTGCTATGCGCGGACGGCAAGTATGCCGTGCTCTTCGGCGGGGGTGTGCCGCGCGCA
This sequence comes from Dehalococcoidia bacterium, assembly GCA_009379925.1. GTDB lineage: Bacteria > Chloroflexota > Dehalococcoidia > UBA2979 > UBA2979 > WHSU01. The sequence goes on along the minus strand of WHSU01000023.1, from coordinate 9,458 downwards.
AAGAAGGCGCTGCAGGGCTTGCTCGCCTGGATGGACGAGTACGACGCCGCCGCTGACCTTCACGACCCCAAGTATGAGCAACTCCTGCACATCCGCCCGGCCGAAGGCGGCGAGCTGCGCAAGCATTTCGCGGACACTGTCGCCGGCTTCGTCGGGAACCGGCCGATGGAGGAGGTCTACCGACGCGGCCAAGAAATTGGCATGCCTTGGGGCCCCGTCCGCCTCCCTGAGGAGAACCTGGACGACCCTCATTGGGCGGACCGAGACTTCTGGGTTACCGCCTCCGTCGCCGGCCACCCCGAGCTCGTCCGATACCCTCGGGCCGGTTACCGCATGGGCCAGACGCCGATCGAGTTCCGTACGCCCGCCCCCGCACTCGGAGAGCACAACGCAGCCGTTTTCATCAACGAGCTTGGCGTGACTTCGGACGAGCTCGCGCGGCTCCAGGAGCGCGGCGTGGTATAGGGGGCGCTGCGGTGGCATCGTTTCGCGGTTACTCGCCCTCGGAGGAGGCACTCCTGCTGGAGGATGCGCCGCCAGGTCACCTCTGCCGGTGCCCGTCGGCGCCGGCGACGAGGCATCGTCTACCTGGACCTGGCCACCGCTGGCATCACCTCCGTCGCGGGCGACCTCCCGACGGGGACCACGCTGGGAGCCTGGCTCGCGACGATACGAGCGGCGCACGGGCGTAGAGGACACCGCTCGCCCGGTACTCCTCGAACAGGTCGTCGATCCCTTCCACCTCGATTCGGCAGCTCGCGGTGCCGGCCAGGAAGCTCTCCGCGCCGCTCACTACGGGCCCTGCCGTCGAGCGATGCTGCCAGCCGTCGTCCGACGCCGCCCAGAGGTGAACCACCACATCGTCGCGTGTGAGGATCGCGAAGCCGTCGTCCTGGTACCCGTCGGCGAAGCCCAATCGGTCGCGGTAGAACGCAACGGCGGTGCCGATGTGCTGCACGGGCAACGCCGGGATCGTCGACATCCTCATCGTGGGATCCTCGCCGTGAATCGGGCTTCCAGCATGTCTCGGCAGCGTGAGACGGCGGCCCCGATGCCTAGTACCTGGTGAGGCTGCCGCGGCGCTTCGCGGCGCGCTCGCCGAGTGTGAAGACCACGATGCCAGCGAGGAGCCACGCTGCCGTCGTCCCGAAGAGCCATGCGAGGCCGCCGTCGCTGCCGATCGAGGTGACCGAGCGGCCGTCGAGCAGCGTGTAGCGCAGCGCCTCGGCAGCGTGGGTGAGCGGCACGAGGCGGGCGAGAGCGGCCGCCGCGTCCGGCAGGTCCGCGAGCGGGATGAAGAGCCCGCCGAACACCATCAGCAGCGCGGCGACGGCGTCCGGGATCAGCGCGATGCGTTTCCAGACGAGCGCGAGCCCGCCGATGATCAGCGAGTACCCGGTGCCGCCGGCCACGATGAAGAGCAGGGGCACGAGCACCCAGGCGTTCCATTGCACCTCGAGCCCGACGACAGCCCAGAGCGCGACGGTGATCGCGGCGACCACGAACGCGGTCTCGAGCACCGCGGAGGCCGTGCGGCCGGCGATCGCGATCAGCCACGGCGGCAGCGGGCTGAGGTAGACCTGCTCCAGCGTGCCCGTCTGGATCTCCCCCAGCAGTCGCCAGAAGAGCTTTGCCGTCTGCAGGTAGTAGAAGGAGAAGGCGGCGAAGCCGAGGAAGAACCACGTGGCGTCGCGAGGGGCCAGCGACCAGTCGACCTGCCCCGTCGCGATCTCCTCACCGCGCCCGACGATGGCGGCGATGAGCAGCGCCGAGATTACGAAGAGCGGCATCTCGATCAGGATCTGCGTGCGCTCGCTCCAGCCGGCGAGCAGCCCCTTGTACACCTCGTTGCCGACGGCGCGGAGCGCGGCGCCGGTGCCCAGGCTCCCCGTGCCGGCGGGGGTCGTCGTCGCGTAGTGGCTCACTTCGGTCCCAGCCTTCCGTCGCGCAGGCCGCGTCGGACCTGCCACTGGTAGACAGTCCATCCCGCGAGCAGCATCACGGCGGTGTGCACGAGCAGCCACGGCAGGCTGCCGTCGGACCAGATGCTCGCGAGCGTGGCGTCGTCGATGAGGATGCGGCGCATGGCGTCGATGCCCAGCGTGGAGGGGAGCAACTTCGCCACGACCTGCAGCCACTCCGGGTAGGCGAAGACGGGGACGTAGGCGCCGTTGAGCATCCCGATGATGCCGTAGAGCACATGGTTGATGGCGCCGATCGAGGCCACCGTGAGTGCCACGCCCCCGACGAGCATCGCGAAGCCCGCCACGTTGAGGAACGTCAGCGCCGCCGGCACCAGAGCGTCCCACGTCAGCCCGGCGAAGTCGACATCGAGGGCGACGACCAGCACGGCACTCAGCGCCGTCGCCACGAGCACGCCCTCGATCAGCACGGCGACGAGCAGCCCCACCGAGAGCAGCCAGGGCGGCAGCGGGCTCAGGTGGATCTGCTCGAGCGTCCCCGTGTTCATCTCCTCGAGCAGCCCGGTCACCACCTTCACGAGCAGCAGGTAGGCGACGACGTAGAAGTAGAAGCCGAGCATGGTCGCGGGCAGCAGCTCGTCGACGAAACGGCCGCCGCCGATCACCCACTGGACGACCAGGTAGAACACCGCCATCACCGCGAGTTCGATGGCGAACGTGGCGCGCCGGCGCCAGAGCACGGAGAGGTGCTTCGCCGTCTCCCCGGCGACCATGCGCCCCACCGCGGGGAGGCCGAGGTTCACCTCCGAGCGGACCGCCGGCCGGGTGAACGTCTGGCTAACGGCCATCTCGCTCCCCCTCCACGATGCGCACGAACACCTCCTCGAGGTCTGGCTCGACCTGGCTCACCGAGAGCAGCGGCAGGTCCCTGCGGCGCAGCTCGTCGAGCAAGGCGTAGAGCTCGTGCTGGCTGCCCACCGGCGCGGTCAGCGCGGTCACGCCGTTGTCGTGCGTGACCGCGGCGCCCTCCGGCAGCCGCAGGTTTGCGCCCTCGAGCAGCGCGCCGAGGGTGATGCGGTAGCGGTCCTCGCGGAACTGCGCGAGCAACTCGGCGGTCGGGAGGTCGGCAACGATGCGCCCCTCCCGGATCACCGCGATGCGGTCGGCCAGCTCCTGCGCCATCGCGAGCTGGTGGGTGGTGAGCACCACGGTCTTGCCCTCGTCGCGGGCCAGCCGCAGCACCCAGTCCTTCACCGTGCGCGCCGCCTGCACATCGAGCCCGATAGTCGGCTCGTCGAGCAGCAGGATCGCCGGGTCGGTGATGAGCGCCGCCGCGATGGCGACCTTCTGCTGCATGCCACGGGAGAAGTCCCCGACTCCCTCGTCGCGGCGGTCCCACAGCCCGAGCTCCGTGAGCAGCCACTCCGCTCGCGGCCTGATCTCGCTCCCGCGCAGGCCCTTCAGCCGCCCGAAGTAGAGCAGGTTCTGCCACGCCGACATCGACCAGTAGACGTTGCGGCTGCCCTCGAGCACCGCGCCGAGCTGGAGCACCGCCGCGGCCCGCCGCCGCGGCCCGCCGCCGCGCCACGTCGTAGCCGTTGAGGCGGATGGTGCCCGCCGTCGGCGTGACGAGGCCGCCCAGCATCTTGATGATCGTGGTCTTCCCCGCCCCGTTCGGGCCGAGCAGGCCGAAGACCTGTCCTGGCGGCACCTCGAGCGTCACGTCGTCGACGGCGCGTGTCCCCGAGCCGTAGACCTTCGTGAGGCGGTTGACCTCGATGGCGGGCAGGACCGCCGGATCAGCTGCGCGCGTTCGGTCGTCCGACCTCGGCAGAACGCCGGTCGCGCTTCCGTCGTCAGGCATGCTCTGTCGTCTCCTCTCCCGCCCGCGACAGCAGGGCGGCATTGCAGGACTCTGCGATTGCTCGGAGCGCGCGGACGGCCTCGGCCACTGGCAACACGAACCCGTCGTGTTCCTCGAGCCAGCCCGCCGCGGCCTCCGCCGACGCGAAGAAGTGCATGTGATCGCAGCCGGTCGCCCGGCGGTCGGCCGGGTCGGGCACCCTCACGAACGAGACCACGGCCGACGGTGGCTCGACCTCGGCCACCCCGGTTGCGTCGAGCGTCACCGTCACGCGCTCGCCGGTCGCCGGACATGCGGAGGCGATGCGAGCCGCAGGGCCGACCGTCCCGGGCAGCAGCAGCGCGTCCGGCGCGCACCACGCGTAGAGGGGCTCGTGTCGGCCCTCGATGGACACGCGGTGCGGCGTGGGGATGAACGAGAGGCCGAGTCCGAGCACCCTGCCGGAGCCGTCGACCTCGGCGAGCGAGAGGCGGCCGACCATCGCGGCAACCTGCTCCTCCCCCAGCGCCGTCGCTCGGGCCAGCTCCGCGGCGGACGCCGGCCGGCCGTCCGCGAGGATGCGGAGGATCGGCGCGTGCAGGCGTTCGAGGATCTCCCGTTCCGAGTCATCGCACCCGCATGAGGTGTTGAGGTCTTCGGTCCCCATGAGCGTCTCCTATGTCGATACGCAGTCTACGACGTAGACTATATGATGACAGACGACGGAGTCAACGCTATACTTGTCCAGAGACGAACCCGAGGATTGGAGCCGTCATGCCGGAAGCCGCGATCGAGGAGCGCCGAGACGAGGGCGAGCGCGCGCCGCTGACCCGCGAGCGCGTGTTCGAGGCCGCGCTCGCGGTCGTCGACGATGACGGGCTCGAGGCGCTGAGCATGCGTCGGCTCGGCACGGCGCTCGGCGTGGACCCCATGGCGGTCTACCGGCACGTCGACGGTAAGGACGCGGTCCTCGACGGTGTCGCGGGGCTCCTCTGGGGCGAACTGCCGCCGGCCGACGCAGGCGAGGATTGGGCGGACGGGCTGCGCTCGTTCGCGCGGGGCGTGCTCGGCCTCTTCCGCCGGCACCCCCACGCCGCTCCGCTCCTCATCCAACGCTTCGTGCTCCCGCGGCCGGCGCTTGAGGCGGTGCACGCGCACCTCGAGGCGCTGCGCGCGGCCGGGCTCGACGAGCCGCGGGCGGCCCAGATCATCCGCTCGCTGCTCTCGTTCGCTATGGGCTACGGCCTCGCCGAGGTCACCTGTTTGGGCGAGCCGGGGCTCGACGGCTGGGAGCGCATGTCGGAGCGCGAGCGCCTCCTTTGCATGGCGCGCGGGCTGCCCGAGGGCGTGCCGGGCCACCTCATCGACGCCGCCGCCGCCGTCTACGCGGAGTGCGATCCGGAAGCCTGCTTCGAGTCCGGGCTCGAGCTGTTCCTCGCCGGTGTGCGGGCGCAGTGCGCTGAAGGCATGCGTGCCAGGCGAGCTCGCTGACGCGTGGAAGAGGCTAGTTCGATAGCCGGATGATGCCGCGCTCCAAAGCGACGGTCACCGCACGCGTGCGGTCGTCGGTGCCGAGCTTGCCAAAGATGTGGGTCAGGTGTGCCTTTACGGTCGCCTGACTGACGTGCAGCTCGCTCCCGATGTCGCGATTGCTGAGCCCCTGGGCCACCAGCTCGAGCACCTCGATCTCGCGTGCGCTCAGACGATCGTCGGCGGGGGTCCGCACGTGACCGATCAGGCGCGAGGCCACCGTCGGCGCAAGTACCGCCTCGCCGCGCGCGGCGCCGCGAATCGCGTCGGCCAGCTGCTCGCGTGTCGCGTCCTTGAGGATGTACCCGGTCGCGCCGGCCTCGATGGCGCGGAGGATGTCCGCGTCCGAGTCGTAGGTGGTAAGCACGAGCACATGCGTCGAAGCCACTGACTCCGCGGTGATGGCTGCGGTCGCCCCCGCGCCGTCGAGGTCCGGCATGCGCAGGTCCATGAGCACGACATCGGGGGCCAGCCGGCGGGCCAGCTCGACGGCCGCTCGCCCGGTCGTCGCCTCCCCCACGACCTCGAGGTCCGGCTCGGCGTCCACGATGCCCCGAATGCCCGCGCGCACCACGGGGTGGTCGTCGGCGAGCAGGACGCGGATCGGTTCCGTCATCTGTGTCCGCTCGAATCGGCGAGCGGGAGTGCGACGACGAGCGTCGAGCCCCGGCCCGGCTCGGTCTCGATCGACAGGCTGCCGCTGAGCCGGGCCACCCGTTCGCGCATCGCCTGCAGCCCGATGCCACCGTCAGGCGACGGCGATCGCCCAAGCATCTCGCGAGGATCGAACCCGCGACCGTCGTCCTGCACGTCGAGGATCGTCTGCCCATCCAGGTAGGAGACCGTGATGGTGACCTCGCGAGCCTCGGCGTGCTTGCCGACATTGGAGAGTGCCTCCTGGGTGGCGCGGAGCAGCGTGACCTCGAACTCCGGAGGTTGGGCGCGCGCCTCGCCCGTGATCTCGACCCGCACGGGGAGCGAATACTCGCGTGATGACTGCGCCGCGAGGCGGCGGAGGGCCTCGGCGAGGCCTTGACCCTCGAGGTCCTTGGGACGGAGCGCCCACACCACGCGGCGAGCCTCCTCGAGACTGCGCCGCGCGACCTGCTCGGCCTGTTCGAGGTGGTGGCCCGCCTGCGGCGGCGCGGCGCCATCGAGCGCCGCGCCTGCCGCCTCGAGATGGGTCACGACGCTGACTAAGCCCTGCGCGAGCGTGTCGTGGATCTCCCCGGCGAGCCGTTGACGCTCCTCGAGCATCCCGGCCTCTCGCTCCTTTGCCCCCAGCTCCCGACGCGTCGCCTCGAGCGCGTCGATGAGTTCGCGGCGCTCGCGACTCTGCACGATGATGGCGCGGATCCAGAGAAAGAGCGCGGTGCCAGCGAGCAATGGCGGGGCCACCTCGAGGAACCAGTCGCGTCGATCCCCCGCGCCTAACGCCGCGGCCCGCGCACCCACGACGAGCACGGTGAGACCGAGCAGCAAGAGCGAGCGCCGCACGCCGAGCACAAGCGTCGACTCCCAGAGGAGCGGCCAGGCCACGATGAAGTACCACGGGCTGACCACCAGCAGCCCGGCGAACAGCAGCAGGCCGGCCAGGAAGTAGCGGAGACGGGTGGACTTGCTTGGACTCGAGAACCGCCCACCAGCGGTACCGACGAAGAACCAGCCGAGCCACACGCCGGTGAGGACGAGCGCGAGGACGCCACCCTCGGATGCAAGACCAAGATCGCGGAGCGCCAGCGCCGTCGCGGCGACGACGGCGGCGTACGCCCCAGCGTGGCACACCCACTCCAGGCGCTTCCACGCATCCACGTCCCGAGGCTGCCCGGCGGGCGCGCTGGGGCGGGCTACCCCAGCGAGCCGCCTCACAAGGGGTGTGCCGCTCGTCGTCACCGCCATCGCGCGATCTCCGGTCGCCATCGTACCGCGCCCGTCCCCCTAGCGATCGCTCAACGAACGCCCAGCACTCGCCGAGGTGCGTCCGCGTGAAGCTTGCGTATCACTCGGTCTTCGCCACGCCCGCACGCCCCGCCGGGACACGCGCTGCGCGGTGGTCGACGATGCGCTGCTCCACGGCGTCCGCCGCGACGATCGGGATGCAGTAGGTCTGGTAGCGCTCGCCGGTCAGCACGATCGGCAGCGAGACGACCTCGCAGCCGCCATACCGGATGCGCCACTGGAGCAGGAAGGAGAGCCCGATGTAAAGGCCGGACGCCATCACAAGGTCGGCCGGGAGCTCGATGCTCGACCACGGCGCAACCAGCACGTTCCACCACGCAGAGCTGAGCGCCGGGCCGACGAAGATGGCCGTATTGACCCACGGGTGGGCGCGTTCGAGCACCGGGCGCCCGAGCACCCGGTACGCGACGACGTAGGCCGCGGCGATCGCGACCAGGTAGGCCGTGACGCGCAAGTAGAAGCCGAGCGGCTCCCCATCACCGTCCAGGTCGCCGGCGACCTGCGCTGCGATCGGCGCCAGCAGCAAGATCCCGAGCGCGAGCCGGCTCCAGCGGCCGACGACGCCAACGTCGATACCGAGCGCTCCGTATGCCGATGGTTGGTGCATGGCGATTCCCCTTCGCTGTACGTGACGAGCGGCGTGACCTCCTGTCTGACTCGAGCGATCACAAGTCTCGGACGGCGCGCCCGTAGATCCGTCGGCCGTGTGGCTAGTTCTGCCTGGCCACTGGTCGGGCGCTGGGTATCAGCCTGCCGTCCACGCAGAAGCCGCCGCCCGGCCGATGGCACGGAACCACCGACGGGAGAGACTCGACCCGTCGATGGCAGGAGCTGAGCGATGACTCAACGAAACGAGACGCAGCGCGACGAGCCCCGGGTCCGGCAGGAGCCGATTTACGTGTACAGCTGCTGCGTGGATCCGCTCCGACTCGGACCCCGGTACGCGCCGATATTCTGGGGCCTCGTCCTCATAGCGATCGGCGCCGCCTCGCTCGTGGCCAACCTCGTTGACGTCGAGGAGTGGGGCGAGTGGGCGTGGTCGGCCATTCTGCTGGCGATTGGCGCAGTGCTGCTGCTCCGGTCGCTCCTGGGCTCGGAACAGCTCGATCGCCGGACGGGCTCGGGGCGGTAGTCACCGATCACACGCCTGTCCATGCAGATATTCGCTACGACAGCCGATGCGCCGCCTCGTCGCGCTTGCACCGGAATCGTAGGCAACGAAAGGGGTTTGCGGCGCGGAACCCTGGCTTCCGCAGGCAGGAAGACCGGGTGTGTCGTAGTAACCGCCCGCCGCTCGCGTCAGTCCTGCGCTCCGCCGAGGTCGGACGACATCAGACCAGTCGGCGTGAGCGCGGGGAGCCAGAACATCCCTTTTGCGGCCAGGCTGTGCGTTCTTCAGCGGGCAAGCGCGGCCCGACGATCGGCTCGCCCCGAGAGGCGGGCATGCACCTCAATCGCGGGTCATGCGAAAGTTGCGACGCATAGCCGCGTGGCGATCGGATCAGAAGGGGGCCGGCGGCGGACCATCGCCATTAAATGACCGGGCGCCCAGACCCTCATAGTGCAGCCGGTGCCGCAGAGCTCGCGACCAAGACGAGGTCTTGACGCCCAGGCACCGAACTTGGCTGTTGCCACAGCTGTAGGCACGGTCGAGCGTGCCGAAGGGCTCGAGTTCGCTGTACGCGGTGGGGGTTAGATGGCGGCAGGACGTAGGTCGATGCGGCGTAGGAACTGGGCGTTGATCGCCACGATCACGGTGGACGAACTCATCAAGATCGCACCAACAGCCATCGGCAGCACGAAGCTCGCCCACGCGAGCACACCCGCGGCCAGCGGAATGGCAAGCAGGTTGTATCCCGCTGCCCACCACAGGTTCTGTTGCATCGTGCGATAGCTCGCCTTTGAGAGCGTTGGCACCGCGACAACTCCCGCAGATCAGAGGCCAGCACGATGCCGGCGGACTCTATCGCCACGTCCGTGCCAGCTCCGATGGCGATCCCGACGTCCGCGCGAGCCAGCGCCGGCGCGTCGTTGACACCGTCGCCGACCATGGCCACGGTGTGCCCACGTGCCTGCAACTCGGTCACCGCCTTGTCCTTGTCCTCGGGTAGGACCTCGGCGAACACCTCGTCGATGCCCAGGTCGGCCGCCACGGCCTTGGCCACCTGCTCCGCATCACCGGTGATCATGGCCACCTTGATGCC
>WHSU01000052.1 GCA_009379925.1 Dehalococcoidia bacterium | reverse complement strand
GTCGGGGACCTCGGCGTAGACGCCGACGTTGAGGCGGTCGATGGTGAGGCCGCCGCCGTTGGGCTCGGGCCGGGCGCGCACGCCCCAGCCGATGGTCTTGGTCATCCAGCTCAGGTCGGGCATCTGGAAGTCGGGCGGCGGCCCACCCTCATCCTTCGCCGGGGCGTCTGCTTGAACCAATGAGAACTCCACTCGCGGTGCCGGGCGCGGTACTGCCCGATGTGCTGCAGATGTCGAGAGGCAGGCGCGCTAGGCCGCGACGTACGCCGCGAGGGCGGCGTTCGCGCGGCCGTTCTCGAAGCGCTCCCCGAAGCCGGCGACCTTGACGCGCTGCACGTATTCCTTGATCTGCCGCTGGCGCACCGCCAGCGCGATCTTGTTGCCTTCCTCGATGGAGGTGGCGTCATCGCCGCCGCCCAGAAGGATCGCCAGCGCGGTGTTGGAGACGGTGCCGCGCGCCGCCGGGTTCTGGCCGCTGGCGCCGGCCACCAGGCCGAGCTCGATCTCATCGAGGTACTCGTGGATCTCGTCCTTGCGGCCAGGATCGGTCTGCGCCAGGTACTGGAGGTGCATGACGCCGAAGGCGACGTGGCGCGACTCATCGGAAGCCGCCAGGCGGTAGATCGCCTTCTCCGCGTCGTTGTAGGACATGCGCTCGCCCATGCGGAAGATCGAGAGCACCAGGCCCTCGCCCGAGATGTGCAGGCGGGCGCTCATCTCCGTGAAGTCGCGGGCGGAGTCGATGCGTGCACCACCGACGGCGGTGGTGCTCGCCTGCGCCATCAGGCCACCGCCGTTGGCGAAGGCACGCTTGCGGAAGACGTCCAGGTGGCGCGCCTCGTCCATGATCTGGGAGATCAGGAACATCCGCGGCTCGTAGTAGTCGGGCGTGGTCTGCGAGATCCACTTGCCAGGCACGTCGCCGGCTACGAACTCGACTTCCGTGAGGAAGGTGGCGAGCTGGCACTCGGCGCGCTCGATGGCGTCCGGGAGCTCCTCCATCTCGTCCCAGGGGATGTCGGTGGCGGAGGACCACTGGCGCTGCACGGCCTCTTCGTAGAGCTGCGCGCCGTTCTTCAGCCAGATGTCCGCCTTGGTGCGGATGGAGTAGTTGCCGACCTTCGGCGCCGTGGGCCGGGTGAGGGCGCCACGTGGCCGGCCGGTGAGGTTGTCCGACCACTCCGGGATCTGCGCGAACGGTCCGGCGTCGACATCCTGGAGGAGGAGGCCGCCTGAGGCGGTATCGGAGTCGTGTCCGGCGCCCCAGGTCTCGCGTTGCTGGAACCAGTCGAGCTTGTAGCCGCGGTCACGCCCGAACTCGAGGAGCAGGTCGTACGCCGACTTCTCTTCGGCGGGGGGCGTCTGCTGCGGCCGTGTCTCAGTTGCCATCGGTCAACCTCCGTCTCCGCCCGGGCAGCGGTGGTGTCGCGGGAGTCCTGTCGCGAGCCTGACAGCGTGTCGCGGTGAGGACCCGTCATGTGTACACTATGGAGTCAGTCGATGGCAAGTGTTGTGTCAGATTCTGATCAGAACAAGTCCGGGTTCATGATCGGTCGGGCCGGCACCTCGGAAAGGCGTCTCCCGTGGGTAACGACTCTCGAATCCTGGTGGGGCTGAGCACACCCGAGGAGCGCCAGACCGCCGCGGAGACCCTGGAGGCGCGAGGCTACGACCTGGCGGTGGTCAGCTCGGTCGAGCTACTGATGGCGCTGCGGGAGGCGCTGCCGTTCGACCTGATGGTCGTCGACTCCGCGATGGCCACCCGCTACCGGAGCCACTCCGGGTACCGGATCCCCACGCTCCTGGTCAGCGACGACGCAGAGGGCGCCGACCCGAGCCAGGACCTGCACGTGGACGACTTCATCATCCGGCCGCTGGGCGCGGCGGAGCTGGCGCGTCGAGCGGCGGCGCTGATCGCCGGCAGCCAGGTACGCGTCGAGGGTGAGCTGGCCGGCCCGGCGGGCATGGTGGTGAAGCCGGACAGCCGCGAGTTGATCATCGGGCACGATTCGATCCAGCTCCGGCCGCGGGAGGCCCGAGTGCTGAGCCTGCTGCTGGGACGGCGGGGCGAGGTGGTGAAGGTCGACACGTTGCTGAAGGACGTGTGGGGCCCGGGCCCGTCGAGTTCGCGCAACGTGGTGGAGGCGCAGATCTCCCGGTTGCGCTCGAAACTCCGCGGCACCGAGGCGGAGGGCGCCATCATCACGGTCAGTGGTGTAGGGTACCTCATCCGGTAGGATGTCCGGTGACGCCGCCGCGCGGCGCCGGAGGGGCGACGCGGGACGCATGGCGTGAGACGCCCGCAGGGGGGCGAGCGGGATGAACGTTCTCGTCTGCGCTCGGAGCAGTCCCGACTTCCTGACGTGGATGGTGGACGACGGTCACGAGGTCAGGCTGAGCACGCCCGAAGGCCTCGCCGGTGACCTGGCGGCACACGCTCCCGACATCGTGGTGTTGCGCACGTGGCCATGCCGGATGCACCTCTCCCGGTTGATCCGCACCGAGCGGCCCCAGACCCGGATCGTCGGCGTCGCCGAAGATGCCGCCCGCGCGGAGTCTCTGCGCGAGGACGCCCTGGATGCGGTGCTCACGGAGCCGCTGTCCCGCATCGAGTTCGTGCGCCGTATTCGGTCGCTGGCGCCGGGCGCCGCGGAGTGGCCGTCCGTGCTGCCGGAGGCGCCGGCCGCCGACGAGGAGGCGCTGCGTCTGCTGCTGGAGACGCGCGCCTTCGGGCTGGTGTTGCTCGACGAGGATGGCCACATCCTGATGAGCAACCGCGGGATGCAGCGCATCTTTCGCTACACCGACGAGGAGTTGCGGCAGTTCAGCACGATCGAGGAGATCGTGGCGCCGGCGGAGCGGCCGATCATCCGCCGCGCGCGAGAGCGGCTGGTGCGTGACCTCGACCAGTCGATCGGCGCGCTCTGGCGCTGGGTCGACCGCTCCGGGGACCTGGTCGACATCGAGATCACGGCCACGGGCGTCGAGCGGTCCGGCGGGCGTCGGGCACTGCTGGTGGAGGTGCGAGAGGTCGGCGAGGAACTGATGCTGCGCGACGAAGCCAGCGCCGAGGCGCGCCATGCTCAGCGCGACCATGCGGCGAGCGCGCTGGTGGCCGACCTGGCGGTGCAGCTGGAGCAGCTGGGCGCGCTCTTCGAAGGCGGCCGCGTGATTGCGGCGCGGCCAAGCGACCGGCGGCGGGTCTCCGATGTGATCGTGCGGGGCCGGGACACAGTGCGGCTACTGCGGCCGATGCTGGAACCCGGCTTCGATAGCGGCGGGGTCGACCCGGCGGGTGTCGCCTACCGGGCCTTCGCGCTGTCACGCGAGGTCACCGACCCGCGGGTCAAACTCGATATCCGGGTCAATCAGAACCCGCCCCTGCTGGACGTCGAACGGACGATGCTGGAGGAGGTGCTGAGCCACCTGCTGCTCCTGGTACGGGAGGCGGTGGCGGCGCAGTTGAGCACGGCGCTGGAGGCGTACCGGCCGGCGATCTCGCTGATCGTTGAGCCGGTGGGGCAGGACCAGGACGGCGGCAGCGACCCCACCCACGTGCTGATCGCCGTCGACCACAACGGCCGGCGTCGCGGGCAGGACCTGGATGCCGGGCTGGAGATCCTCCAGAGCCGCCTGGCGGCCCTCGGCGCTTCGATCCGGGCGCAGGCGAGTTCGATGGGGCAGCGCATCTCGATCCTGCTGCCGGTGGACCGGCCGGAGCCGGGCGAGCGCCAGGCGGCACGCGCCGCATCCGACGGGGCCGGGGGACCCTCGATCCTCCTGGTGGAGGACGACATCCAGGTCCACGAGCTGGCGAGCGCGGCGTTCGGCGCGCTGAACGCGAACGTCACCGGGGTGACGACGTGCGACGCGGCGCTGCGGGTGCTGTCCCACGAGCCCTTCGATGTGGTCTTGCTGGCGGTGGACCTGCCCGACACGAGCGGCTGGCAGACGCTGGCGCGGCTGCGCGAGTCCGGGCTGCAGTCCCCCGTGATCATGCTCGGCCGCTTTGCGTCGGCGCAGGACGCCGTGCGCGCGGGGGCGCAGGGGCTGGTTGAGGACCCCCTGAACGTGCGGGACCTGGTGACGGCCGTCCGGCGGACGCTGCAAGCCGCGACCTGAACCTCTGACTCTCGGTCGACCGAGGAGCAAAGAAACGCCCGCGCCGGGATGGGGGCCCGGCACGGGCGCTCGCGAGCCGCTGAGGGAACGGCTTAGCCCTCGGTGGTCGGGTCTCCGAACCAGACCGTCGCGTACTGCCGCATGATGTTGCTGTTGCCGTGGATCATGCGCTTGAAGTTCTTGATGCGGTTGCGGACCAGGTTGATGCCGCCGGGCGCCACCAGCCAGATCGTCGGCGTGTCGTTGATCACCTGCAGCTGGATGTCCTTCACGATCTGCTGGCGTGTCTCCAGGTCGAACTCGCCACGCTGCGCCTCGAGCATGCTGTCCACGTCCGGGCTGTTGTAGTGCGTGTTGTTCTGGATGCCCTGCGAGTGGTAGTAGCCGTACAACCCGCGGTCCGGGTCTTCCCATGTCCAGTCGGCGTGTGAGTTCATCTGGTAGGGCTGGCCGGCGCGGTAGACGTTGGTGATCCAGTCGCCGAGCTCCATGACCTGGATCTCGACCTCGATGTTCAGGGGCGCGGCCATCGCCTGGACGATCTGGGCCACCGACGGTCCCGAGTAGAACTGGGAGACGGTGTTCTTCACCTTGAGCGGGTTGTCCGGCCCATAACCAGCGGCCTGGAGCAGTTTCGCCGCCTTAGCCGGGTCACCCTCGGTGATGATGTCCGCGGGGAGTTCCTCGGGCTTGAGGCCCCACTCCAGGTTCTCCAGATTCATCATGCCGGTGCGCTTCGCGAGCCCACCGAAGATGGCGATGATGCGGCTGTAGTCGATGCCGTACTTCAGGGCGTCGCGCAGCCGCTTGTCCTCGAACGGTGGGTTGGCGGTGTCCAGGGAGATCTTGGTGGTACCGGTGGCCTCGCTCTCGAAGCGGCGTACCTCGGCGTCTCCGCCCACCGACTCGTGCAGCGCGTCGATCACATCCTTCGGCGTCGACGAGTAGCCGCCAGACCAGGTGTCCGTCTCGCCCGTGCGGAACGACGCGGTGCGGGCGGCCGAGTCCGGGACCCAGCGCAGCTGGATACCGTCGACGAAGGGGATGCCCGGGATCCAGTAATCGGGGTTCGCGTCGTACGTGACCTCGATGCCACGCCGCCACTCGTTGAAGATGAACGGCCCGGTGCCGATGGAGCGCTGCGTGATCTCGTCGGTCTCGCCCAGTTCGGGCGAGACCATGATGTTCCAGGTGTGGCCGAGGTTCGTGACGAGCGAAGCGAACGGCTCCGCCATCTTGATCTGCACCGTGTAGTCGTCGGTCGCCTCGATGGAGGCGAACTCGCCGAAGGCGGTACGCGTGCGCAACTCCGGGTCGTCGGCCGTCATCCGCTCGAGGTTGTAGACGACGTCCTCCGCGACGAACTCGCGGCCGTTGACCGGGGGCAGGTTGTGGAAGTGGACGCCCTGCTGGAGGTTGAGGACCAGGGTGGTGTCGTCCACCTGCTCGAAGGACTCCGCGAGCAGCGGCTCGACGAAGACCTTGCCGCCGAAGCGCTCCCAGTCCTCCCAACGCTGGAACAGCTGGTCGTGGGTGGGCTGCGTGGCGTGGATGGAGCCGGGCGTCTCCTCGCGGTGGTTGTCCAGCGTGAGCGCCTCGTCGCTGTGGTCGATGACCAGCGTCTCGCCGGGCCTGGCGTTGGCCGGGTCGACCCGCCAGAACTCGGCGGAGAATCGTGAGGCGAGGTCGTCGCCGCCCGCGGGCGTGCCGCCCGTGGCCGGCGTCCCCGTCGAGGTCGCCCCTCCACCGCCGGGGGTGCCTCCGGTGTCCGGATCGTCTTCGTCGCCGCAGCCGATGAGGGCGGCTGCACTGAGGCCGAGGGCACCGACGGAGGCGCCGTGCAGGAACGAGCGCCTGCCCACGTGCCGCCGTGCCCAGTAGTTCTTCTGCTCGTCTGCCATAGGATCAGCCCCTCCGTGAGCGTCAAAGCATCGACAGCGGAGGCTGCCGACGCTCGCCCTTGTCAGCCGGCAGGCGAACGACGGATTCGGTCAGCATCCGGAACCTCGACGCACCTGACGGTTCAGGTACTATAACGATCACTGGCACCTTTGCAAGTGACGTGTCAGGAATCGTTCAGGGTGAGGTCCACCTGGCGTTCTTCAACCCCCTCCGGCCGTCCTTCATCGAGGATCCATACCCGGCGCTCGCCCGGTTGCGCGAAGCCGCGCCGCTGTATCGGAGCGCCGAACTGGACTCGTGGGTCGTCACCTCGTACGACCTGGCGTCCCAGGTGCTGCGGGACGACGCGCGGTTCACGGCCGACCCGTCCCGCGCGCGAAACGCCCTGGCCGGGCACTTCGCGTTGCAGGCGCAGCGGTCCGGGTTGAGCGGAGTGGCCCGCATGAACAGCTCCGACCGGCCCGACCATTCGAGGCTGCGCACCGCCGCCAATCCGCACTTCACGCGGGCTGTGTTGCGAAGCCGCGCCGGCCGCATCACCGAGCGGGCGCGCGCGCTGCTCGAGCGTCGCACCGCCACGCCGTCCTTCGACATCGTCACGGACTTCGCCGTGCCGCTGGCCCGGTCTGTCGCGTGGGACCACCTGGGGGTCCACGACCCCGACGAGCAGGAGGCCGTACATCGATGGGCGACGGCGGTCCGCCGCCTGGAGACGGCCCCGGACGCGCCGGCTGCGGAGCGGGAGGCGGGCGCCGAGGCGCTGGCGTCGCTCCGCGCGTACCTCGACGCCCGGGGGGCGGACGCCGACCGCGGGGACGCGCCGGCGCTCCAGCTGTTGACGGCCGGCGGCGACCTGAGCGACGAGGAGCGCCTCGGGGTGGTGGTGGACCTCGGCCTATCGGGGAACGGGTCCGTCGCCGGTGCGATCGCCAACGGGGCGCTCGCGCTGCTGCGGCACCCGGAGGAGGAGGCGGCGCTGCGCGCGCATCCGGAGTTGCTCGAAGGCGCGGTCGAGGAGGTCCTACGGTACGACGCACCGACGGCGGTGCTGGGGCGCTGGGCGACGGCCGACGTCGACTTCGCGGAGACGTCGATGCGGGCGGGCGACGAGGTCCTGGTGGTGGTGGCCGCCGCGCACCGCGACCCGGCGGTGTTCGTGGAGCCGGACCGGTTCGACGTGCGGCGCGACGGGCCTCCGCACCTGGCGTTCGGCCTCGGCACTCATCACTGCGCCGGCGCCGGGCTGGGCCGGCTCGAGATCGCCGTGGCGCTGCGCGAGCTGCTGGCGGCGTTTCCCGTGCTTCGGGCGGCGCCCGAGGCGCCGCGGACACCGCCGCGAGCGCGCAATTGGATGATGCGGCAGATCACCTCGCTACCCATCGAGGTAGGGGCCGGCTCGGCGGCTGGCTAGGCGGCGGGCGGATACGGTCAGTATTCTTGCAGACATCTGCTGTGTTCCTGAATCGTGGCTTGCCAGGCACGCTGCGCATGTGATATCAGGGGCGCCCAGGGCAACGATGCTGACGGGGTCGTGGCCCCGCGGCGGGCTCGGGCTTGCAGCGGGGACCGACCGGAGGGGCTGTTGCGCAAGTACCTGATCGAGCGGCTGGTGCTCGCGATCCCCGTCCTGGTCATCGTCACCCTGGGGGTCTTTCTGCTTGTGCGCGTCATCCCCGGTGACGTCGCCGTGCTGCGCCTCGGGCCGGACGCGACGCCGGAGGAGTTGCAGCAGTTCCGCGAAGAGCACGGGCTGACGCGCCCCCTGATGGTGCAGTACGTGGACTGGGTGGGCGACGCCCTGAGGGGCGACTTCGGGGAGTCGTTCTGGGAGCGCCGCCCGGTGGTGGAGGTGGTCCGAGAGAAGTTCCCGGTGACGTTCGAACTGGCGGTGCTCTCTATCGCCTACTCGGCAGCGCTCGGGATCCCGCTCGGGGTGATCTCGGCGGTCAAGCAGGACGGGTGGACGGACCAGTTGCTCCGTTTCGGGGCGATCCTGTTCCTGGCGATCCCGGCGTTCTGGCTGGGCATCCTGATGATCACGTTCCCCTCGATCTGGTGGGGGTGGAAGCCGCCGACGGCCGGGTTCGAGCACGTCTGGGACGACCCGCTGGGGAACCTCTACCGGATGATGTTCCCCGCGTTCGTCGTGGGCGCGAGCACGATGGCGCTGGTGCTGCGCCTCACCCGCTCCACCATGCTCGAGGTGCTGCGTGCTGACTACGTGCGCACGGCCAGGGCGAAGGGGCTCGCCGAGCGCATCGTCGTGGGCAAGCACGGCTTGCGGAACGCGCTGATCCCGGTCATCACCATCCTTGGCCTGCAGTTGTCGGTGCTCCTGGGCGGGTCGGTGATCGCGGAGCAGGTGTTCGCGTTGCCGGGGATGGGCACGAGCATGCTGCAGGGCGTGTTCCGTCGGGATTACCCGCTGATCCAGGCGTACGTGCTCATCTTCGCCGCGATTTATGTCTTGATGAACCTGGGCGTGGACTTGCTCTACAGCGTGCTCGACCCGCGGATCCGCTACTCGTAGCCGCCGCGAGGCGAGAGAGGCTTGCGACATGGCCGCCGGCACCAAGGCGCTTCCGATCCCCACCCGCTCGCCGTTCGCCAGCCCCTCCGGGCTGGGCCGGTCGCTGGTGCGTTTCGCGCGTCGGAAGCCGCTGGGTGCAGTGTCGGCGCTCTTCCTGCTGGGGTTCGTGACGATGGCGCTGCTGGCGCCCGTGTTCGCGACGCACGACCCTCGTGAGTTCGGGCTGGAGACGTTCGCGTCGCCGAGCAGCGCGCACTTCTTCGGGACGGATCAGTACGGCCGGGACATCTTCAGCCGGGTGGTCTACGGGTCCCGGCTCTCGCTGACCATCTCGCTGACCGCGGTGCTGCTCGGGACGACGGTGGGGTCGCTGGTGGGCATCGCGTCGGCCTACATCGGCGGGCGCACGGACATGATCATCCAGCGGTTCGTGGACGCGATGCTCTCGTTTCCGGGACTGATCTTCGCGATCGCGCTCGTGGGGCTCGTGGGGCCGTCGATCAAGAACGTGGCGATCGCCATCGGCATCGTGACGGCACCCTCGCTGTCTCGCGTGGTGCGCGGTCCGGTGATGTCGATCAAGCAGAACGTGTACATCGAGGCGGCGCAGTCGCTGGGCGCCGGACAGACCCGGATCATGCTGCGTCACGTGCTGCCGAACGTGATGGCCATCATCCTGGTGCTGGCCACCGCCCGGCTGGGCGCGGCGATCCTGATCGAGTCGGGCCTCAGTTTCCTGGGCCTCGGGCCGTCGCCCGACACGCCGACGTGGGGCCAGATGCTGTCCGGCGAGGCGCTCTACGTGATGGAAGTGGCGTGGTGGCTGGCGGTCTTCCCTGGGGTCGCGATCACGCTCGTCGTGCTGGCGTTCAACCTGCTGGGTGACTCGCTGCGCGACATCTTCGACCCGCACCTCCGAGGGCGCTAGGCCAAACCCGGGTCGTGCGCGCGGCCGGGGGCCTGCCGCTACTCGCGGCGGCGCCGGAGGTTGGGCCACAGCAGCCCGATGGCGAGGCCGAGCACCGCCGCGAACAGTAGCGCCCAGACGAGCCGCGTCTCCACCGAGGCGATGATGAAGCTGACTTCGACCGTCCGCGAGTTCTGCACGATGAAGATGATGAGCAAGAGCAGCGCGACGGCGGAGAGGATCAGGCGGAGCCAGCCCGCGGTGGTCGTCGGTCGCAGGTTCACGCGAGCACCCACCCTTCTGAACGGCCGCCGCTGCGTGCGGAATCGTACACCGGCGGCGTCCGCGTTGGGCGCACCAGCCCGGACGCCACGACGCCCGCGTACACCATGCGGGCGTCGTCCGTGGGCTGCTATCGAGGCGCTTCGAGCGCCGCCGCGGCTACCGGCAGGCCGCGATGAGCGGCGTGCTGGGCGGGATACCGCCAGAGAAGTGGCTATTCCACGCGGCGTTGACGAAGGCCGGGGCGTCCGGGAGGTAGGTGACGAACCGCCCGCCCGCGGTGGCGAAGAAGCTGACGCGGGACTGCGGGCATCCGGCCGACACCGCGGCGGCGACCAGCTGGTTGTTACTGCCGCCACTGAAGACGAACAGGCCGGCGCCCGAGCGCGGGATTGCGCCGCCCGTGACCTGGCCGGGCGGGGGCGCGGGGTCGTACACGAAGTAGCGCGTGCCCGAGGCGAGCACGCCATCCGACGTCCGCACCTCGACGAGGGCAGGTCCGGTGGGGCGTCCGGGCGTACGCGCGGTGATGCGGCTGCTGCTCACCACATCGACCTGGGTGGCGCGCACCCCGCCGACGGTGACGGTGGAGCCGGAGTCGAAGCCGGCGCCGGTGATGGTCACCATGGTGCCACCGCTCATGGGACCGGAGGTCGGCGACAGCCCCGTGATGGTGGCGGGCACTCGGTACGTGTAGCCGTTCGAGCGCGTCGCGCGCTCACCGGCGCTGGACTCGATGCGCACGTCCACGCGGCCGGCGTTGTGCTCGGGCGTCCGCACGGTGAGGGTGGTCCGGTTGACCACGTCCACATCGGTGCCACGGGTGCCGCCGAAGCGGACGGTCATGCCCTCCGAGAAGTTCGTGCCCCGGATCGTGACCAACGTGTCACCGCCGGTGGTGCCGATGGCGGGGGAGACCGAGTCGATGCCGGGCGCGCCGAGGTAGGTGTAGAAGTTGGAGCGCTGGTGGCTCTTCCCGTCCGGGTTGGTGACGCGCACCGAGACGTCGCCGGTCCTGGAGCGAGAGGGCACGACCACCTCGATGCGCGAGGCGCTACGGACGTTGACGGTGGTCGCGTTGGCGCCGCCAAAGGCGACCACGGCGCCCGAGAGGAAGTTCGAGCCGGTGATGGTCACGACCTGACCGCCGAGGCGTGGCCCCTCGTCCGGCGAGAGACTGTTGATCACCGGTGCGGGCGCGGTGATGTAGGTGAAGGCGTTGTTTCGCTGACCGTTCTGCCCGTCCGAATTGGTCACACGGACATCGACCGCGCCGGTGCTGCCTCGGGAGGGAGTGACGGCGATGATGCGCGTCGCGCTCTCCACATCGACGTTGGTGGCGGCGTTGTTGCCGAAGCGGACCGTCGCGCCCGAAGCGAACCCGGTGCCGCGGATGGTGACGATCGTGCCTCCACCGGTGCTTCCCCGGTCGGGGCTGACGCTGGTCACGGCCGGCGCCGCCGCCGGCTCGTAGGTGAAGGCGTCCGAGCGCGAACCTGACTGGGTGTCGGTGTTGGTGACGACGACGTCGACCTCGCCGACGGCGTGTGCGGGAGTCCTGGCGGTGATGCGCGTCAAACTGACGATGTTCACGTTCGTAGCGGCCGTGCCGCCGAAGCGCACCGCCGCGCCGGACTTGAATCCGGTGCCCGTGATCTCGACGGAGGTACCGCCGGTGGTGGGCCCGCTGTCTGGGTCGACATCGGTGACGGTGGGTGCGGCGCCGAGGTAGGTGAAGCCGTTGCTGACGCTGGTAGCCAGGCCATCGCCGTTGGTCACCTTGACCGTCGCCTCACCGGCGGCGCCGGGTGGCGTCACGGCGAGGATGCGGGTGTCGCTTTGCCGCTGGACATCCGTCGCGGGCACGCCATTGAAGGTGACCGCCAGCGATGGCCCCGCCAGGAAGCCGGTGCCGGTGATCTCGACGGAGGTGCCGCCGGCCGCCGGTCCGGTGGACGGGGTGATGTCGACGTCCTGTGGCGTGGCGGCCTCGATGGTGGAGACGAGCGCCAGCAAGGCGACCGCGGCGGCGAGTATCGGGACGGACAGAAGTGCGAATCGGAGCGTAGAAGACGGACGCATGACATTTCCCCCCATGGCAGCCGCACAGTACGTCGTTAGCCTCAGAACGTCCAAGACGCCCGTCCGGTTCCCGCGCGAACGTAAGAACGCGATCAGAAGCGCGCCGGGGAGGGGGCGCGCGGCGACCTCAGGTCCCGGCGGGCTCGCCCCTCGCCAGGCCGCGCAGGTAGTCGGCCTGTCCCGCGTGGTGCGCCACGTGGTGGACGAGGCTCACGAGGCGGACGCCGACCGTGGGCAACGGGGTGTATTGCGGCTCGTCCAGCACCCGGTCGAGCGCGACGTCATCGAGGGCGGCCATGTACTCGTCCGTGCGCGTCGCAACCGCATCCAGGTACTCGCGCAGCGCGGCGACGTCGGGCACGTGGACGGCGTCGCGCTGCTCGTTGGTGTGGCGGGTGCCGACGTCATCCGGGTCGGCGGGCATGTCGAAGCGCTCGGCCCAGCCGCCGGCAGTCCATATCTGGTCGGTCCCCAAGAGGTCCGACACGTGCCGGTCCTCGACACGCGCGATGTGCCACCCGAGCCACTCGATGGGGTTGGCGTTCGGCGCCGGCCGGTAGCCCAGCTCCTCGTCGGTGAGTTCGGAGAGACAACGGCGCAGCACGCCGTGGCCGCGGCTCAGCGCATCGGTCAGCAGCGCGCGTGTGTCCATGGTGGGGGCTCCCCTCGTGGCTTCCAGGGCGGGGTTTCGGCGTGACGGTAGCACTGAGGGCGCACCGAGGGCCGGGTGGGTGGCGGTCAGGAAGGTGGGGACGTGCCTCGGAAACGCGGGACCTGCGTCCCGCCGATAGAGATCTGCAATCGCTGCCGGAAATTCGCCACGTTATAGGAATGAGTGCCGAGGTGTCGCGCTTGTAGGCTCCGGCATATGAGCCGCTTATGGGTGCCGGGTGCGGCCCGGTGTGTCCTCGTGGCCTTCTTGCTCGTTGCCGTTGCGCAGGTCGCCGCTCCGCTCTCCGCGTCCGCGGACGGCGGTGACGATGAGCCGGAGGCCGGGCTGCTCGGCGGCCTGCTCGGGGCGGCGACGCCGGTCACGACGCTTGTCGACCCCGTCCTCGAGCCTGAGCGCGAGAAGCCAGCGCCGGCGGAGGCGCAACCTGCCGCCAACAGGCCGACGAGGGCGCAACCTGCCGCCGACAAGCCGGCGGACCTACCCGCGGCAAACACGCCTTCCGACTCGAAGCAGGGTCTCGCCTCGGTGGTCACGCCGGCGCTGGAGACCGCCGCCGGCGCGCTTGGCGAGGTGACGAAGGCGGTGCAGCCGCCGCCCGCCGGGGGAAGCGGCGAGGTAGCAGCGGCGGAGTCCCGTGAGGGGGCGCGAGGCGACAGGGCGCAGTCGACGAAGGCGCTCGAGCCCGTGCTCGAGGTGGCCGGTGGGACGGTGGCGAAGGCGTCCGATGACGTAGCCCCGGTGCTTGCCGAAGCCGCGACGCCCGTACTGGAAGCGGCCGCGCCGACCATCGAGCGTGCTATCGCGCCGGTGGTTGAGGACGCTGCGCCGGTCGTCGAGGGCCTTGCCGCTCCCGCGACTGAAGCCCTCGAACCAGCGCTGGGCGAGGCCGTCACGCCGATCACCACAGCGGCATCACCGGTCGTCGAGAGCCTTGTCGCGCCCGCAACCGATGTGCTCGAACCGGTGATCGATGAAGGCGTCGCCCCGGTGGTCGCGTCGGTGGCGCCGGTCGTCGATACCGTCGATACAGCCGTCGCCCCGCTGGTGGAGCCGGTTGCGGCGGTCATCGATGAGGCCGTGGCGCCCGTGATGGCGTCCGCAGAGCCGGTCGTCGACGCGGCGGTTGCGCCGATCCTCGAGACGGCCGAGCCCGTCATCGATACAGCCGTCGTCCCGCTGGTGGAGACGGTCGCGCCGGTCATCGATGAGGCCGTGGCGCCCGTGCTAGCGTGCGCAGAGCCGGTGGTCGACGCAGCGGTTGCGCCGATCCTCGAGACGGCAGAGCCGGTCGTCGACGCAGCGATTGTCCCGCTGGTCGAGAGGGTCGCGCCGGTCGTCGATGGCGTCGTGACGCCGGTGCTCGATCCTGCTGTGGCGCACCTTGAGGACGTGGCAGCGCCCGTCCTTGAGACTACCGACCCGCTCATCGTGGGCGCGGTTGCGCCCGTGGTAGGCGCGCTCGAGCCCATGCTGGAGCCTGCGGCGCCTGTCGTCGATGTCATCGCTCCCGCAATCCCGCCGGCGCTGTCACCGCCGGCGGTGATGCCAGCCCTGACGCCGGCCATCGATGCGCCCACCGCGGTCCCACCGGAGTTCGATGCCCCGTCATCCCTCGCGCCCACCGGCGGCGTGACCGCGCCGCCCGCCCTCGCGTCTCCGGCTCCCGTACCGGTCGCGGACGGACCGACGCCGTTGAGGCAGCCGCCGGACGCGCCCGCTCCGGCGGGGGCGTCTGCACCGGTGGCGTCGCCCGGGGGTGTTGCCGGGCCTCCGGTCCTGACAGTGCCAGGGGGCATCGAGATCCCGTTGCCCGCTGATCCGCGCGATGGCGCAGCGGACTCGCCGTCGCGACCGACCGCGTCGACGGCGCCAACCGTTGCGATGCCGGCAACATCGGCCGGCGGCGGCTCGATTGGCGGTGGTGCGAGCGGATCCGGGTTGACCGCCGCTATCCCCTCCGCGCTCATGCTGGGTCTCGCGCTCCTCTACTGGCGGCGCGTGCGCTCGGCTGTCCTCAGCGCCCCGTCTTGGAGCTGGGCGCCCCTGGTGCCGCCCGGCTAAGCCTCCAGCAGGCCGCCGCCGCACGACCGGCGGATGGTGGCCCGCCCTTCTCATCGGTATGAGACGACGAATCAACACCGCCCGGGTGGCGGTGTGCTGGAGGCTACGTTGAAATTCATCAGGACCATGATCGGGGCACGCGCGGCGGTGGCCGCGGTGCTCGGCGGCATCCTGGCCGCGAGCGCCCTGTTCCCCTCGGTCGCTTCGGCCGACGGTGGGGCCGGCTGCGGCGACCCGCAGCAAGAGGCCGCGCAGGAGCAGTCGGTGGACCAGCAGGCGAACCAGGCCGATGTCACGCAGAAGCAGGGCAACGGCAACGTCAACGTCTCACCGGCGATCTCCCTCCTCGGCGGCGACGCCCGCACGTACAACGCGCAGGGCAACGCCAACGAGGCGGACGCGAAGGTGGAGCAGTCGAACGAGGTGGACCAGGCGCAGATCGCGCTGCAGGAGCAGCGGGTGAAGGACGGCCACGACGCCTCGAAGGACCGCAAGCGACACGAGAAGGCGGAGCGCAAGGATGGGCGCTCCTCGCACGACGGCAAGGCCGGCGATGGCGGTGGCCAGTCCGTCGCGCAGGAGCAGTCGGTTGGGACGCAGGCGAACGAGGCCGATGTCACGCAGAAGCAGGGCAACGGCAACGTCAACGTCTCACCGGCGATCTCCCTCTTCGGCGGCGACGCCCGCACGCACAACGCGCAG
>WHSU01000032.1 GCA_009379925.1 Dehalococcoidia bacterium | reverse complement strand
GATCTTCGCGGCCGGCCGCGGGGATGGCGCCCTCGTTCATGCCCAGCACGACCACGAGGTCGAAGTCGGCCCCGGCCGCGTCGGAGAGGCGCCCGAGGAAGACGCCGTGGCCGAAGCGGCCCACGCGCTTGGCCGGGCGGTCCAGGGCGCGTTCGATCGCTGCGGTGAAGGCGGCCAGCGACGGTGGCGTCTGGAAGTCATCCAGGTTGCCGAGTTCCTCCAGCGCCTCCACGATCGCGCGGTGGGCCTCAACCTCCTCCTCGGGCGCCCCGCCGGGCTCGTGCCCGACGTATCGAGCGAGGAGACCCTTGCCCCAGTTGGCGAACGCGAGCCAGGAGGTGGCGTCCTCCGGAGCACTGCGCTGGAACAGCTCATCGATGAACTCGCGCATCGCCGCCATGTCGTCGATGCGGCGCCGCAGGCCGGCGATGCGCGCCTCGCTGCCGGCGTCGTCCTCCCGGTCCGTGGCCTCCATCGCCGCCAGTTCTTCTTGCCGACGGTCATACTCGGAACGCAGGCGGTCGTGCCATTGCTCCCGGCCGCCGATGACGCCCGCCTCGCGCGCGAAGCCGTCCCAGCGGTGGCCATCGACCAGGCGTCCACCCGCCTGCTCGCGGATCGGCGCCGAGGTGAGCCAGGTGGAGACCGCCTCGCGCCGGTAGTCGCTCGGGTGCAGCGCCAGGAAGCCGAGCAGGGTGCGCCCGGCGGCCGTCTGCGCCAGCCGTCGGGTGGCCGGGCCGTTCCACGGCAGTCCCGCCACCTCCAGCTGTTCCGCCGCGATCAGCGCGTACGGGCTCGCGTGCCGGTAGAGGAACGCGACGCGGTGCAGCGGAAGGCCGCGCTCCACGCGCGCCGCCACTTCCCGGATCGCTTCGCGTACTTCCTCCTCCGCGTCGTTGACCAGCACGACGCCGGTGCCGCCCACCTCGCGGATGTCCGGCGCCGCCTCGATGGCGACGTCAGCCCACGACCGTCGCGTCGCGTTGTCGACCGTGTCGTCGCCTGTCAGACCGGCAAAGACGCGCGCCCGGCCGCGCTCCGCGAGCGCGTCGAGGAAGGCGCGCTCGGCGGGGACGGGCGCCGGCAGCAGATAGCCGATCACGTGACCGATGTCGGTGAGGGCCGCATCGCCCCCTCGCACCGCGTCGGCGGCGGCTTCCGCCAGGTCGCGGTCGTCGTAGAAGTCCCGAGTGTCGTCGCGGAACTTCCGATAGAGGGTGACCACGTGCGCCGCGCGCGTCCCCTGCGCCTCGAGCGTCGCCAGTTCGGCGTCGGTGCAGCGGTCGAGGTTCCGGAACGTGCGGTCCAGGCTGCGCTCGGTGGCGCCCGCGCCCTCGGGGTCCAGGCCCGCGAACGGGCCGGGGTTGGCGAGCAGCACGCTACGGACGGCCTCCATGCGGAACGGCGTGGTCAGCGGCCGGCGGCCCTGCGCGGCCAGCCGAGGCGCGCCAGCCAGTTCGGCCACACGCGCGAGCACCATGAACCGCACGTTGAGCAGCCCGGCAGGCGCGTTCGAGCCCGCGGGCTGACTGGCGAGGTCCTGCCGCAGCGAAAGCCCGGCATAGTTGCTGGGCACGGCCACCGTCACCGGCGCCAGGGGGTCACCCGCCTTCGCCGCCTCGATGGCCGCGCGTAGCAGGAGGCGCCCTTCGGGCGCGTAGGAGACGTAGCTGATGTAGGGAGCGGGCACGGGCGGGCTTTTCGCGCGGGGAGGACATCGGTCCGCCCTCAGGGTAGCCCCTGAGGCGTGACCCGCCAACGGCGAGGCGGGCGCCCTGTCTGGCGCGGCGAGGCCGCTATGAGGGCTCGCCGCCCAGCCGGCGCAGGATGTCGCGCGCTCGATGGCTCGTCTCGTAGACCGTGGTCTGGCGGCCCATCGAATCGACCAACTCGCGTACGTCGGCGTCCAGGTCGGGCGCGGCGGAGACGCGGCTGAAGATGCGGCGCGCGGCGTTGTGGAACAGCGGCGACGCGTGCTCATCGACGAGCGCGTGCAGGAGCGGGATCACGGCCCCAGCGCCGATGGCGATGAGCCCGTTCGACGCGACCCAGCGGATGGAGAAGTCGTCGTCCTGCAGACCCTCGATGAGCAGGTCCACGTACTCCGGCCGTTCCGCCTTCGCGATCGCCTCGTAGGCGTACCAGCGGGTATCGCGGTCGGCATCCTCCGCGAGCCGCTCGAGGACCGGGACGGCGTCCGAGCCGAGTTCCACAATGGCGTGGGCGGCCGCGTCACGGACGAAACTGCTGTCGTGGTGCAACAGGTCTTCCGCCAGCGCTTCCAGGCCGGCGGTCTCCACCGTGAGCAGCAGGTCCCGCGTGAGGGCCAGCTGGCGGGAAGGCTCGGCGCCATCGAGGCAGCGCCGCGCGGACGCGAGTTCGGCTCGCGACACCTTGGCCCCGCTGCCGGCGAGTCCCTCGATGGCCGTCACGACGGCGTCGCAGTCGTCGTTTCGCAGGGCATCGAGGCCGGAGGGTTGTCGCATCGTCATCGTGTTTTGCCTGCCCGCTACGTGAGCATGAGGACCATCGCGATGATCAGGACCAGCGCCACAATAGCCCCACCGAGATCCATCCGAGGCTCCGTCCACCCTGCGTCAATTCGCGCGGGCGCGTGACCTGTCGAGGGTAGTGTTGGAGACATATCGAGCACGCCGGTCGCGTAGGGGCCGTCGTTGCGCTTCTGTGGCAATCTCCGGGGCGGCTGGGCGTGAGGGCCGGTACACGTGCCAAACCGTGGGCGAGCGCGGGGCCTACGTGATTTTGAGCGGGACACCCTCGCGGCACAGCGGGCAGTCGGCGGGGTCGTACGTCTGTAGCTCGAACTCGGTGGCGGCGACGAAGGGCAGACCGAAGTCCACCTTGCCGCCGGAGCGGTCGACCACCACGGTCACGCCGACCGGCTCGCCGCCGACCCTGCGCACCGCCTCGATGGTGTCGTTGAGCGAAATGCCCGATGTCAGGATGTCGTCCACCACGAGCACGCGCTCGCCCGGTTCCAGGCGGAAGTCGCGCTGGAAGGAGCGGCCGCCCCCTTCATCGCGTTCGGCGAAGATGCCACGCACACCCAGCTGGCGTGCGAGTTCGTAGGCCAGCAACAGGCCGCCGGTGGTCGGACCGGCGACCGTCTGGGGCTCCAGGTGGCGCATGGCGTCTGCCATCTTGCGGCACACCAACTCCGTATATCGCGGCCACTGGAGCAGGTTGAACTTCTCCAGGTAGCGGTCCGAGTGCCGTCCGGAGTTCAGCTGGAA
The DNA here is from genome assembly GCA_009379925.1 of Dehalococcoidia bacterium. Lineage (GTDB taxonomy): Bacteria > Chloroflexota > Dehalococcoidia > UBA2979 > UBA2979 > WHSU01. The sequence goes on along the minus strand of WHSU01000032.1, from coordinate 34,931 downwards.
GTGCCCGCTAAGGATCGCGCCCGCGTCCTCCAGTGCAGAGACGACCTCAGGGTCTACGGCGATGGCGACACCTCGAATCCTTCCGCCTCGGCGTGGCCCACCATGCCCAACTCGTCCAGCGGCCAGTAGCGGACGTCGGCGCGGCCGATGATGGACGACTGCGGCAGCATGCCCCAGCTCCGCGAGTCGGACGAATTGTTGCGGTTGTCACCCAGCACGAAGACGTGGGCCGGGGGGACGGTGGTCGCCGGATACCCGCCGCGCGGCGGGTCCTGGATGTAGGGCTCGTCCAGCGCGGCGCCGTTCACGTAGACCAGCAAGTCACGCACCTCGACCCGGTCGCCCGGCACGCCGATCACGCGCTTGATGAAGTCCCGCTCCGGGTTGTCCGGGAACTCGAAGACCACCACGTCGCCTCGTTGCGGCTCGCCGAACGGACGCCACGCGTCGACATCGACGCCCGGTAGCCAGGAGAGGTCGAAGCTGCGGTAGGCCAGGCGGTTCACGACCACCATCTCCGCGTCGTGGAACGTCGGCTCCATGGAGGCGCCGGAGACGACGTAGGTGTGTCCGACCGCGCGGAACGCGAAGAACATCAGCAGGGCGAGCGCCAGGATGCGCACGCTCTCGCCCAGGTGGAGCGACTCCCGAGCGCGTTCCAGCCAGCCGGACGACGGCGCCTCCGCCGCGGTCTCGGCGTCATCGAATCCCGCGCTTGCGCCGTCGAACTCCGTGCCGGACCAGAAGTCGGCGGGCTCACCGGGTGGCGGCGCGGCGAAGTCGGGCGGTTCGCGGGACGGGCCGACGAGGTCCGCTGGCTCCTTCGGGATCGGCCACTCGTCCTCTGCCGGGTCGTGCGCACCGCCGTCCCCGGCGACGAGGTCGCGGTCGTCCGGCCAGCGCTCGGAGCCTCGATCTAGGGAGATGCCGGCACCCCCGGCCCGCTGGCCCGGCTCTCCGACTGCTCCACCGTCACCTCGGGGCCGCCGATGGCGTAGTGCGGCACGGTGCCGAAGCCCTGCAACGGCCAGTAGCGGAGGTCGGCGCGCCCGATGATCAGCGATTGCTCCAGCATCCCCCAGTTGTGGGAGTCGAACGAGTTATTGCGGTTGTCGCCCAACACGAACACGTGCCCCTGGGGCACCTCCGCCGGACCGTAGTCGTACGCGGGTGGGGTATCCAGGTAGGGCTCTTCCACGGGGAGGCCGTTCACGTAGACGTGCTGGCCCCGCACCTCCACCATGTCGCCGGGCAGTCCGACGACGCGCTTGATGAAGTCGCGCGTGGGGTCGTTCGGGTAGTCAAAGACCACCACGTCGCCTCGTTCGGGCGTCCCGAAGGGGCGCCATTCGTCGACGCCCGCGGCCGGCAGCCACGACAGGTCAAAGGTGCGGTAGGCCAGCCGGTTCACCATCAGCATGTCCGCGTCCTCGAAGCTGGGCAGCATGGATTCGCCGGAGACGATGTAGGTGTGGCCCACGGCGCGGAAGGCGATGAACATCAGGATAGCAAGCGCGACGATCTCGATGGTTTCGGACACCTGGGCGATGCCCCACGGCCAGACGGAACGCAGTCCCGGGCGCTCGACGGCGGCCCACGGGTCCAGGTCCTCCAGGCCGTGGTGGGTCGGCACGCGGCGGGTGGCGGGCCCTACCGAGCCATCGGCTGGCTCGGGGCGTGGGGAGAACGTCGTGTCGACCATCGCCGATCGAGTATAGGACGGCCCGGCGACCTGCGCCGCCGCCCGGCGGAGACGGCCGCGAGCGCGCCCTACGCCCGCTGAGTCGCCCCCAGCAGTTCGATGCGGTCGGCCGCCACCACCGCTACGGCGTCCCGTCCGGCCCGCAGCGCCGGACGCGGGTCGCCCCCGCGGGCCTCACCGATGGCGCGCGTGAAGGCCGCATGCACCTCGCTGCTGATGTTCACCTTGCGGATGCCGGCGGTCACCGCCTCGCGCAGGTCGCGCGGAAGCACACCCGAGCCGCCGTGCAGCACCAGCGGAAGCGAGTAGGTGGCGACGCGCAGTTCGCGCAGCAGCGCCAGGTTCACATCGCCGGCCATCCCGTGCGCCGTGCCGACGGAGACCGCGAGCGAGTCGACGCGCGTCTCCTCCACGAACCGGCGCGCGACGGCCGGGTCGGTGAGGGCGGCCTCCGAGATCACGATGCCCGGCTCGCGCCCGCCCACGTGCCCCAGTTCCGCCTCCAGCGCTACCCCGGCGCCGAGGGCGATCGCGTATGCCTCGCGGGTCTCCCGCAGGTTGCGGTCGAGCGGGAACGTCGAGCCGTCGAACATGAGCGAGGTGAATCCGGCCTGAACGGCGGCGCGAAGGGTCGGCGTACTGCCACCGTGGTCCAGGTGGAGCGCCACCGGCACGCGCGCGCGCGTCGCCAGCAGGCGGCCCAGCACGCCCGCGACCTCGATGCCGCCGACGTGCTCGAGGTTGCCGGGGTTGAACTGCAGGAAGATCGGTGCGTGCCGCGACTCGGCCGCATCCAGCACGCCGAGGGCGATCTCCAGGTTGGAGACGTTGAAGCCCGGTACCGCGTAGGCACCCCGCTCGGCGGCCGCCAGCAGTTCGCGCCCACCCACCAGCGGCATCGTGCGCTCCCTCTACCGGCGTCGCCCGCCGCACGTGGGAGTGTAGCGCCGGGGTGCGCGGGTGGTCGCCGCCTCTCGATGGGGGGTGTAGAGGGTCAGGCGGGGAGCGGGACGGCCACCCAGCCCGTGGGCTCTTCGGTTTCGGAGAGCCGGATGCCGACTTCCAGTCCGTCCGGGCCCTGCGTGACGTCCAGCATGCTCCCGTGGACGCCCTCTGCGACGGCGGGCGCCACGAGCAGTACCGGGCGGCCGTTCGGCGGCTCCACGTGATCGGCCGCGCGCGGCTCGTCGAGGGCGAACTCGAAGCGGTCCGGGGCGTGCTGCAGCAGGCGGTATGCCTGCGCCGGGTCCGCCCGCGCGTCCTCCAGTCGTTCGGCCAGGGTGCGGATCGCCTGGGCCGTGACGTATAGCATCGATACCTCCGCGGCGCGGGAGGTGACCGGGTTCGGCAGGGCCTCGATCGAGCGTAGTACGCGCATGCACGCTGCCGCGCGCTCACGTCACGGACGCCCTCGGATGCAAGCGCAGCGCATGCTACGCTCGCGTGTGGGCGGCGTCAGAGAGCACGAGCGATGACCAAGGTCCCGCGCGAGGTCGACCCGGCTGTCGATGACCTGGTCCGGCGCGCCCAGGCCAGTGATCTGGCCGCCTTCAACACCCTCGTCATCCGTCACCAGGATGCGGTCTACAGCCTGGCGCTTCGCATGCTCGGCACCCGCGAGGCTGCCGAGGACGCCGCGCAGGAGGCGTTCATCCGGGCCTACCGGCGCCTCGAAACCTACCGGGGCGGCTCCTTCCGGTCGTGGCTCTTCAGCATCGTCGCTAACCTCGCGCGGGACGAACTGCGCCGCCGCGCGCGTCGCCCGCAGGTCTCGCTGGACGCCGCCCGCGACGACCCGGACCGCGCTGACCTGGACCCGCCGGACACCGAGCCGCTGCCCGAGGCGCGCGTGGAACAGGGGGAGCTGCGCGCGACGCTGGAAGCCGCGCTGGGCCAGTTGCCCGATGATTGGCGCGAGATCGTGGTGCTGTCGGACGTACACGGGCTGGCATACGACGAGATCGCCCATGTCACCGGGCTACCCCTCGGCACCGTGAAGTCGCGCCTGAGCCGCGCGCGTGGCCGGCTTCGCGACGCGCTACGCGCAAGCCGGGAACTTCCGGGCGCCGCCGGTCGTCAGGAAGACAGGCGGTGATACAGCGATGACACGGCAATACGACGAGGACGAGAGAGGGCGCACACCGCAGCAGTTGCGGGACGAGCGCCTGTCTGCGTTCCTCGACGACGAACTGACGGCAGACCAGCGCGCGGCCGTCGAGGCCGAACTGGCCGCGGACGCCTCGATGCGTGCGGAACTCGAGGAACTGCGCGGGGTGCAGCAGATGCTCGCCTCGCTGGGCGAGGTGCGCGCGCCGCGGCCCTTCACGCTGGCGGCGGCCCCGGCCCGCGCCTCGATGGCGCGCCGGCTGGGCTTCGCACGCCTCGAGTGGGCGATGCGCGTCGGCACGGGCATCGCTGGTATCGCGTTCCTGGTGGCGGTGGCATTGCCCGCGGGCGGCGCCTCGATGCTCGCGGGCGGGGGAGCCTCTGAGGACGCCGCCGGGGAGACGATGTCCACCATGGCGGCGCCAGAGGCCGCGGGCGGCGGCGCGGAACTCTTCCGCGGCGCCGACCCCGACGCCCCGACCAGCGACGACCCCGCCCCGGGCGGCCCAACGGTCGTGGCGCCGTCCGCAGGCGACGACTCCGGTGGCGGCTCAGACGGCTCGGCCGGCGCCGCGCAGGCGCCACCGAACACAGGCGCCGCCGAGGGCGCGGACACGGGGGACGCGTCGCCGGGCGACGCCGGCCTCGACCGCGACCCCGGCCTCGCCCGCGACAACGGCTCGCTCGCGCTCCCCGAGTCCGGCCCGCCGGCGGCACAGGTCGCCTCGGACGGTCCGGGCGGCGTGGAGCTGTCCTTGCTGGTGCTCACGTTGCTCCTGGCGGTGTTGTCCTCGCTCCCGGTGCTTCAGCGCCGCCGCCTGGGACAGGGAGGTCACACCTAAGCACCGACCCGTGCAGGGTGGCGGACAGAAGGTGTCCGCTGCGCCTTCGAGCTTGTGGCCAGAGGAGAAGATCGATGCGTTGGACACAACGGAGTGCGCGCGGCCTGCTGGCCGTGGGCCTGGTTTCATTGACCCTGTTGGCGGTCGCCTGCACCCCAGAGACACAGGTCACCGTCGCGAGCGGCGGAGGTGCTGCGACGGGAATCTCAGTCACCGGACGGGGGACGGTCACCGTCACCCCGGACATCGCCAACCTGCACCTGGGCGTCGAGGTGACCCGGCCGACCGTGGCGGAGGCGCGTAGCGGCGCGGCGGACGCGTTCACCTCGATCCGTGACTCGCTCACGGGGAACGGCGTGGAGGAGCGCGACATCCAGACGCAGGGCTTCAACATCTACCCGCAGTACCGCTACGCGGAGAACGAGGCCCCGCAGGTCGTCGGCTTCACCGTCGCCAACATCGTCGGCGTGAAGGTGCGCGACCTGGACACGGTCTCCGAGGTGATCGACGACGCCGTCGAGGCCGGCGGCGACCTGGTGCGCATCAACGGCGTCTCGTTCGGCGTGGACGAACCGGAGCAGTACTACGACGAGGCGCGCGCCTCGGCGGTGGCGGACGCACAGGCACGCGCGCAGGCGCTAGCGGACGCCGCCGGCGTGAGCCTTGGCAACGTGACGACGGTCTCAGAGTCCTCGGGTGGCGGGTTCCCGCCGATGCCGTTCGCCGAGCGCGCATCGCAGGACAGCGCCGGTGGCGCCACGCCCATCGAGCCCGGTGAGTCCGAGATCGTGCTCATGGTGACACTTGTCTACGAGGTGGGGTAGACGCCTCGTCCGGACCAGCCTGGTTGGGCGTCGAGGGGCGGGCTCATGGCCCGCCCTTCGCGCGTCCGCAAGGCGTGGCGGTGGTACCCTGCGACACAACGCAGCACCTCCCCGCCGCGAGGGACCCCGTGGTACTGAGCGACCGTTCGATCATGGAAGCGCTGGCCTCCGGCCGGCTCGTCGTCGACCCGATCGCGGAAGACGCGGTGCAACCAGCGTCGCTGGACATCCGGCTGGACCGGCACTTTCGCGTGTTCCGCAACCACATGCAGGCCTACATCGACATCCGCGAACCGATGGACGACCTGACGGCGGTCGAGTCCATCGACGACGACCAGGCGTTCGTCCTGCACCCCGGCGAGTTCGTGCTCGGCTCCTCGCTGGAGCGTGTGAAGCTGGACGTGGACCTGGTCGCCCGTGTCGAGGGGAAGTCGTCGCTCGGACGCCTCGGGCTGCTCGTACACGCGACGGCCGGGTACGTGGACCCGGGCTGGGACGGGCAGCTGACGATGGAGCTGTCGAACGTGGCGACGCTGCCGATCCGCCTCTACTACGGGATGAAGATCGGGCAGTTGTCCTTCCAGAACCTCACGACGCCGGCCGAGCGGCCGTACGGCCACCCAGGACTGAAGTCGCGCTACCAGGGGCAGACCGGCCCCACCGCGAGCCGGCTCTACCGTGACTACCAGCGCCCGGGCGCCGAGTAGCGAGATGCCCGCGTCCCCCCTTATGCAACAGGCACTGGACGAGGCCCGTCAGGCGCTCGGCCTTACCTCGCCGAACCCGGCCGTCGGCGCCGTGGTCGTGCGGGATGGCCGCGTGCTGGGTCGCGGGCGCACGCAGCCGCCCGGCGGGCCGCACGCCGAGGTCGTGGCCCTCCGCGAGGCGGGCGAGGCGGCGCGCGGGTCGACCGTCTACAGCACGCTGGAACCGTGCGCGCACCACGGTCGCACACCTCCCTGCGTCGATGCGCTGATCGGGGCTGGCGTCGCGGCGGTCCACTATTCGCTGGAGGACCCGAACCCCGCCGTCTCCGGCGCGGGCCACCGCCGGCTCCTCGAGGCGGGCATCGCGGTGGAGGTCGGGGACGGAGCGGCCGAGGCGGCGCGCATCCTGGAGGGCTACCTGAAGCACCAGCGCACGGGCCTCCCGCTGGCGGTCGTGAAGTACGCCGCCTCCCTCGATGGGCGGCTCGCGGCGGCGTCCGGCGACTCGCGCTGGGTGTCCGGTCCGGACACGCTGCGCTGGGCGCACGACGAACGCCAGCGCCTGGACGCGATCGTGGTCGGCTCCGGCACCGTCGTCCTCGACAACCCCACGCTCACCGCGCGCCCGGAGCGATCCCAGACGCCGGGATACCCGGCAGGGGGCGCCACCGGCGAAGTGCACCAGCCGCTACGCGTCGTGGTCGACTCGCGAGGGCGGACGCGGCGCGACGCGAACGTCCTCGGTGGCCCGGCGCCCACCCTGATGGCCACGAGCGAGCGTTCGCCCGAGTCGTGGCGGCGCGAGATGACCGAGGCCGGCGCCGAGGTGCTGGTGTTGCCAGATACTCCGGGCGTCGACGGACACTCGCACGTGGACCTGGAGGCGCTACTGCGCGAGCTGGGGCGTCGCGGGATGCTCGTTGTGCTCTTCGAGGGCGGCGGCGTGCTCCTCGGCTCGTTGTTCGACCGCAAACTCGTCGATCGCGTTTATGCTGTCATCGCTCCGGTCATCATCGGCGCACGTGACGCGCCAGCGGCGGTGGCGGGGCGGGGCGTCGACCGCATGGCCCAGGCGCCGCGCCTGCGCGACCTGACCGTGACGCGGCTGGGTGAGGACACGCTGATCTCGGGTGTACCGGTGTGGCCGGACGCGACGGAGGCCGTCGACACGGCGGGGAGACGCGACTGATGTTCACCGGCATCATCGAGGAGGTCGGTCACGTGCGCCGCATCGACGGCGGCGAACTGGTGACCGAGTGCCACACGATCATCGAGGATTCCCAGCTGGGCGACTCGATCGCGGTGAATGGCGTCGACCTGACCGTCCGGGCGCTGGACGGCGACTCGATGACGTTCGACGTGATGCCGGAGACGTACCGGCGCTCCAACCTCGTCAACCTCGCCGTCGGTGAGGCCGTGAACTTGGAGCGCTCGGTGAACGCCGCGACCCGGCTATCCGGCCACATCGTACGTGGCGTGGTGGAGACGACCTGCACGCTGGACTCGCTCACGCCCGAGGGCGATGCCCTGATCGCGCGCTATCGCGTCGACCCGGAGTATTTGCGGTATATCGTGATGAAGGGGCCCGTCTGCGTGGACGGCGTCTCGCTCACGGTCATGGCGAGGGACTCCGAGTCGTTCTCGGTCTCCCTCGTGCAGTACACGCAGGAGCACACGAACCTCACGCGCCGCAAGCCCGGGGAGGCGGTCAACCTGGAGACCGACATCTTCGCGCGGTACGTGGAGCAGCTCCTGGAAGCACGCGCGGCGACCTGATCGGCGCCGACGCAGACAGTGGAGGACCAAGTGGCGGGTAGCGACGTGAAACCGGTCCAGCGCAAGAGCACCAGCCGCCGCACGACGGCGGCGCGCTCGCCGCGCATCTCCATCGAAGAAGCGATCGAGGAGATGAAGGCCGGTCGCCCGATCGTCCTCGTGGACGACGAAGACCGCGAGAACGAAGGTGACTACACGATCGCCGCCCAGTTCTGCGAGCCTGGGCACGTCAATTTCATGGTCAAGGAGGCGCGCGGCCTGATCTGCGTCCCCCTGACCGAGGAGCGTGCCGACCACCTCGACCTGCCGCCGATGACCAAGAACAACACGGCGCCGCTGGGCACCGCGTTCACGATCACCGTGGAGGCGGCGGAGGGCGTGACGACCGGCATCTCCGCGGCGGACCGCGCCCGCACCATCCAGGTGCTGGCCGACCCGACGAGCGCGCCCACGGACCTCACGCGGCCGGGCCACATCTTCCCGCTGCGCGCCCGCGACGGTGGCGTGCTGGTCCGCGCCGGGCAGACCGAGGCGTCGGTGGACCTCTGCCGCCTCGCCGGCCTGGAGCCGGTGGCAGTGGTCTGCGAGATCCTGAAGGACGACGGCACCATGGCCCGCATGCCGGACCTGGAGCGCCTGGCGAAGAAGCACAAGCTCAAGATCGCCACCGTCGCCGACCTCATTGCCTACCGCATGCAGCACGAGCGCCTGATCGAGCGCATCGAGGACACCTCGTTGCCCACGCGCTTCGGGGACTTCCGCGCGGTGGGCTATCGCACGCTGATCGACAGCAAGGAGCACTTCGCGCTGGTGATGGGCGAGATCCGGGCGGACGAGCCGACGCTGGTACGGGTGCATGACCAGTGCGTCACCGGCGACGTCTTCGGCTCGCTGCGCTGCGACTGCGGTGAGCAACTGGACGCCGCGATGCAGCGCATCGCCGAGGAGGGCCGCGGGGTCATCGTCTACATGGACCAGGAAGGGCGCGGCATCGGGCTGCACAACAAGCTGCGCGCCTACCGGCTCCAGGAGGAGCAGGGCCTGGACACCTTCGAAGCCAACGAGGCGCTCGGCCTGCCCGTGGAGAGCCGCGAGTACGGCATCGGCTCGCAAATCCTCGTGGACCTGGGCGTGCGGCAAATGCGCCTGATGACGAACAACCCCGTGAAGATCCAGGAGCTGGACACCATCGGCCAGCTGCGCGGCGCCGGCCTCGATGGCTTCGGGCTCGAGGTGATCGAGCGCGTGGCGCTGGAGGTGGCGGCCAACCCGCACAACATCCGCTACCTGGCGGCTAAGCGGGACAAGGCGGGCCACTACTTCGAGCAGCCGATGCCGGGCATCGGCTAGGCTGGCCCGGTGGCAACGTACCGGGGCTCCCTGGACGGATCGAGCCTCCGCATCGCGGTGGTCGCTTCGCGCTTCGATAAGACCGGCGGCGGGATCGTGGAGGGCCTGTGCACGGCGGCGGTCGAGGCAGCGCGTGAGCACGGCGTGCCGGACGGCGCGCTGGACGTGGTGTGGGTGCCCGGCGCATATGAGCTGCCCAGCGCTGCGCAGCGCTTAGCGGAGAGCGGCGGCTATGATGCCATTGCCTGTGTCGGCGCCGTGATCCGCGGGGAGACGGCCCACTTTGACTTCGTGGCCGGGGAGGCCGCGCGGGGCATCGCTGAGGTGGCCCGACGCTACGGTCTTCCGGTGACCTTCGGCGTGATCACGTCGGACACCGTCGAGCAGGCGCGCGCCCGGTCTGGCGGGGCTGTGCGCAACCAGGGTCGGGATGCGATGGTTGCGGCCATCGAGATGGCGGACCTGTTCCGCCGGCTTCCCGGCGCGGCTGCTAGGACGGAGCACACGCCATGAGCTGGCTACCCGACGACATCCGCGAGGCGAGCGGTGGCGAGGTGATGGACAGCCTGTCGCAAGACGCGGTCAAGCTGGCTCACCGCGCGCTGGAGCGGTTCCCGGACCTCGTGAAGCGACATAAGTACATCGCAGGAGGCGCGGCGCTCTCCTCATCGTTGATCGTGCTTGCCGGTGTCGCCGTCGCGCAGCGTATGCGCCGCGGCCAGTCCGCCGAGGACGCGGTCTCGTCCGTGACCGAGCAGGAAGTTGAGGGCCTCGTGCGCCTGGGCGACGAGGATCCGCTGGAGGCGCCGGCCGGCGAGATAGTGCTCCGGCAGGGGGGCGCATCGGAACCGAGTATCCCGGTGACTCCGCCCCTGCCTGTGTACACCAATGGCTCGCGCCCGTCCGCCCAGCCGAATCGGGACGCCACCGCCAGCGAGCATTAGCGCGCGCGGGGATTCAGTCCGAGCCGGCACGGCGCTTCCCGTCGCTGGTATCAGAGTGGTACCATCGTCCCATGGCCATGACATTGCGTACCGACGACGAACTCGATCACGCTCTCGACGCGCTGGCGCGGAGCGAAGGACTCTCCCGCCAAGAGGTGGTCCGACGCGCCGTGCTCGAGCGCTACGAACGCGCCGGACACCGCACGCGGGTCGACGATAGCGCCGCGCGGATGCTCGACCGGTGGGGTGATGTCCTCGACCGCCTCGGCTCCGTGTGAATGAGTTCGAGTACCTCAACCTCGAGGACTTGCTTGCCCTCACGCGGGCGCTGCGCGCCGCCCCCGTGCGCGACCTCGGCCTGCTGGAGTCTGCGTGCGCACGGCCAGAAGCCACGGCCTTCGGTACCGAGGTCTACCCAACGCTCGAGGGCAAGGCGGCGGCGCTGCTGCACTCGCTGGCCCGCAACCACGCGCTGGTCGACGGCAACAAACGCCTTGCGTGGCTGGCGACCGCCGTGTTCCTCGACCTCAATGGCCGGACCATGGCCCTCGATGATGCGTCGGCCTTTCGTCTCGTGATGGACGTAGCCGAGGGGTTGCTGGATGTCGACGACATCGCCCACCGTCTGGTCACGCGATGACACCGGCATCTTCCGGATCACGCGGTACCTTGAGGAGAATCCGCTGGCAGTGTGACGCCGGCCGCCCGGCCGCTCGCAGGTAGAGGCATGGCCGACACCACCCCCACGCTCCCGAGGCGCATCGCGCACTTCGACCTGGACTCGTTCTTCGTGGCCGTCGAGCGTGCGCGTGACCCCTCGTTGCTTGGCAAGCCGGTGCTGGTCGGTGGATACGGGCGCCGAGGCGTCGTGGCCACCGCGTCGTACGAGGCGCGGCAGTTCGGGTGCCACTCGGCGCAACCGATGGCGGTGGCGCTGCGGCTCTGCCCGCAAGCAATCGTCGTCCCGGCGAACTTCGAGGCGTACCAGGAGACCTCGAAGCGCTTCCACGTGATCCTGGCGGACGCGTCCCCGGTGGTCGAGTCGGGTGGGATCGACGAGGCGTATGTGGACCTCACCGGCATCGGCCCCGTCGAGGACGGCGCGCGGGCGGCGGCCGTCGAGGTACGGCGCCGGACACGCGAGGAGCTGCATTGCCCGGTCTCCGTCTGCATCGCTGGCTCACGGACGACGGCGAAGACCGGCTCGGACCAGGCAAAGCCAGACGGACTGATCGAGGTGCCGGTTGGCGGCGACGCTGCGTTCCTCGCGCCGCTCGACATCGGGCTGCTCCCCCTCGTCGGCCCGAAGCTGGCCGACGGGCTGCGTCGCGTGGGCGTGCGCACGGTCGGCCAGGCGGCGAAGCTCGACCCGAAGTGGCTGGAGCAGCAGTTCGGTCGGGCGGGCCAGATGCTGGCCGAACGCGCCCGCGGCATCGACCCGACGCCGGTGCGCGCTGGTGGGCGTCCCAACCGATCGATCTCACGCGAGGTCACATTCGGCACGGACGTCACTGACCCCGCCGAGCTGCGACAGGTGCTGCGCCGTCACGCCGAGCGCGTGGGAGCGGACCTCCGTCGCGCCAACCGTCGAGCGCGCACGGTCACCCTGAAGCTGCGCTGGGACGACTTCACAACGTTGACGCGCAGCCACACGCTGGACCGGCCGGCGCAGTCCACGCCGGCGCTTCTCGAGGCGGGCGTGGCGCTCCTCGATGGCATCTTCCGCGAGCACGGCGTGCGGCCGGTGCGCCTGATCGGCCTCGGTGCGACGAACCTCGTTGAGGACCAGCTGCAGCTTGCGCTGGAGGACGCCGCCGGTGGCGGCCCGCTGCGAGACGAGCGCCTCGACGGGGTGCTCGATGCGATCCGCTCGAAGTTCGGTGACGCCTCGGTGCGTCGAGGGACGGGCACGCGCGCGAAACCTCGCTAAACCTGTCACCGCGCTCGAGGTATCACGAGATAACTAAGCACGGACGGGGCAATGTGTATCCAATTCTCCGGGATCGCGGGAAACTGGGGACTGGCGTCCCTTGCCTGCTATGCGCGCACTCCGCAATCTCAGGAGAAGGGCACGTTCGCGCCGGGCCACGGGACGACAGAGGGGGCACTTGTCTTGCGCTACAACCGCATCCCGGGGACGGACGTCACGGTTTCCGAGTTGGGCTTTGGAGTGTGGACCGTTTCCGCCGGGTGGTGGGGCGCGTACTCAGACGAGCAGGCGGTCAACCTGCTGCGTCGCGCCTACGACCGAGGCGTCACCTTCTTCGATACCGCCGACACGTACGGCAACGGCCGCGGCGAGACGATCATGCGCCAGGCGTTCCCCGGCGCCGACCGTGACGACATCGTGATCGGGACGAAGTTCGGCTACGACTGGGAGTCGAGCCTGGGCAAGCGCCGCGAGGGCCACACCGAGGCGGCCCATTGCTTCGAGCCCGCGTTCCTCGAGCGAGCGCTCGAGGGTTCGCTGCGCCGCCTCGGCACCGACCGCATCGATGTATACCAGATGCACAACGTGCGCATGGAGCACCTGCTCAACGACGACGTGTGGACGTTCGTAGACAAGGCGCGGCAGGCCGGCAGGGTGCGCTCGGTCGGCGTGGCGCTCGGTCCGGCCATCGGGTGGCTGGAGGAGGGCAAGTACGCCCTCGAGCAGTGCCCGGTCGAGAACGTACACATGATCTACAACGCGCTGGAGCTGGACCCCGGCCGCGAGCTGATTGAGACGGCGCGCGCGACCGGCAAGTCGTTGCTCGTCCGCGTCCCGCACTCTTCGGGCATGCTCGAGGGGCACTACACGGAGGAGACCGAGTTCCCGGAGGGCGACCACCGGCGGCACCGCCCACGGGCCTGGCTGGTGAATGGCGTCAAGAAGGTCCGCCAGCTGGGGTTCCTCACCGAGGAGAACCGGAGCACCCTCGGCCAGGCGGCGCTGCGCTACGTGCTGCGCGAGCCCGAAGTGGTGAGCGCGCTGCCGAACATCTACGACGCCGACCAGATCGATGAGTTCTCCGCCGCCTCGGACGTCCCGGACATCACGGACGCGCAACGAGCGCGCATCAAGGACCTGTACGAGGCCAACTACGGACTCCCGCGGGAGCAAGAGGCGGGGGTAGCGAGCCGATGACGACGACCGAAGCACGGACCGTCAGGCCGGAGTTCGACGAGGTCAGCCGCAAGTTGCTGGATCTGGTGCAAGAGGACTTCCCCCTGGACCCGCGGCCGTACCGTGTCCTCGGCGAGCGCGCAGGCATCGATGAGGCGGAGGCGATCGCCCGTTTCCAGGAGGCGCGGGACGCGCGTGTCGTGCGCCAGGTCTGCGCGATCTATGACACCAAGGCGCTCGGGTACTCCTCGGCGCTGGTGGCCATGAAGGTCGACGGCGACCGCTTGCGCGCCGCTGCCGAGGTGGTGAACGCGCATCCGGGCGTCTCCCACAACTACCGCCGCAACCACGAGTTCAACATGTGGTTCACCGTCGCGATGCCCCCCGGTCACGACCTCGACGCGGTCATTCAGAGGCTCCACGAGCTGTCGGGCGCCGAGTCGACGCGGCCGATGCCCACGCTGAACCTCTTCAAGATCGCCGTGAACCTCGACATGTCCGGCGGGCGCGCCCTCGATGCGCGGGGTGAGCCGGAGTACACGCAGCAGCGCCGGGACGGTGCGAAGGGCTACGAGGTCACGGCCGAGGACATAGCCTACATCCGCGCGACGCAGGGCGACCTGCCGACCGTGGAGGAGCCTTACGTGGGCGTCGCGGAGACGCTGGGCTGGGATATCCAGCGTGTGTTCGAGCACGGCCGGCACCTGTCGCGGACAGGGCACCTCCGGCGCTTCGCGGGCATCCTCAACCACCGCACGGCCGGCTTCCGCGCCAACGGCATGGCGGTGTGGAACGTGCCGCACGAGCGCATCGTGGAGTTCGGGCAGTACGTCGCGGGGTATCGCGGCGTGTCGCACTGCTACGAGCGGCCGACGTACCCGGACTGGCCGTACAACGTCTTCTCGATGCTGCACCACGCGAAGGTGTCGGGCGTGGAGGAGACGGCGCAGGCCATCTCGCGCGACACCGGCGTCGAGGAGTACCGCGTCCTCTACTCGAGCACGGAGTTCAAGAAGATCCGGTTGCCCTACTTCATCCCGGATTACGACCGCTGGGAGGAGTTGTGCGAGGCCACCGCGAAGGAGCAGGGTCTGCGATGACGACCACCGACCCGCACACCACGGATACGCACACCACGGATCAGACCGAGGCAGCGGCCGGACGCGAAGACACCGCGGAGGCGCCGGTCGACGCCGCCATCGCCCGCCCGCACGTCGATGCATCGCTCGCCGACGCGCCCGCCGTCGAGGCGCCGCAGCACCCGCACGCGTACGGCGGCCCGCCGAGCCCTCAGACGGAGGGCGAGCACCGCGAGGCGCGCCCCTCGCCGCGCGGGGTGCAGTCGGTCAAGTTCAGCTTCTACCGGGTCAGCGACCACCTGCGCGGCGCCTCGAAGAGCGACCGTGCGAAGGCCGGCAAGCGGCTGACCGCCCTGCTCGAGCGGTCGGCGGAGCGCATGCTGACCCGCGTCTACTCGACAGTGGGGACACGGCGCGACGCGGATTTCCTGGTGTGGCAGGTCCACGACGACCTGGAGACGATCACGGACTGGCACGCCGAGTTGCTGCGTTCGCCGCTGACCGCGGACCTCGAGCGCCCCTACTCCTACCTCTCGATGACGATGCGCTCGATGTACACGAACCCGCTGCACGAGGGCAGCGAGGGTCGCGACCGGTTGCGCCCGGACGGCGGCGACAGCCAGTACCTCTTCGTCTATCCGATGGCAAAGACTCGCGCCTGGTACACGCTGCCGCAGGACGAGCGGCAGCGGATCATGAACGAGCACATCGCCATCGGTCACAAGTATCACGGTATCAAGATCAACACGACGTACTCGTACGGCCTGGACGACCAGGAGTTCGTGGTGGCGTTCGAGGGTGACGAGCCGGGTGACTTCCTCGCGCTGGTGCGCGAACTGCGAGACTCTGAGTCCTCCTCGTACACGTTGTTCGACACGCCGATGTTCACCGCCCGTCGCATGGGCGCGCAGGACCTGATCGAGCACATCGGCCTGGCGAAGTAAGCCCGCAGCGGAGGACCGCGCCACCACGTTGCGCCTCCCTCCGTGCCCCGGTAGAATCTGGGAAACCTCGCACTCGAGGCGAGATTTGCGAGATTCGCGTCGCATCGCCTGTCCCTCATCTGAAGCACGGCGTGATGCGAGGCCGTGTGGCAGCCGTCCGTTCCCGGGTGAACGGGGAGGTCGTGGCGGGGAAGCAGAACGGTAGCAGTCCGCCGGCCGAGGCCGGCGACACGCGCTGGGTCAATCTCGCGCGCGCCTGTGAGATCCTCGGCGTCAACGAGTCCACCGTCCGCCGCTGGGCGGACACGGGTGAGATCCGCTGCTACCGCACCCCCGGCGGGCATCGACGTTTTGCCGAAGAGGACATGCTCGCCATCACCAACGGCCGCAGCGCGCCCGAGCGTGAACTGGGCAACGCCGCCGTCTCACGGATCCGCCGTCAGCTGCACTCGGGCGGGCATCGAGAGGCTGGCTGGTACGGCGAGATGGAGGCGGACGAACGCGAGATGCTGCGCCCGCTGGGCCGCCGTCTGGTCGAAATCGTGGACGACTACATCGCGCGCCGGGGCCGTAGGACCGAACTCGAACGCGAGGTCAGCGACATCGGCGAGCAGTACGGCCGCCAGTTGCGCGCGCGCGGGATGCCGCTGCACCAGGCGATGCAGGCGTTTACCTTCTTCCGCCGCTCACTGGACCAGACCGCGAAGCAGCTCGCCGACCGCAACCGCCTGACGTCCGAGGACGCCTCGCGCGCCCGCGAGGACATCGCGGGCCTCGCCGACCGCGTCCTCCTGGGCCTGACCACCGCATACGACCCGGCCTCCTAGGGCCCGAACGGAGAGGCAACGCAACCGGTGGGGTACTACCCGATTTTTCTGCAGGTGGAGCGGAAGCCGGTCTTGCTCGTCGGTGGTGGTCACGTCGCCCTCGAAAAGATCGGCAAGCTCGTGGACCACGGCGCTGCTGTGACGGTGGTCGCGCCGGAGCGCATTCCCGACGTGCAGGCGTACATCGATGACGGGCGTGCGGTGCTGCTCGACCGCCCGTTCGCGGACGGCGACACCGGCGGCTTCGAGCTGGTCATGGTGGCCACCGACGACGGCGAGGTGAACCGCCGCGTGGCAGACGAGGCGCGCGCCAACGGGATCCTCGTGAACGCCGCCGACGACGTGGACAATTGCGACTTCATCCTCCCGTCGCTCGTGCGCAAAGGTGAGATTGCGATCGCCGCCTCCACGGGCGGTTCCAGCCCCGCGATGGCTCGATGGCTGCGCGAACGGCTGGAGGAGTTCCTGTCGGACGACGTGATTGCGCTGGGCGACCTGCTGGCCGACGTGCGCCGCGAGGTGCGGCAGCGGGACCGCGAATGCGCCTCCAACTGCACGCGCACCAAGACGCCGCCGCCGCTGCTGTGCGAGGAGTGCCCGAACCGCGTCCCAACGGACCGCTGGCAGGGGGCCATCGACAGCGAGCTGCGGCGGCTGATTGCGGCTGGCGACACCTCGGCCGCGCGCGAACGGCTGCTCGACAACCTCGACGCCCGTGGCGCGCCGGCGCCCGCGCCGTGGTGGAAGGTCATCGCGTGATCACGCTTGCCGGTATCTCGCACCACACCGCCCCGCTCGCTGTGCGCGAACGGCTGGCGGTGCACGCGGACGAGGTGCCGGCGCTGCTCCAACGCGCGCACGGTGAGTTCGGCGCGGCCAGCCTGGTGAACACCTGCAACCGACTGGAGCTGTACCTGTCCGGTGAGCACGCGCCCGCCGCGGTCCTGGACTTCCTCGCCGACGAACTGCACGCCGAACGCGAGGTGATCGAGCGCGCCGTGCAGCTGCGGCACGGCCCACACGCCGTGCGGCACCTCTACGCGGTCGCCTCGGGCATCGACTCGATGGTGCTGGGTGAAACCGAGATCCTGGGGCAGGTGCGGGCGGCGTTCTCGGCGACGGTGGCGGCTGGCGCCGACGACGCGGTGCTCTCGAGGTTGTTCCACACGGCCATCCGCACGGGCCGCCGCGCCCGCGTGGAGACCGCTATCGGACGGCACGCGCTCTCGGTCTCGTCGATTGCCGTGCAGCAGGCGCGTGCGCTTTACCCGGACCTCTCGGTCGCGACGGTCCTCGTGATCGGCGCGGGCGAGGCGGGACGCCTCGCCGCTGAGTCGATCGTCGAGCAGGGCGTGCGCGAGGTGCTGGTCGCAAACCGCACCGTCGAGCGCGCGCATGACCTCGCCGAGCAGCTTGGCGGCACGGCGCTGCCGCTCGACGACCTCGATGACGCGCTCGCGCAGGCAGACGTCGTGGTCACCTCGACGGGGTCGCCCGAGGCGATCGTCGGCGTACCGGCCGTCGAAGCGGCAGCGAGTCTGCGTGAGGGCAAGCCGCTGCTGATCGTCGACATCGGTGTCCCGCGCGACTTCGACCCGGCGGTGCGCGAGGTGTCGAACGTGGCCTACTACGACCTGGACGACCTCCAGGCGGTCGCCGACCGTCACAGCACGCTGCGCGGCGAGGAGGTCGGCGCGGTCCAGGTGATCGTGGACGCCGAGACCGAACGCTTCTTCGAGTGGTGGGAGCAACTCCAGGTCGTCCCGACGATTAGCCTGCTCACCGACCGAGCCGAGGCGCTGCGTCGCGCCGAACTGGCGAAGACGCTCCGCCGCCTGCACCTCGACGGCGACGACCGCGCGCACGTGGAGGAACTGCTGGACGGCCTGACGCGCGCCCTCGTGAAACAGGTCCTGCACGACCCCATCGCGACGCTGCGGGAGCGCGGCGACCGCGACATCTACTTGGACGCGACCCGGACATTGTTCCGCCTCAACGAGCCCGCCGGTCCTCGCGAGGACCAGTGAACGCCCCTCCCCGGCTGCGCATCGCGACGCGCGGCTCCCGGCTTGCGCTCGCCCAGACGCACCTGGCGGCGGATGCGCTGCGCGACGGTGCGCCGGGGCTTGAGGTGGAGGTCATCGAGATCACCACCGAGGGCGACCGCGACCGTGAGACGCCGCTGAGCGTGCTCGGTGGGCGCGGTGTCTTCGTGCGGGGCGTCGAGGCGGCGCTGCTCGATGGCCGCGCGGACGTGGCCGTCCACTCGCTGAAAGACGTACCCACCGAGGCGGTGCCGGGCTTGGTGCTCGGGGCGTACCTCGAGCGCGGCGACCCGCGCGACGTGTTCGTCGGCCGCGACGGCCGCCGGCTGGCCGACCTGCCCGCGGGCGCCCGCGTTGGCACCTCCTCCAGCCGCCGTGTGGCGCTGCTGCGCGCGCTGCGTCCGGACCTGGAAGCGGTGGAGATCCGAGGCAACGTGGACACCCGCCTGCGCAAGGTCGTCGATGGTGGGTACGACGGAGTGGTGCTGGCGGCCGCCGGGTTGGACCGCCTCGATCGGCTGGGCGAGGCGACACAGCTCTTCGACGCGCTGGAGTTCCTTCCGGCGCCCGGCCAGGGCGCGATCGCCCTCGAGTGCCGCGCCGACGACGAGCGCACGCTCGGCTGGTTGGCCGCGGTCGACCATGCCGAGACCCGCGCGGCGGTGACGGCGGAGCGCGGCTTCCTGGCGGCGCTCGGTTCCGGGTGCACGCTGCCCGTGGGCGCCTACGCGCAGCTGGACGGCGACCTTGTGGCGCTTCGCGCGATGCTCGGCGCGGAACTGGCCGGCGCCGACGGCTCGATGCCGGTTTTCGGCGACGCCTCCGGCCGCCCCGAGGACGCCGAGGCCATCGGCCGGGGGCTTGGCGAACGTCTGCTGCAGGCGCACGAGGAACGTGCGGGGAGCCCTCGATGAGTGGGGGACAGGACGGACGCCTCGGGCACGCCTGGCTCGTCGGCGCAGGGCCCGGCGACCCGGGGCTGATCACTGTCGCCGGCGTCGAGGCGCTGCGGCGCGCGGAGGTGGTGCTGTATGACCGCCTGGCACCTCACGAGTTGCTGGACGAGGCGCCGCGCGAAGCGATGCTCATCGATGTAGGCAAGGCGGCCGGCGACCACACCATGACGCAGGAGGAGATCAACGCCGCGCTCGTCGAGCACGGCCTCGCCGGGCGGCGGGTGGTGCGGCTGAAGGGCGGCGACCCGTACGTCTTCGGGCGCGGCGGCGAGGAAGCGGTCGCCCTCGCGACCGCCGGCGTGCCCTGCACCGTGGTCCCCGGCATCACCTCGGCCATCGGCGGCCTCGCCCGCGGCGGCATCCCTGTGACGCATCGGGGGTTGGCGTCGTCGTTCGCGGTGATCACGGGCCACGAGGATCCGACGAAGCCCGAGGCCGCCGTGCACTGGGAACGCCTCGCGACGGCGGTCGACACGCTGGTGATCCTCATGGGCGTCGGGCGCCTGGACGGCATCGCGCAAGCGCTGATCGAAGGCGGCCGCCCGGCGGAGACGCCGGCGGCCCTCGTGCAGGATGCCGCGACGCCGGGACAGCGCGTCGCGACCGCCTCGCTGGGCCGCATCGCCGAGGTCGCGCGCGAGGCCGGCATCCGAGCGCCGGCGCTGTTCGTTGTCGGCGACGTCGCCGGCCTCCAGTCGATACTGGCGCCGGCCCGCCTCGCGCCGCTCGCCGGTAAGCAGGTGCTGATCACCCGGACGCGGACCCAGGCCTCCGCCCTCGCCGACCTGCTCCGCGCGGAGGGCGCCCACCCGGTGCTTCTCCCGGCCATCGAGGTCGAACGGCGCGTCGACGACCGCGACCTCGCGAAAGCGGTGCATCACCTGGACCTGCGCGAGTACCGCTGGGTCGTCTTCACGTCCGCGAACGCAGTCGACGCCTTTCTCGACGTGCTGCTCGACCGCGGCGAGGACGTGCGCCTGCTGGGCGGGGCGAACCTCTGCGCCATCGGCGACGCCACCGCCCGGGCCCTGCGCGCCCGAGGACTGCGTGCGGACATGGTGCCGGCGGACGCGGACGGCGAAGGCGTGGTCGACGCGCTGCGGCGCCAGCCGCATGACCTGGCCGTGACGGGCGCGCGCGTCCTGCTGCCACGAGCCGAGGGCGCGCGGGATGTCCTGCCCCAGGGCCTGCGCGAAGTCGGCGCAACGGTCGATGAGCTGACGCTCTACCTTGCAGCGCCGCCGGCAGAGCCACCCGCCGGCGCGCTCGACCTCGTGCGCTCCGGGGGCATCGATGTAGCGACGTTCACCTCGTCCTCGACCGTCACGAACCTGGCGGGCTTGCTCGGGGGCGACCTCTCGCCGCTCCGCGACGCTGTGATCGCATGCATCGGCCCGGTCGTCGCGAAGACGGCGGAGGAACACGGCCTGCGCGTCGACGTGGTCGCCGAGGACCGCTCGATGGCGGGGCTAGTCGAGGCGTTGCGCCGCTACCTACACTCGCGACAGACCACATCCGAGGAGGCCCGCTGATGGTCACCACGACCCGAACCTCCAGCTTCACGCGCACGCGGCGGACGCGCCGCACGGAGGCGCTGCGCGGCCTCGTCCGGGAGACGCGGCTCGACCCGTCACAGTTCATCTACCCGCTGTTCGTGACCCACGGCCGGGACGCACGAGTCCCGATCACCTCGATGCCGGGGCAGTACCAGCTTTCGGTGGACCAACTGGAGACCGAGGCGCGCGAGCTGCGCGACCTGGGCGTGCGGGCGGTGCTGCTCTTCGGGCTGCCCGCCGCGAAGGACGCCTTGGGCAGCGAGGCCTACGACACGGACGGCGTCGTCCAGCAGGCGATCCGCGCGCTGAAGGCGGCCGACCCCTCGCTGGCGGTGGTGGCCGATGTCTGCCTCTGCGAGTACACGGACCACGGCCACTGCGGCGTGCTCACCGACGCCGGCGAGGTGGACAACGACCCCTCGCTCGACCTGCTCTCTCGGATGGCCGTCTCCTGCGCCGAGGCGGGCGCGGACATCATCGCCCCGTCCGACATGATGGACGGGCGTGTCGGCGCTATCCGATCCGCCCTCGACGGCACCGGGTTCGCCTCGACGCCGGTGATGGCGTACAGCGCGAAGTACGCCTCCGCCTACTACGGCCCCTTCCGTGAGGCGGCCGATTCCGCGCCGCAGTTCGGCGACCGCCGCGGCTACCAGATGGACCCACCCAACGCCCGCGAGGCGCTGCGTGAAGTGCAGGCCGACATCGAGGAGCAGGCGGACATCGTGATGGTGAAGCCGGCGCTCGCCTACCTCGATGTGATCCGCGCGGTGCGCGAACGGACGGACCTGCCGCTGGCCGCCTACAACGTCTCCGGCGAGTACGCGATGGTGAAGGCGGCGGTGGAGCGCGGCTGGCTGGACGAGCAGCGGGTCGTCCTCGAGACCCTCACGGGCATCGCGCGCGCGGGCGCCGACATCCTGATCACCTACCACGCCAAGGACGCCGCGCGCTGGCTGCGCGAGGCGCGTGGATGAGGGCACCTCACCCCCGGCCCCTCTCCACATCACGTGGAGAGGGGAGCAGGAGAAGTAACCCGAGTCTCTTCTCCCCCTCTCTGCGTGATGCGGAGAGGGGGCCGGGGGGTGAGGCTCTGGGAGCCCGCTCGTGACATCCCTCGACCCTGCCGCCATCCGTGCCGTCGTCTTCGACGCCTACGGCACGCTCTTCGCCTTCCACAACCTGGAGTTCCGCGTAGCCCTCGCGGAGTTGTTGGGGGACCAGGGGCTGGAGTGCGACGCCGAGGCGTTCTACGAGCGCTGGGTGCGGCTGTACGGCCGCGCCGGTGTCTGGGGGGCGCACTTCCCCGAATCGGTTGCGGGGGACGAGGCACGACTGCCCGACGATGCGCGGCGCGCGATGCTCGATGGCCCGCTGCCGGACTGGCACTCGACGCACGAGATCTGGCGACGGCAGTTCGCGTACGCCTTCGAGCAGCACGGCCTGCCCGGTGACCCGGACGCCTCGGCGGACCACCTGCGCGAGTTGCTTTCGAACGCCGAGCCATACCCCGACGCTCGCGAGACGCTCGACCGGCTGGACGCGCTGGGCCTGCGCCTGGGGCTGATGTCCAACGCCGACGAGGACTTCCTTCAGAGCGCCCTGTCGCGCGGACGCCTGCGCTTCTCCGTGATCCAGTCGTCCGAGTCCTTGCGCGCCTACAAACCGCATCGCGCGCCCTTCCTCGCGGTGTGCGACCGCCTGCACTGTGAGCCCGACGAGGTGCTCTACGTCGGCGACTCGCCCATCGCGGACGTGAACGGCGCGGCGAACGCCGGGCTGCGCACGGCCTGGGTACGCCGGTCCGAGGTCACCGCGTATCCCGAGCGTCTCGCCCGCCCCGACGTCACCATCGACGCGCTCGCGGAACTGGTCGTATTGCTCAGTGTCGCCCCGGCGCAGAGCCAGGGAGAGGCGCCTCGATGACCGACCGCGCGCGTTCGCACGACGTGATGGAGCGCGCGTCACGCCTGCTCCCCGGCGGAGTGGACTCGCCAGTCCGCGCCTATCGTGCCGTCGGCGGCGAACCCGTCGTCCTCGCGAGCGGGCAGGGCGCCACCGTCACCGATGTCGATGGCAACGAATACATCGACTACGTCTGCTCGTACGGTCCGTTGCTGCTCGGCCACGCGCACCCGGCGGTCATCGAGGCCATCCGCGACGCCGCCGGACGCGGCACCTCGTTTGGCGCGCCGGTGGCGGCGGAGGCCGAGCTGGCGCAGCGGGTGGTCGATGCGGTGCCATCGATCGAGATGGTGCGCTTCGTCAGCTCCGGCACGGAGGCGACGATGAGCGCCATCCGCCTGGCGCGCGCGGCCACCGGCCGCGACCTCGTCCTGAAGTTCGAGGGCTGCTACCACGGCCACGCGGACGGGTTGCTCGCGTCCGCCGGATCCGGCGCGGCCACCCTTGGGCTGCCCGATTCACCCGGAGTCCCCGCCGCCTATGCCGCGCAGACGCTGGTCGTGCCGTACAACGACCTCGACGCCGTGCGCGGGGCGTTCGAGGCGCACCCGCAGGCGATCGCGACGGTGATCGTCGAGCCGATCGCCGGGAACATGGGTGTCGTCCCGCCGGCGCCGGGGTTCCTCGAGGGTCTACGCTCGCTCTGCGACGACCACAACGCACTGCTCCTCTTCGATGAGGTGATCACGGGCTTCCGGGCTGCCTGGGGCGGGGCGCAGGAGCGGTGCGGGATCATGCCGGACCTCACAGCGCTCGGCAAGATCATCGGCGGCGGGCTACCGGTCGGCGCTTACGGCGGGCGGCGCGAATTGATGGAGCAGATGGCGCCGCTCGGCCCCGTCTACCAGGCGGGCACCCTCTCCGGGAACCCGCTGGCGATGGCCTCCGGCATCGCCTCTCTCGATGCCATCCGCGACCACGAGGGTGCCTACGGCCGACTCGAAGAGCTGGGCTCGCGCCTCGAGCGGGGGCTCGTGGAGGCTGCGCGCGAAGCCGGTGTCCCGCTCGCGGTGAGCCGGGTCGGTTCCACGGTCACTCCGTTCTTCCTCGACACCGCGCCCACGGATTACGCGCAGGCGAAGCGCGCGGACACGTCGCGTTTCGCGCGCTTCCACGCCGCCATGCTCGATGGGGGTGTGCACCTGCCGCCGTCGCAGTTCGAGGCGTGGTTCGTGTCCCTGGCCCACGACGAGGCGCACGTCGACCGGACGGTCGAGGTCGCCGCGCGCGCCCTTCGCGCCTCGGCGGGCTGACACTGGCAGTGTCCCGGGCGGGACAGTCAGTCGATGGCGGACTCGGTACGCCTCGGTAGCTGTCGCGACCGAGGCTACGAGACGTGTGCGTCTCGGCCAACGGAAGCGCGGATACCCCTCGGTCGGTTCGTACACTGTGGAAAATACGCGCGGGGTAGTCATAACCCGTTGCCGCCGGTGCGTTACGAACGTATACTACCCGCGTAACTGTGCAGGCACTTGATCGGATAAAGACCCGCCTATGCGGCTCTCATGTCAGCAGGAGGACCTGCACCGCGGCCTCTCAGCGGTCGCACGGGCGATTCCTGCACGTACAACCCTGCCCATCACCCAACACATCCTGCTAGAGGCGCAGGACGGCGCTATCACCCTTTCGGCCACGGACGCCGAGACGATCGCCATCACCTATCGCATCGAAGCCGAGATTGAGGAGCCTGGCTCGATCACAATGCCGTCGCGCCTGCTCTCGGACTTCATCGCCACGCTCCCGCATGACAAGATCAGCATGTCGCTGGCGGAGCGGTCGAGGCAGGTGAACCTGTCGTGCGCCCGCAACACCGCCTCCATTGGCGGCATGGACCCGGATGACTTCCCCCCAATCCCGCCGGTCGGGGACGCGGGGACGGTACGCATGGATGCGGACCGTCTCCGCAGAGCCATCACCCAGACCGTTTTCTCCGCGGCCACGGACGACTCGCGTCCGGTCCTGACCGGCGTGCACTTCGCCATCTCGGATAAGCAGATGCGCCTCGCCGCTGCCGACGGCTTCCGCCTGTCGGTCCACACCATGGACCTCGATGAAGAGACGGAGGAGCGCGCCATCATCGTGCCGGCGCGCGCTCTAGGCGAACTCGGGCGCCTGCTCGGCGAAGCGACCGAGGGCGCCGTGTCTATGACGTTCAACCAGGCGAACACGCAGGTGCAGTTCGACCTCGGCCACGCGAAACTCATGGCGCAGCTCATCCAGGGGACCTTCCCCAACTACGAGCAGCTCATCCCGAACCAGACCACCACGCAGACCGTGGTGCTGGTCAAGGACTTCATCCGCGAGACCCGCATCGCCTCGATCTTCGCCCGCGACGGGTCGGGCATCGTCCGCCTCATCGCCACCCCCGGCGAGGGCGGCGAGCCCGGGCGCCTCACCATCATCGCCCGCGCCGAAGAGGTGGGTGACAACGAAGGCGAACTGGACGCCGTCGTCGAAGGCGACGAAGCCAAGATCGCCTTCAACGGCCGCTACCTGACGGACGTGCTCCAGGTCGTGGACGTAGACCGTGTCGCCGTCGAAACCACTTCCCCGAGCAGCCCCGGCGTAATCCGCCCCATCGGCGACGAGCGCTTCGTCCACGTGGTGATGCCAATGTTTGTGCAATGGTAGCGAAAGACTCACCAGACTGAGCAATTAACGGCACGGATCCACGGATCTCCGCGCAGTCCCTGGAAGCCGTGATCTGGGCGTCCACGGTGCGTAGCAGCAGCCCAAAGCCGTCCTCGTCCGTGGAGTCGATGAACGCTCGGATTGCCGAGAGTGCATCTGGCAGTCGCTTCTCGATCATCGCGTAATCGGGTGCGCCGATCGGCTCGCGCGGTCCCAGCTCGCGCCGCCGCGACTCGAGGAGCCGTCGACGCTCCGCAAGTGCTTGCGATTCCGCGTCGAGCACGTCCTCGGGCAAGCCGCCTCGGGTGTAGAGCTGCGCAAGGCGGCCCCTGCCGGTGCTCGACTTCGTCCAGTTCACCCGCGACGGCGGCGAGCTCGGCGCTTGGCTCGCGTGCTTCCTCGGCGGCGCGCCGGGCTTCGTCGAGCAGGCGCTCCGGCGTGGCGAGTAGGTCGCCGAGCGCACCTTTCACCGCCGCCTCGATCCGTTCGAGCCGAATGTAGCCCGACCGGCACCGCTTCTCGCCGGGGCTACTGCTCCCGTTCGTGCAACGGTAGTAGTGATAGCGACCGCGGTTCACGACGTGCCCCGTCATCGCGCCGCCGCACTCACCGCACCGGAGCCGGCCTCGCAGCGCGTACCGTCGAGTCGGCTCACGCCGCCGGCGACGCTCTGGGTCCTCCAGCCGCGCCTTCGCGCGCTCGAAGAGCGCGCGCGAGAGTATCGGCGGCGTCGCGCCCTCGATCTCGATCCACTCGGACTCGCCGCGCTCCTCGACGCGGCGCACCCACCGTCCGCGCAGCGGGTCGCGGACCTTCTTCACGATGGTGCGGCGATAGACCGTCCGGCCGGTGTACGTCTCGTTGAGCAGAACGCGCCGCACAGTCGGCGCGTACCAGCGCCCGCCGGCGAACGCCGGGATCCCGTCCGCGTTCAGCCGCTCGGCGATCCCGTGACAGGTGCCGTTCGCGACGAAGTCCTCGAAGATCCGCCGCACGGTGTGCGCCTGCTCCTCCACCACCTCGCGCTTGCCGCTCTCGACGTCGTAGCGATACCCGTAGATCCCCTGGCCGGTCGCCTGCGGGATCCGGCCGGAGCGCGCGCGCTCCTCCTTGCCGCGCATCGTCCGTTCCGCGATCTTCTCCCGCTCGACCTCGGCGATGAACGCGCGGGCGGCGAGGATGAACCGGCCGATTGCCGTGTCTTCGAAGCGCTCGGTCACGAACTCGAGCTGCGCGCCCGCCTGCTCGACCTCGTCGAACAGCACCCCAATGTGGTTCTGATTCCGCGAGAGCCGGTCCACCGCGTACGACACGAGAACATCCGCCTCACCCCGGCGCAATCGCTGGCGCACCTCCTCGATCCCCGTCCGATCGAGGTGATAGCCGCTCGCCGAGTCGCGGATGCGCGCGACGACCGTCCAGCCTCGGCCCTCCGCGAGCTCCAGACACGCGCGCTCCTGCGTATCGAGCGACGTCCCGTCGCGCTCCTGCGCATCGGTCGAGACTCGCGAGTAGATGATGGCTCTCATGGTGATTCCTCATTCCTCGCTCCCGAGAAGCGCTGCTATTTCACGCGGGGTACGGGGAGCTTACGGTGCCGCGCGGGATCCCTCGCCGAGGATCAAGGTCTCGACGCCGGTGAACTGGCGGAACGCGGTATCGGTCGTCACGACCTGGAAGCCGCCAGCAGCGGCGAAGGCGGCGAGGTACGCGTCCATCCACAGCTTTGGAGACGCAGTGGGGCGTGACGCGAAGTCGATCCAGAGGCGCTCGGTCTCGGCCGGCTCCTCCACCTGGAGCGCGATCCGATCGTCGGCGGCCAACGACTCGTATGCCGCCCACGCCTCGCGGTTGGTCAGGGGCGCATTCCCGTAGGGCGCGAGCACTGCGGCGTTGGTGAGCAGGCGCAGGAACGACTGCTGGGTGACCCGACAGAACAGGATGCTGGCCGGGGCGTCGACCTGCGCCAGCCAGTCGCGGGCGGCAGCATGGTGGACGTGCCTCGAGAGCGCCAGCGACAGCCAGACATTGGTGTCGCAGAAGTGGACCGTCACCGGCCGGCGGCCTCATGCGCCTCTTCGTCGGCCAGAACTTCCGCGACGCGTTCCGGAGTCATCTCGGCGTCTGGATCGGCCGGGTGGGCGCATTGGACGAGTGGGAGCTGGACTCGCCGACGGGCCGTATCGCCGCGGTCAGTCCCCTGGCTCATGCCGCGCCGCAGGAGCTCCGCGACCAGATCCTTGAGCTTCCGATCCTCACGGGCCGCCCGCATTTTGATCGAGCGCATAAGGTCATCGGGGAGATCGAGTGTCGTCTTCATGCTCCCCATAATACCGCGAAACCATAATTCCATGATCTGCGCTACTCGCCAGCCGCCGCCCCCCCCGCCGGTTCGGTATCTCGCTGGGACCATCGGCACATTACGGCACCTCGTTCGACATCGAATCGGCGTCGCCCGTCTCGTCGGGCGCGGCAGCGCGATCCTCGGCGTCACACGCCTCGAGCGCCACGGCGAGCAGTCGGCGCCAGAGCTCGTCCCATGCCTCGGTGCGCGGTCCTTCAAGCCAGACCGCGTCGACTCGCATCGGCGGTCGGGCTCGGTGACCAGGCGGTCCTGATCGGCGAGCGCGCTCTGGACTGCTCACGTCGGGTCGGCCTTCATCACTTCACGTGGCGGCCGCGGCCTGCGCGAACCATGAGGGTCCCGCGCCTCGTACCTCTCATGCATGGAGGCCATCACGTTCCCGCGAGCCGAGAAGGCGTGAAGTCGCCGAGTATGGTGCTGGTCGCGCCAGGTAGCCCCCAGTGCACCGACGGCGTTGTCGGGCAAGTAGCGCTGCTCGTCCGTGATGAGCAGCGCGAGAGTGGGCGCCCCGGCGCGTGCTGCCCGTGCAACCCGAGTCTCCGCATTGGCATCCGAGCAGGCAAAGAGCAGCACCGGCTCCTTCGGGTAATCGTCCTCCCACTCCCGCTCGGCGAAGTAGCGACGGTAACCCTCGAACTTCGGTCGGTAGTCGCCCGCGTCGAGCGTGCCGCGGTCGTACTCAAGGAGGAAACAAAACCGGCCTCCACCTCGTTGGAGCACGCCCGAGCTGTCGGGACGTATCCACGCGGTGCGGCCGTCGCGGTCGATCCAGCGATGAGTCGACTCCGCCTCGTTCCGCCATTCCGCCAGGCGCCAGCCTATACGCCGTGCGTCGCGCGCGAGCTGCGCGAAGAAGCGGTTCACGCCGATGGTGTGTTCCCGGTGCCGGGTCGTCCGCTGCGACGCGTCCGGCAGGCGAAGGTCCATGAAGGTCACGCCACCGTGCCGCGCGAAGGTAGGTGGTGGCACCCCCGCCTGGGCGGCGAGGAGTCGCATCCCCAGGTCAGTCAGGACGAAGCGATCGTCATGCTCGGAAATGGCGCCGCACCGCACCAGCCACTCCAGCCGCCGGATGAGCAGCGCTAGCGGTTCGTTCACTAGCGACGCGAGTTCAGCCGCTGACACCAGCGGATGGCGCCCGACCCATTCGATCAGGCGCTGCCCAGCCGGCCCGGTTGCCAGTGCGAGCACGGCCAGTCGCTGCCAGGCCGGTGCATCAGCCCGGGCGGTCGCCTGCACGGCTGCCCATTCGCGAATCGAGGGCCCCGACCGCCGTGGCGGTCCTAGCGTCTCGGCCAGCGGCCGGGGCAGCCGGATGGGCATGACTGGCGGCGGCACCGTCCCCCAACCGACCCGTTCGACGAGCAGGTCCGTACCGTCCCGGCCCGGCGCCCGCCACACCGACGTGCCCGGACCGTCGACGCGCAGCCGGTCGCGAGTGGTGAGCAGCACCTCGAGCGGGAGCCCGATGGACGCTTGCTCGCAGGCAAGGAGCGCCCGCTCCCAGACCTTCACTTGCCGGTCAGACGGACAGACGACGAGGAGCGTCGGCAGGCCCTCCTCCCCCCACACGGCCGCCACCCCGTTACTGGCGGCCAACCAGATCGCGACCCGTCGACGCCGGTGTATGTCGGGCGCACCCGCCCGGTCCCACGCCAGGAGGATGGGCGCCCTGAGGGTGCCCGCGCTCAGGCACGCGTAGCCGTCTGTACCGGGCAGCCACCAGCGCTCGCGTCGAGGCATGGCAGTCGGCACCGAGCGCGCCTCGACGAGTCGCGTAGCGCCGGACCGGCGGACATCCGCCGCCAGGTCCGCGAAGAAGCGATTGACCCCGACGGCGAGCCCCACACGCGCAATCCGCTCAAAGCCGTCTCTGCGCCGCACCGGTGCGGCCTGGACGAGCGCCGAAGGGCTGAGGCCGAGCATCGCAGCGAGTGCCGGTAGCGCCTCGATGCGCACGAGCCATAGTCGCCGCGGCTCAAGCTCCGGTGAACCGGGTTCCACCGACTCGGTCCAGCCGAGCTTCGTTAATCCGTGCAGCAGCCGGCGCGCGTCCTCTGGCGCGACGCCAAGCAGCCCTGCCAACTCTGGATCCCCGAGTAGCGGCAACCGGGCGACCCATTCGAGAGCACGAGCGGGCTGTGCGTCGTCCCGTGTCATGGCTGGCCTGCCTCGCGCTTGCGTGTCGTCGGCACCCCGGCGTCCGTACTCTCCGGGGGTTCGGTCCTGTCAGCGGACTGTGGCGTCGCAGGGTCCGCCTGCGCGAACGTGTCGTCGTCGGGTCCGTCCGCCTGGCCGGCCAGCTCGTCGACGGACTTCTTGCCTCTCCGATTGGGCTCCTTCTCCGGTGAGCGTTCGGCCAGGACGCGGGTGATCTCCGCGACCACGGCGTCGCGCGGGCGGCCATAGCGGGCCGCCGACCGCCGGGCGATGACCTGTGCCCGGCCCGGCAGGGTGGCCGGCGGCGGGTCGACACGGAACGAGAACGCGGGCGGGCGGGCACGGCCGTCCCACCACCGGGCGTAGCAGGTGAAGTCATCGAGCGAGACCAGGTCTTCGACCTCGATCCCACCGCCCAGCTCGAGCATCAACTGGCGGGCGTCCTCGGCGCTCACCTGGAAGACCGTCAGGCCGTCGCTGTTGGCGAAGATCGTGGGTGCGAGGTTGTCGTCAATGGCGTCGAGCTTGGAGAGCGACTGCGTCACCAGCACGAAGCTCGCGCCGTACTTGCCGAGCTCAGAGAGCATGCGCGGGTAGTCAACAGCTCCGAGCGTGCTCGACTCGTCCACCAGTCCGACGACCCGCCGCCGCTGGGAGGGTGGGAGCGCCACCTGTTCCTCGATCAGCAGCCCGAGCAGGTTGAGCAGCGTCGCGCCCACCAGTGATGCCGCGCCCTCACCGAGCGCCCCGACGGCGCTGTTCACGACGAGCACGCCACCGTCGCGCAGCACCGACCGTGGGTCAAAGGTCGAGCGCGCCTGCCCCAGCACGAGGCGTGAGGCTTCCGTGACGGTAAAGCGCCCGATCTTCGAGGTGACCGGGTTCGCCGTCTGCTGCTGCAGGACGCGTCCGGCGCGGTTGTAGTTGTCGCGCCACCAGGCCTGCAGCGCCGGGTCCTGCACCTGTTTGAGGACGTCGTTACGCAGGTCACGGTCCGTCAGGAACGGCGCGACATCGAGCAGCGTGAACTGCATCTCGCTCTCCAGCTGGGTGTTGGCCTCGAGCAGCGACGACAGCGACGCGCGCAGGGCGCCCTCCATGCGCGGACCCCAGTTGGCGGGCCAGAGGCGGTTCAGGATCGTGATCACGTGTTCGGTGGTGCGGTCGCGGTCGGGGAAGAGCGCCACGTCGAGCAGGTTGAGGCCGACCGGGCGCTCCCGGTTGGCGAAGTCGAGGTAGACCGTCCGGTCCGCTAGCTCGTCGGGCACGGCCTCGAGCACCGCTTCGGCGAGGTCCTGGTGCGGGTCGACCACGACGAGCGCCGTGTCATCGGCCCCGGCCGCGACCCCCTCCATGATCCCCGCCGCGAGGTGCCGCAAGAGCGTCGACTTCCCGCGCCGGGTCTTGGCGACGATCAGGTGGTTGCGGTGGAGCAGCGGGCTGGGGAAGTAGACGCGGGCAGCCTCGACTCCGCCGTCGGTGGTGCCGACCCGCGCACCGCGTGACGCGTGGCCGGGCGCTGGCGCCAGCCGCTGAGCCGTCGTGCGGCGGATCCTAGCCGCCGCTACGGCGCCATCGGCCAAATGCCAGAGCGCCGCCCTGCTCCGGTTGACCGGCGGACCGCCCCGCTCGCCGGCCGGGATCCTCGACGCGGACCGGCTCGAGGCTGTCCTGACCTCGAGCAGTCTCGCGGCGGCAGACGTGGCGGCCGTCGCCATCACCGCCGGGTGGGTGGCGCTCGGCTACCTCGCCTTCTCGATTATCCTGCGGTTCCTGGTCGCATCCCTCGCGAGCCTCGCCGGCGGTGCCACCTGGACAGCCTCGGCGCTCCGTGCGAGCGACCTGTTGACCCTCCCAGTCGTGCGCCGCGCGATCGACGGCGCGCTCGCGGGCGTCCTGCTCGGCGCTAGCTGGCTGCCGCCGATGATGGCGGGCCGCGCCAGTGCCGTCGCGGAACCGGTTCCGGTCGTCGCCCTTCACCGACCCGCCGCACACCCACTCCCGGCCGCCCCGGTAGCCCGTCCGGGCACACGTCCGGATGCTGACGGCGGCTATGTCGAGTACGCGTTGGGGCGAGGCGAGTACCTGTGGGCAGTCGCCCAGCGCCTCTACGGCGACGGAAGTCGCTGGACCGAGATCTTCGAAGCCAACCGCGGACGCGTGATGACGGACGGGACTCGACTCGTCGACCCCAACCGCCTCGAGGTCGGCTGGCGGCTGCGAATCCCGCTGCCGGCGCGTCACCTGGAGGCCCGCGACGGTGTGGCGATGCGCTACCAGGTGCGCCTCGGCGACTCGCTCTGGGCGATCGCCGAGCGGCTGCTCGCTGACGGCTTCCGCTGGACTGAGCTGTGGGACCTGAACGGCGGGCGCGAGATGCCCGGCGGGCGCCGCTTCGTCGACCCCGACCTGATCCTCCCCGGCTGGTGGCTCAACCTGCCCGCAACGGGTATCGAAACCCCCGCGGCTGCCGCGGCGCCGCAGCTTGAGCCGGAGCCGGCGGTGCCCGTCACCCCTGAGGCCGCTCCGGACCCTGCGGAGGAGAGCGGTGGGGCAACGCCGCGAACCGAGTCCGACTCCGGCGTCGAGCGCGAGTGGGAATGGCGGTCGGTCGTTCGCCCTGTCGTCTTCACGGCTGCGGGCTTCGCCCTGGTCGGCGGCGCAGTCATCCTCGTCCGGCGGCTGCCGCCGATTAGTTGGGCTACCTGGCCGGCCGCCCGCCGGGGGCGCGGGGGCGGTCTCGGAGATGCGGGACGCGTCACCATGGCCGCGCGTGCTGTACAGGTCGCGCTGGCCGACCTCGGGTTCGGTGACGTTCGGCCTCTGTTCGCCATCGAGGAGGGTGAGCGGCTGGAGTTCGCACTGCGGTGTCCGCCAGGTGATGCCGATGCCCTGGTCGGCGCTCGCCACGAACTGGGGCGGCGACTCGCCTGCCGCGTGGACGCGGAGCTGATCGGCTCGACCCGCGTCACTTTGTGTCTCCAACGCTTCCGGCGCCTCGCGGCGCTCCTGCTAGAAAGCGCTCCCGACCCGCCGCCATTGCTCGTACCAGTGGGCGCGGGCGACGAAGGTATCGTCTACCTCGACCTCGGGTCGTCGGGCACCACCACGGTCGTGGGCGACCTCTTCGAACGCCGGGCCATACTCGGCGACTGGCTGGCGACGCTGCAGACAGCACACAGCCCGGAGTCGGTCACTGTCCGCTGCGATACCTCGATGGCCGCGATGCTCGGTGAGGAGCCGCAGCTCGCGGGAGGTGGGACGACGTTGCCTACGGCAGAACTGCTTGCCGAACTGGAGGAGATCGTCCTGACGAGGGATGAGGACGCCGCGGCAGCGCGCCCGATCGTCTCCCTGGTCAACGGTGACGGCGCGATGGACGGGCGATTGGAGGCACTCGGCCGCCGCGGGCCGGCGGTCGGGGTGTACCTAGTTACCGGGGAGTCAGGGGAGGCAGCGGGTGGTCGCCGCGTTGACGGGACGACTGTGCGCCTCACCGGTGCAGGGGAGTCAGTCGAGGACGACGAGGCGGGTGCTCCCGATATCCTGCTGGAACTGCCGCGCGGCGAACGGCTCTCGCTGGATCCGGTCCGTGTGCGGGTCGACGAATCGGCGTACTGGCGTGAGGCGACCAGCGCGAGCCCAACGTTTGATGCGGCTGCGGCATCCGACGGCACCGAGCCAGATGTCGGACGAGGGTTGGAGCCGGCATCCGACCAGGGCCTAGAGGATTTGCCCGACGACGGTGAACGCGACGAGACGCTCGAGGACGAACCGGAGATCGCGGCAGATCCCGACCTGGAACCGATACCGACGAGCCCTGCATCGCTGCCGACGGCGGTTCTCGCCGACGAGGAGTCGCCCGCCGCCGCGTCGGCTGCGCCCGGATCCGCCCTGGCTGTCCCGCGACCACGCGCTGATAGTGCTCCGCTCGCCGTGCGTCAGACGACGCTGCTCCTCGACAAACCCGAGGACGGAGACCTCGGCACGCGGGTCACGCAGGTACTCGTTCGGTGCCTCGGCCCGCTCGAGGTAGAGTGCGCGGGAACGCTCATCGAGCACTGGCGCGTGCAGAAGTCCCGAGAACTGCTCGCCTTCCTCGTATCCCGCGGTGGCAGTGTCGCGCGCGAGGTCGTGATGGAGGCGCTCTGGCCGGAAGAAGAACCGAAACGGTGTGCGCAGCTGCTGCACACGGCC
The DNA here is from genome assembly GCA_009379925.1 of Dehalococcoidia bacterium. Classification (GTDB taxonomy): domain Bacteria; phylum Chloroflexota; class Dehalococcoidia; order UBA2979; family UBA2979; genus WHSU01. The sequence continues at coordinate 849 of WHSU01000032.1, read as the reverse complement.
GCCCACTACCTGCGTCGCGCGCTCCGCGAAGCCTCTGGGGAGGGCGCAGCCTTCGTGGTGTCGGCGTCAGGACGCTACCGGCTCGAGCCCGGCCGCTTTCGAGTCGACCTGGACCTTTTCGAAGACCATCTGCGACGCGCACACAGCGCTGGCGACGCGGCCGGGCTCGATGAGATCGAACGGGCGGTCCAGCTGTACCGAGGGGAGTTCGTCCAGGGCGAACCCTACGAGTGGGCGGAGGCGTTCCGCGTGGACTTCGCGGCTCGGTTCGCGGCGGCCGCTCGCGTGGCGGGCCATGCGACATTGACGGCCGGAGACACCGAGCGGGCGAGGGCACTATTCGAGCGTGTGCTGGCGCTCGATGCGACGGACGAAGAAGCGGCACGCGGGCTCATGCGAGTTTACGCCGCTACGCACAATGGGAATGGAGCGCGAAAGGTCTACCGTGCTCTCACGGAGGCCCTGCGCCGTGAGCTGGACGACGAGGCCGCCGAGCCGGCGGCAGAGACATCGAAGCTGCTGACTGAACTCAGCATCGCGGCGTGCTGAAGTGCCGCCCGGCGGCGATCTGCTGTGGAGTAGTAACCTCGACCGCCAGCAGTTCGCGTTCTACAAGCCCTCGGTGGGCGCCATCTCCTACCAATCCCTACCATCCCCCGGCGACCGCGTCCTCACCATCTCGACAGATGGCCCGGCCACCTGCGCTTTGCCTCACGCGCCCTGCGTTGCGACCTCTCCTACTGCCCGCAGGAAGCAGTGACCACACGAACATTTCCGGCATCCAGAGCACGACGCTCGCCTCGGAAGTCGAGGACGAACGGGTACTTACCGTGACCTTCGCCGACGCCG
>WHSU01000063.1 GCA_009379925.1 Dehalococcoidia bacterium | reverse complement strand
GGTCCCTCGATGTCCGCGCGCGCCACGGTGGCGGCCTGCCTCGTCCTGGCCGCCCTGCTGACCGGCGCCTGTGGCGCGGGTGACGACGAGGGTGCGACGCCCACCGACACCGCCACACCGCCGATCGCGGCCTCCCCCGCGGCCAGCCCTACGCTGCCGGGTTCGGCGACCGCGGCGCCCACGGCGCCGCCGCTGACCGCCACGCCGGTGGGCGGCAACGAGGACGGCGCGGACGGAGTGCAGTCCGCCGTCGAAGCGGCCGTCCAGGCGCTGCGCGACGGCAACGCCGCTCAGTTCGCCGCCCAATGGACGGAGGAGGGGATGCTGGCGCAATTCCAGGCCGACCGAGCACAGTTCGCGCAGCAGCCGCCGGAGCAGTTCGCGACGGACGTCCGCCTGGAGTCCATCGAGGCGATCAACGAAGACGGGCAGACGGCCACCGCGGACACGCGCATGGTGTTCGGCGAGGTGATCGACAGCAACCGCTATTCGCTCGTCCGGCAGGACGGCGCCTGGCTGATCGAGCGCATCGAGCAGCGCGACACGGGGATTCCGGAGGGGGTCACGGCGGTACCGGTGGAGATGGTGGAGTCCGAGTTCCGCTTCGACCCCGCAGCGCTGTCGGGCGGGGACGTGGCGCTGGAGGTGGTCAACAACGGTGCGCAGCCGCACGAACTGGTGCTCGTGCGCAAGCCACCGGACATGGACCTGCTCAACGCGCTACTCGCGCAGGACGACCGGCTCTCGGACGTCGAGGTGCTGGGCTTCGTCTTCGCGCAGCCCGGCGGCCAGCGCAACATGGTCTTCGCGGAACCGCTCGCGCCGGGCCAGTACGCGATGCTCTGCCTGTTCCCGGACACAGAAGACCCGGAGCAAGCGCCGCACGCTTCGAAAGGCATGATCACGGAGTTCACCGTTGGCGACGGCGCCGGCGGCGCGCCGTAGGGATCCCCCGCGGCGTCCCCCACCGGCTAGGGCGTTCCGCCCGGATGCTATGTTGGCGGTGGACGCGGCGCGGGACCTGCGACGCCCGCGCCGCCCGGCGGGACATCCCAATCCGTAGTACGCGCCGCCCTAGGCGACGGCGTTGGGGGACGAGCCATGGTCGAACCTGATCCCGCTTACCGAGGTAGCGCCACCGGCCAGTCGACCAGGCCATGGTCGGCCGACCCCGAGCCCCCGAGCGCGAACGGCTGGGGGATCTCGGACACGCCCTCCCATGAGCGCCGCCCGATGCTGCCGCGCGCCGTCGGCGTACTCGCTGCCGTGGTGGCCGTCGGCGCCACGCTCGCGTGGCTGGCGCAGCGGCGCAAGCGGCGGCGCAAGCCGCTCAGTCGCTGGGAGCGCACGCAGCAGTCCGCCATGCAGAACATCGAGTCACTGACCGCGGCCGCGCAGGAGGCCGCGCGCCTCGCCCGGGAGCGCAAGCGCGCCGACGCCTGACGACCCGCCTCAACGCCCGTCGAGCTGCGCCACCAGGCGCCTGGGCGCCAGCAGGCGGTAGCCGTCCTCCAGCAGTTCCGCGACCTCGTCCCAGTCGACATCACTAACGTCGAGGCGGATACCGACCCAGCCGCTGGGTCCCACGTACGGCGGGACGAAGAAGCGATTCGCGTCGACCTCGACGAGCGCCGCCTGCGTGTCACGGTCCGCTTTGCACCAGATCGCGAGCCGCCCGTCGCCATGGTGGTCGTCCATCAACGACGCAAAGTTCTTGCCGCGCACCTCGAATGACAGCCGCCAGCCGGCGCGCTCGTTCACCTCGGGGAACTCGAGGCAGATCGCGCGCATCCGGTCCTGCGCGTCTTCGGCCATCCTCGTCGCGTCCGTCATGGCGCGCTGAGACGCTGCGCGAACCGCCAGGTGTGCCCCTCCAGGTCTGCGGCGCGGTAGGTGCGGTCGCCATGCGACTCGTCCTTCGGCTCGGCGATGATCTCCACGTCGTCGACGTAGATGTAGAGGTGCGCGGTGCTCGCGCCGCCGAGCGCACGAGGGCTCTGCGAACGCATCGGCGCGTAGGGCATGCCGAGGGCGATCACGGCGTCGCCCAGGCTCAGGTCGGCGTGGTTGACGCGCCCCGCCTCGTCGCGCATGACGAGCCCCGGCTCGAAGCCGAACGCTCGTGCCAGCCACTTGACGGCGGCGTCGGTGTCCTCGTAGGTGATGAACGGCGTGAGCGCCGGAAGCGCCCCTTCGTTGGCCATCGCCCGTACCTCCGCTACGCGTACCCCTCGGCCGGCTGCCAGAGGTGGAAACGCGCGCCGCCGTCGCCGCGGCACTCGCTATTCCCGCCGGACGCGTACTCCATCGGGTCGCTGGCCTCGCCGCCTAGCTCACGCACCCGCGCGACCATGGCGTCCAGGTCGTCCACGCGGAAATAGAGGTCGACGGCCTCGCGTCCCGCCAGCTCGGCGTCGGCCACCAGGCCCATCGGCAGCGCGGTGTTCTCCACGTGGGCGTAGCCCTCGTTGGCCGGTGCCGCATCGAAGCGCCAGCCGAAGAGGCCCTCGAAGAACGCCTTGCTGCGCTCCAGGTCCGCGACCGGCAGCGTCAGGTACCCGAGTTCGACCGCCGATGTGGTTGTCGCCATGTCTATGCCTCCCGGCGCTGGCTACCCGTGGCCTCGGCTGCGTACGTGCCGAAGGCCCAGAAGTAGCCCTCGATGTCGCGCGCGCCAAACTCGCGCGAGCCGTAGTCCTGGTCCGTCAGTCCGTACCACGTCTCGGCGCCCGCCGCCTTCGCGCGGGCGTACAGCGTGTCCGGGTCGTCCACCACGATGTAGACGCCGTACCGCGGATCACCCGAGGGCTCGGCCGCCCCATCGCCGCTCATCGGGCTCAGCATCACGACACTGCCGCCGAACCGCAGTTCCGCGTGTTCGACCGTACCGTCCGGCGAGCGCGTCACCTCCTGCTCCTCGAAGCCAAAGGCGTCCTTGAGGAACGCGATCGCCGCGGGCATGTCCTGGTAGCGCAGGAACGGGATGACCGGCGCCGTGCGCGCGGCCGTCTTCCGATCCGCCATCGCTCACCTCCTCAGCTGCTTGCGAGCAGCGTACCGAGGCGTGGCCGGCCAGTGCTTGGACGAAATTGACGCGGCCGGGTCGAGGCCGACGTCGAACGATGTGTGGAGCGCTCAGTCCCCGCTGACGCCACCACCCTCGGGTAGCAGCCGTGCGAGGTACTGCGTCGGCGGCTCGCCGGTGAAGCGTTTGAAGTCCCGCACGAGATGCGCCTGGTCGTAGTAGCCACACTCCACGGCCAGGTCGACCCAGCGCACCTCCGCGGGGGCCGCATCGATGAGGCGCGTCGCGTACTCGAACCGCACGATGCGGGCCGCGACCTTCGGCGCGATCCCTACTTCCTCGCGGAACCCAGCGATCTGCCGCCGGTGACTCCACCCCAACGACCCGGCCAGCCCGGCGATCGATGCCGTGCCGCCCGTAGCCTGCAGTCGTCCCCACGCCCACTCGAGGCCGCGCGTCGGCGACTGCCCGCGCGCCAGCCGCGCCTCGATCGCGGCGTCGAGGACGTCGAAACGCGCCCCCCAGTCGGGCGCGGCGTAGAGGCGTTCCCGAAGCTCTATGGCTTCGCTCCCGAAGACGTCCGCCAGCTCGACGACCTGGCCGGCGATCTCGCTCATCGGCCGGCCGAGCAGCCGGTAGGCGCCCAGTGGCGTGAAGTCGACCTGCACGCCGCGCTGCAGCGCGGGGAACTCGGACATCGAGAACCGGTCGTGGATGCCGGCGATGAAGGCGTCGTGCGCCACAGCCGTCTCCGGCCGGCCGCCGTCCGAGGCGACCGCCAGCGGCGGACCGAGCGTGATGATCAGCGGGATGGCGGCCAGCGGATAGTGCCGCCGCCGCGCCACGCCTGCGGACTGCTCCGCGTAGCCCTGGTACCGCAACACCTCGTCGCGCAGTCGCTCGGCGGGCGGCCGCGACGCCACCTCCCACCGGCTGCCGTCCGCGCGCTCACGGATGACCTCGACCGGGGCGCTCCCCGCGCTCACGCTGCTCAGCTTGCTCGCCATGCCATCGAGGCTAGCGCGCCGCCTCGACGGCCCACAACAACCGCATCGGCCGGAGCTGACTGCCGGGAAGCCCGCCCCAACCCTCGAGGGGAAGGCTCCTGGCGGCTGGTGTTTTGCTCATGCGGGTCGCGTCCGCGCGGGGAAGCGGCCTCAGTCACGCGCAAAGCGGTGGACGACCTAGAGCTTCCATGATTGCTGCCAGCTCTCAGGTGTCTCGAACCCCGCAAGCTGCGCATAGAGGCTCCATTGGCCGTGGTGGATGGCCTCATGCTGCACAAATTCCCAGGTGAACATGGCGAAGCTGAAGTCCGTGCCGGACCAGTCGAGCGACACCTCCGTGTCGACGGCATCCAGGATGCCGAGAAGGCGCTCCTGTTGCTGCTGAAGCGCGGCCAGGAGGGCCGCGTGCGTCAGCGGGCCATCGTAGTGCTCTTGCGACCGCGTCCAGTCGACACGCTTCTGGATCAGCGCCTCGTTGTAGACGCCACGGACGAGACGATATGGCGCAGCTGTCGAGCGAACGAACCGAACTTTCCATGGGGATCGGGCGTGTACTCCCACTGGTCGTCCGGGACGAGGTCCACGAAGTCCACGGTCATTCGGTGCAGCCAGATGACTTGCCGGTGAAAGTCCTCGAGCACTTCCCCCTCCTCGCCCGGCTTCCCGGGCAGCAACTGTAACCGCTCTCGATCCGCTCGTCTGGCGCCTCCGCCTCAGGCCCGCGAGCGAGGGCCGGGGACCAGATTGATCACCCGAAGCGGAAGCGCGTGACGGTGTCCGGGAACTTGCTCCACGCGAAGACGGTCTTCGGCTGTGCCGCCCACAGGCCGCCCTGCTCCCACTGGTCCGGCTTCGGGTGGTAGTCGTGGCTGGCGCCATACTTCGCGTCGAAGATGACCGAGAGCCGCTCGGCCACGTCGCGCGGCGGCGGCGACGCACCCTGCGCTTCGCCCTCCACGATCACGACCTCGTCGCCGCTCTCCAGGTGGACCACCACCGCCGGGTTTGCGGTGACGTTGCGGGCGCGCCGCGTCTCGGGGCTGCCCTCGAAGTAGAGGCGGCCGTCCAGCCACGCACCCCACGCCGGCATCGCGTGCGGGCGGCCGTCCGGCCGCGTGGTGCTGAACCAGAGGTTGAGTGCGCGCTCCAGGCGTTCCTCGGCCCACTCCCACGTGAGCAGCGTGTCGTCTTGCTCCGGCACGCCGTAGCCATCCGGCATCTTCGGCCGGTCGCGCACCGGCTCCACGCGCTGCTGCGTCATCTGTCGCTCCTTCTCCGCTTCAACGGCCTCTTCTCGCGTCTAATTCTACATCGTAGAATAGAGCCGGATCCTGAAGGGACGCAAGATGCCGCGGGCGAAGGGACGCGAGCCGCTCACGCTCGTACGCATCGTGGATGCCGCGCTCGCCCTCGTGGACGAGCGTGGCCTCGACGCGCTGACAATGCGCCGGCTCGGCGGCGTGCTCGGCGTGGACCCGATGGCGGTCTACTACCACGTCGCGGACAAGCGGACGCTGCTCGGTCACCTCGTGGATGCGGTGTTCGCTGACCTCGACCCGCCGGCGGGCATCGAGGACTGGCGGGAGCAGGTGCGGGCATGGGCGCGCGCCTACCGCGACCTGGCCCTGGCGCACCCCAACCTCGTGCTGCAGCTGTTCTCCTACCGCGAAGCCGTAGCGGCCGCCGCCGCGCGCGCCGACCCGCCGCTCCGCGCCGCCGTCGGCGCCTCGGGCCTCCCGCCCGCGGACGTGGAGGCGGCGGGCGACCTCGTCGTCGACTACGTGCATGGCTATGTGCTCGGCGAGGCCTCCGCCCCCCCGGCCGCGCGCGGGGACGGCACCGGCTTCGAGGCGGTGCTCGACCTCATCGTGACGGGCATCGAGGCGCGGGCGCTCACCTCGAGCACGACGCCTCGCCGGAGGCGCGCGAAGCAGCCCGCGCGTTGACCCCGCGGATCGCGCCTCGGTACCATCGAAGCGTGCACCACAACGACGTCGTAGTACGGTAGCGGCAGCGAGCGCGGGCCCCGCCGGGGTCACCGCAGCCCGTTGCCGCCGGCGCCCCGCCCCGCGGGGCGTCTTCGTGTCCCCGGACCAGCCCATCCATCGCCCAGCCCCCGAGGCAGCCATGACCGCCACCGACCCCTCCCCGCGCTCGATCGACCCACGTGAGATCGACCCGCGTGAGATGGCGCCCGCCTACGAACCCGCCGAGGTGGAGCAGGCGCTCTATGAGTGGTGGGAGCGCAACGGCTTCTTCAAGCCCTCCGGAGCGGGCGAGCCCTTCACGATCATCATGCCGCCGCCCAACCTCACCGGTGAGCTGCACCTGGGCCACGCCCTGACCACCGCGGTGGAAGACATCCTTACGCGCTGGCACCGCATGCGCGGCGACGACACACTCTGGCAGCCCGGCGTGGACCACGCCGCCATCGCCGTCAACGCGATCATCGAGCGCGACCTCGCCCGCGAGGGCATCAGCCGCCACGACATCAGCCGCGACGCCTTCCTGGAGCGCGTGTGGGACTTCGTCACGCGCTCGCGCTCGCGCATCGCCGAGCAGCACCGCCGGCTGGGCGCCTCGGCGGACTGGTCCCGCGAGGCGTTCACGATGGACGAGGACCGCGAACGCTCCGTGCGCACCACGTTCAAGCGCCTCTACGACGACGGCCTGATCTACCGCGGCGAGCGCCTGATCAACTGGTGCATCGACTGCGGCAGTGCGATCAGCGACCTGGAGGTCGACTACGAGGACGAGGCCGGCTCCTTCTGGCACATCCGCTACCCGGTGGCGGACGCCGCAGGCAACGCGACCGACGAGTACATCGTGATCGCCACGACACGCCCGGAGACGATCCCGGCGGACACCGCCGTCGCCGTCCACCCCGAGGACGAGCGCTACCAGCATCTGCTGGGCCGCGAGGTGATCGTGCCGGCCAACGGCCGACGCGTCCCGGTGATCGCCGACGAGGCCGTCGACCCGGAGGCGGGCTCCGGCGCCCTGAAGGTCACTCCCGGCCACGACCCGACCGACTTCGAGATCGGCGAGCGCCACAACCTGCCGGTGGTCAACATCCTCAACCTGGACGGCACGCTGAACGAAAACGCCACGCCCTACGCGGGCATCGAACGCTTCGAGGCGCGCCGCCGCATCGTGGAGGACATCGACGCGCGCGGCCTGCTGGAGCGCACCGAGCCCTACACGCACGCGGTGGGCCACTGCCAGCGCTCCGGCACGATCGTGGAACCGCTGCTCTCCGAGCAGTGGTGGGTGACCATGGCGCCGCTGGCCCGCCCGGCCATCGCCGCCGTGCGGGACGGGCGCATCCGCTTCGTCCCGGAACGCTTCGAACGTACCTACCTGCACTGGATGGAGCACATCCGCGACTGGTGCATCAGCCGCCAGATCTGGTGGGGCCACCGTATCCCGGTGTGGTACTGCCAGGACTGCGACGAGACGGTCGTAGAGGTCGAGACGCCGACCGCGTGCCCCTCGTGCGGCGGCGCCGTCGAGCAAGACGAGGACACGCTGGACACCTGGTTCTCGTCCGGGCTCTGGCCGCTGTCCACGCTCGGCTGGCCGGCGGAGACGCCGGAACTGCGCCGGTACTACCCGACGCAGGTGATGGAGACCGGCTACGACATCATCTTCTTCTGGGTCGCGCGCATGATCATGATGTGCCTCTACAACACGAAGGACTGGGACGCGGAGCAGCCGGACGGCGTGGTCCCCTTCGAGCACGTCTACCTGCACGGCCTGGTGCGCGCGCCGGACGGCCAGAAGATGTCGAAGTCGAAGGGCAACGTCGTCGACCCGATCGAGCTCCTAGAGCGCTACGGCGCGGACGCGCTGCGCTACGCCCTGATCTCGGGGACCTCCCCCGGCAACGACCAGCGCATCACGGACGACCGCCTGGAGGCCGGCCGCAACCTGGCGAACAAGCTCTGGAACGCCTCGCGCTTCGTGCTGCAGATGGTGGAGCCGGACGACGACCTCTCGCTGCCGCCGGCCGGCTCGGACGCGCTCGCCGTCGAGGACCGCTGGATGCTCTCCCGCCTCGAGCGCGTGGTGGAGACGGTGGAGACCCTGCAGCAGCGCTTCGAGCTGGCGGAGGCGCTGCGCCAGTCGCGCGACTGCTTCTGGGACGAGTTCGCGGACTGGTACATCGAGTTCGCCAAGGTACGCGTGCGCGCCGGCGACCGCCGGCCGCTGCCCGTGCTCGTGCACACCCTAGACCGCATCCTGCGCCTGCTGCACCCGGCGATGCCCTTCGTCACCGAGGAGATCTGGCAGCGCCTGGACGCCGTGCGGCCGGACCCCGCCGGCGCGCCGGCGCTGATCGTGGCCGCCTTCCCGAGGCCCGACCGGGCCCGCTTCGACGACGAGCCAGAGCGCCAGATTGGGGCCGTGCAGGACTTCGTGCGCGCGATCCGCAACATCCGCGCCGAGAAGCGCGTGGACGCCGCGCGCTGGGTCGAGGCCTACCTGGTGGCCGGTGACGCCGCCGCCACCGCCCGCGCCATGGCGCCGGCGATCGAGGTGCTGGCGCGGGTGCGCCCGCTGCACATCGTGGACACGCCGGCGGAGGCGCCCGCCGAGCAGGCCGTCACGGGCGTGCTCGGCACCGGCCAGGTGGTGCTCCCGATGGCCGGCCTCTTCGACCTCGATGCCGAACGGCAGCGCCTGGAGAAGCAGATCGCGGAGGTGTCCGCGGAGACAGACCGCCAGCAGGCGAAGCTCGCCAACGAGCAGTTCCGCAGCCGCGCCCCCGCGGACGTGGTGGCGAAGGAAGAGGAGCGCCTGGCGACCGCGCAGTCCCGCCTCGAGGGCCTGCGCGCGAGCCTGGCGGAGCTGGGGTAGGGGGCCTCACCCCCGACCCCCCTCCACTGCGCGTGGAGAGGGGAGCAGGAAGAAACAGGGAGAGGCAGCCCGCTCCTATTCCCCTTCTGCCTCCCCCTCTCCGCGTGATTGTTCAGACCGGGGAGATCCGTGACACCCGTTCGGAGACATGCGTGACACTCCAGTCGTGCGGCCGGGGGCGAGAGGGGTCGCCCGATGCCGTGGCGGGAGCAGTCGATCATGTCGGAGCGCGAAGCGTTCGTACGGCGG
>WHSU01000067.1 GCA_009379925.1 Dehalococcoidia bacterium | reverse complement strand
TGGGACGCATTCGCGCAGGCCTACGCCCGGACGAAGCGTGTGGCGTCGGTGGACCGCGACGACGTCCGCCGCGACTTCGGGTTCGAGGGCGACCTCGCCGAGCACTTCGGCGCCACGACCCTCGGCGAAATCGTGGCGCGGGGCCGCGCCGCCGTGCGCTCGTCTGGTGGCAACGTGGTCACGCCCGTGCCAAGGGACCGATCGGTCCCTGAGGCGGAAGCCGCGTAGCGATGCGGCTTCCCTTCTCTCCCGGCCGCGTCATCGAGACGCGGTCCGGGCGCTACGCCGTGGCGGTGATCCCGCTGCGGCACTCCGAGATCCCCGGCTTTGACGCCACGGCCATCCAGGCCGTGCGCTCCGACGACCCAACCCACGCGGTGCGACTCACGCTCTTCGAGCGCACCACGCCGGCCGGCGGGCCGAACGACCGTCCACGCGCCGCATGAGCGCGCGGCTCTGCAACCACAACCTAGTGCAGGAGGACATCACCATGAGCGAGATCATCCGCCCGCCCGAGCCCGGGTCCGAGACCATCGATCAGCGCGAGGAGACCGGCGAGTCGCCCGGGGACATCGTGCGGATCCCGTGACTTCCGCAGCGACCCGCGGCCGGCGCAAGCCGGCCAGCACGCGGCGCGACCCCTACGCGGAGGTCACGGCCCGCATCACCGCCGCGCTGGAGCGTGGCACCGTGCCCTGGCGTCATCCCTGGCGCTCGCGCGGACTGCGCAACGCGGTCTCGGACCGCCCCTACCGCGGGATCAACCTGCTCCTGCTAGGACTGGTCGCTCTGGAGCAGGAGTACGACGACCCGCGCTGGCTCACCTATCGCCAGGCGGAACGGCTCGACGGCCACGTGCGGCGCCGCCAGCGCGGCACCCAGATCGTGCTGTGGCGCTGGATCGAGCGGAAGGACGCGGACGACGGAGAGGCGTCCGAGCGGTTCCCGCTGATGCGGTTCTTCACGGTGTTCAACGTGGCGCAGTGCGAGGGCCTGGCGCTCGCCCACCCGGACGGCGGTGGGGAGTTCGATCCGCTGCTTCGCGCCGAGGCGGTCGTCTCCGGCTACGCGGACGGTCCGGCGGTCTTCCACGATGCGGACACCGCCTACTACGTGCCCTCCCGGGATGAGGTGCATCTCCCGCCGCGCTCGGCCTTCCGTGACGCAGAGGGATATAGCGCGACCGTATTTCACGAGCTCGCCCATTCCACTGGCCACGTCAGTCGCCTCAACCGTGACGGCTACCAGACCGCCGCCGCCTTCGGCTCGCCCGTCTACTCCCGCGAGGAGCTGGTGGCTGAGTTCGGCGCGGCCTTCCTGTGCCAGGAGGCCGGGATCGACGCGTCGCGGCTCGACCAGTCGGCGGCCTACATCGGCTCATGGCTGAAGGCTCTCAACGACGACCGAAGGCTCGCCGTCGTCGCGGCGGGCCAGGGCCAGCGCGCCGCGGACCACATCCTCGGCCGCAGCTTCTCAGACGGCGACGAGCAGGCGACGGATGACAGCGATGGCTGAGGCCATCGTCGTCTTCCCGACCCTCGGCGAGGTCGAGCCGTGGTACCAGTGCCCCGGCCGCTACCGGCCTGATCCGACCGCGGACCGTCCGTGGGGGCTCGTGTACATCCCGGGTTCCGGCTGCCGATTCAGGGCGCCCTGGCGAGATCGCGGCTGGGTCGAGGACCGGGATAGGGACAAGGCTGCCCGTGCGGCGCGGAGCCACTCCTGTCGGTCGGCTGCAACTGGCAGGTGCTCTGCGACCCCGGCTGCGAACGACGGTTGCGATCTCGCTGACTGCGTGACGGACGCACGGGACACCGGCCGGTGTCCCTACGGCTGCGCGGCAACGATCAGGGAGGTCAAGGCGGAGCCAGTCCGCCCTCACCTCGCGCCGGAGACACCTGAGCGGGCGTCCCGAGGTCTCTGGCCACGCCTAACACCGCAGGCCTCGGTCTCGCGATGGAGCTTGATCCGGACGGCTCCGGACCGACAACACGCAGGAGTCGGCCTCGCCACCCTGCTTCAACCAACGGCTCCCAGTGGACGCCCCGTGTCGGGCGTCGGTGCCGCGCCCCTGGCCTGAATCACGGCAGGGCGGAGGCCGAGGAGCCAAACGAAAGGACTGACTGATGACCCACGCATTGGTGACGGTGCTCGTCCCCAAGGACGGCAGCCGGACGCTCGAGGAATTGATGGCTCCATACGACGAGCGCTTCCCGCCCCACGCTACGAGACCGAGTGTTATTGCCCGCATTCAGCGCGGCGCACCGCCGGACGGGAGGTGGAGTTGGCTGCTGGCGGACTGGACGCCATCCGTACGGCCTTCTGGGCGATACCGGAAACGGAGTGTCCAGAGTGGACCGCGTACCCGCCTGCGGCCGAACTGCTCGCCGCAATCAGGGAGGCTGAGGCCGCGGTGCCGCTTACGCCGGTCGCGGACTGCGAGGCCTGCCGCGGCGCTGGCGTGTACTACTCGCACTACAACCCGCACGCGCAGTGGGACTACTACCGCCCGCTTGAGGTGGTGGCGGACGAGTGGGACGCCAGCCGCTGGGCGACGGCCCTCCTGAAGGAACCGGGGACGTTCGTGACGTACAGCCTGCTGTTGCCTGCCAAGGGCTGGCAGGCCAGCGGCGACCTCGGGTGGTTCGGGATGTCGGCGAACGAGAACAAGGGGTGGGACGCGCTGTTCACGGCCACCGTCGAGCGCTACCTCGAGACGGGCGACTACGACGTCGTCGTCTGCGACTACCGCATCTAGCCACGGCCTCGCGGCCGCGCACGCCCGGTCGCGCTGATCGCGAACCGCGTCCCCAGGTCGTCGCATCGTCCGATAGGAACGACCGACGGGCGGCCAACAGCTGACGCCTCGTCGTCTGCTTCGCGACCGGCTGCTCGTAGCCAGGTTCGCTCTCGGCGGCCGAAGCACGCTCGGCCACCTCCGCGCGGAGACGCGGCATCGCGCCGCTGCTCTCCGCCGATCGGCGGCGCCCTCAGGCCCCGATCCCGTTGCTCGGGCGCATCCCCGAGCCGAACCACACGACCTCACGAAGGAGCACATGAAATGACCGACCAACCGATTGCAACGTTCGCTGCGCTCGGCCGCAGCATCCACCGGACGAACGTGACCGCACGCAGCGGCGCACACCACGACTTCGCCAGTGACGCCTACCGCGAACTGTGGGCGGGGCGCCGCCTCGTCGACGCGGTGCGGCTCACCCTCGCGGACGCGCTCTGGGAGTCCGAGCACGACGACGAGCACGCCTCGGTGCCGAAGCACCACCTGGTGCTGCTGGAGGCGGCCCTTGATGTCGCAACCGGCCAGCGTGCGGCGACCACGGATGGCTTCCCGCACGGCGGCTGCGAGGTGGGCGCGAGCGGCGTCTGCAACGCGGGGTTCTGCCCCTGCCACGACGGCCGCCGCATTGGCCAGCCCCCGCTGCTCGACCGGGCAGCCTGAGCTGGTGACGTGCGACCACACGGGGAGGGGCCGGCTCACGGCCCTTCCCCGCAACGGGCGCCCTCGCGCGCCCTACGCACCGAGCGCCGGGCGAGACCGCCGGTGATCGCCGAACACGATTTCCGCACGCACGGGACGCTCGCGGTCGAGTGTCCTCGCTGCCGCCTCTCCCACGGCGCGTATCTCACGGTCTGGCGCGACGGGGCGCCGCTCCCCTGCCGGACCTACGCGCGAGACGAGCATCAGCACATCGTCGACCACATCCCGCCCGCGCATCCCCGTGCTGTCGGATGTGGCTGCGGGCTGCATGACGCCATGCGAGGGGCCGGTTCGCGCGACGGCGCCATGCCACCGCGCCCCGTACCCGGCGATCGCGTGCTGCGCCTGCACATCGCCGGCGTGCTCGACATCGCCATCCCGCCCGACGTCGACGACGAAGATAACGCCCGTTGGGAGGCGTGGCGCGACGCCGCCATCCTGGCGGCGCTCGACGATGTCCGCTGGCTAGACTGCACTGGCGTCGAGGACACCGAGACCGGCGTGCTCAACCAGAACCGCTGGCTGCGGCGATGAGGCGGAACCCGAACCCCGAACGCTCCGGCGATCCCGGTGTCGCGGTCGGGCATCGCAAGCAGATCGTCCGCGTGATCTGCTCTCGCATCGTCGCCTGCTGGCACGCGTTCGCCGACGGCGGCGCTCCGCCACCTCCCCAGCCGCCCGCCCCCCACCCGGGTGACCGCGTGCTGCGCCTGTACATCGGCGGCGTCGTGGACATCGCGATCCCCGACGGCCTCGACGAGGACGGCGAGGGGTGGGATGAGTGGTTCGCGTACGCGCTCGAAGCAGCGCTCGCCGACGGTCGCTGGGACGACTGCACGGGCATCGACGACTCGGTCGTGGGCGTGCTCGACGAACGGTACCGGGTCCGATAGTGGCACAGGCGCTCGACCCGGCCGTGTATCAGGACGCGGTGGCCTCGCTCCAGGCGAGGGCGGCCACCGCCGGATTCCGCATTGCCTGCGTCGCCGGAATCAGCGTTGGGGGTTGCGCCGAGGCGATCGGCACGGAGCGCCGCGGTGCGTTCCGCCGCCGGGCGCACGCCCACAACCGCCCGCCCGACCCGCCGTACGGGTGGATCTGTTGCTTGAGCCGCAGGCCCGAGCGGCTCGTCACGCCGGGCGGGCGGGCGTCGGCGCTCCTGGCGCACGAGTACGCGCACTTGCTCGCGCCGAGCAGCGGGCACGGCGAGCGGTGGCGGCGGGCGATCGCTGCCATCGGCTTCCCGGCCCAGGCGAATCGGAGAAGGAGATGACAGAACGTCAACTCAGGAGCGGAGCATTCGTTCTCCACCTGCCATCAACCAGCCGAACGTGGAGCCCCGCTCACGGGGTCGAGTCCCAACATCTGAACGGAAGCCACGATGTATAGCCCCAAGATTCCCGACCATTTCATCCCGCCGCTGTACCACCTCGGTCAGGCGCGCGAACGCCCGATGACGCACCTCGTCGCAGAAGCCGTCGAGCGCTACCTCGCGAGCGAGGGTTGCCTGCCCGCATCCGGTGATCGCGACGAACGCGCCGCCGACGACCATGCCTACCCGCGCGCTGCGTGACGCGCGCAGACCAGTAGTGGGCGGCGCGTTGCCCCGTGTATCCTGACAGGAAAGGAAACTCCGATGACAAACCTGACCGAGGACGTCCCCCAGGAGCTACTCGACCAGCTGGCGCGGTCGGCGCTCGCGACGCTCGACGAGCCTCGCCGGGTGTCGGTCGCGCTCGCTATCTATCTCTTCCTGACCGGCGCCGTCTCCATCGGACGCGCCGCCGAGCTCGCCGAGTACGGACTCGTCGAGTTCCATCACCTGCTGCGATCGCTCGACCTCCCCACGGTCTTCTACGGGCCGGACGAACTCGCCTCGGATCTGCAGGCGGTCGAGGCGTTGGAACAGGAACGGCGTGCCGGACGCGGTCGTTGACACCACCGTCCTCATCGCGCTCGGACACCTCGACCGTCTAGACCTCCTTCCGCGGCTGTATGACCGCGTGTGGGTACCCAACGCTGTACGCCGCGAGGCGATGCGGGACCCCCAGTTCTACGAGGTACCACGCATCCAGCGCGCCATCGACGCGGCACTCCTGCGCGTCATGGCGCAGGATGCCGTCGGCACCGACTCGCGTCTGTCCGACCTCGGCGCCGGAGAGGCAGCAGTCATCGCGTCCGCCAGCGAGCTCGGCGCGGTCGCCGTCCTCGACGACTGGCAGGGACGCCGCGCGGCACGCTCGCTCGGCCTGCGGGTGATCGGGACGGTCGGCCTGCTGATCGCTGGGGGACGCTCTGGCCTGATCACAGCGGCGCTGCCGTTAGTGCAGGAACTCCGAAGTGCGGGGTTCCGCATCGGGACGCACGAACTCGACGCGGCGCGCGCGGCCGACGAGTCGCCGTAGCCGCCTCACGACGGGCCACGCTCAGCGATCCGGTCCGTCACAACCCGGACTATCGACCTTGCGGAGCATGCGCATCCCCGCGCCTACGACAGCGTGCCTGCCGTGGGCGCGGCCGCGCGAGAGCCGTGAGGCATCGAGGAGAGACATATGGACATCTACTGCCCGGTCTGCGGCGAGCCGTGGGCCATCGACGAACTGCACGACGTGCCGGACGCGGGTTTCGACGCGGCGTGGCGCCGCTTCAGCGACGAAGGCTGCTCGCTGTTCGGCTCCGGCCACAACGGTCAGCCCGACACGGCGATGGCTACAAAGTCGGCCATGCTCCACAACGTGCTCGGCGACGACATCGACGGCATCGCCAGCCTGATGGACGAGTGACCACGACGATGGAGACGATGCACATCCGCTGCGCCGGGTTCGGCGCGGCCGTCGATAGTTACACGCGCGACGAGGGCGACCTCTGGTTCCTCTCGATGCTGGGGAACCAGCAGTCGGTGCGTGCATTGTGGGCGCGCCTGCTCAAGCATGAACCCGCTGTGATCAGCGACGACGCGCTGAGCGGCGGCCGGTACTGCACGCTGGCGCCCCAGGCGCTGGGCGAATGGCGCTTCCACGCCACGCGGCTGCCCATCACCGGCGCGACGCACGCGATGCTCGTGCCGGGCGCCGCGCTCTACGCGAGCGAGCGGCAGGACTTCCTCCTACTCGCCCGCACCGATGCGGAAGCACCGGGACTGCACTACCGGTTCCTGAGCCGGCGCATCGACCTCCCGCTGCACCCGTCGTGGAGCGGCTGGCTCTGGGAACGCGGCCTCGCCAGCGGGGAGGTGCGTCCGCTCGACGCGCTCGGCATCCACGCCTGGCGTTGCGTGCCCGACCCGGAGGCGCTGCAAGCGGCGCTGGGCCGGGCACTCCGTGGACACCGGATCCCGGTGCCCGCCGACGAACTGGCGAACGCCGCGTGACCCCAGCACACCACGGCCAGGAGGCCTGAGATCCCGCGCCTCGAGAGCATCGCCGCCGCCGGGTTCTTCGCCCTCTCCCCGGAGGTGGGCGCCCGCATCGCGGCATTGATCCGTCCGGTGAGCCACGGTGGGCGCGTGGCCGTCCGCTGGCTCGACCCCTGCGCCGGGACCGGCGCGGCGTTGCGACAGCTCGCCGATGCGATCGGCGGCGAGACCTTCGGTATCGAGCTGGAGGCCGACCGCTACGAGGAGGCGGCCGGCGCCCTCGACCACGCGCTGCCCGGCAGCGCCTTCAGTACGCGCATCGAGGAGGGCGCGTTCTCGTGCCTCTTCCTCAATCCGCCCTACGACGTCGACCTCGACGCGAAGCGGGCGGAGCACACGTTCCTGACGGGGACGACGAAGGTGCTCCGGCCCGGCGGCCTGCTCATCTACGTCGTGCAGCAGCGCCGGCTCGCCCTCTCGGCCCGCTATCTTGCCGGGCACTACCGGGACCTCGCCTGCTGGCGGTTCCCCGACGGCCTGTTCGAGCGCTTCGAGCAGGTGGTCGTGTTCGGGACGAAGCGGGAGGAGGCCGTCTCCGACGCCGCGGGCCGCGCGACCGTGGAGTCCTGGGCCTCAGAACCGTTGCCCGCTCTGCCGGTCGCGGGGGACGTGAAGCAGCTGCGTACGCTGCCGGTGATGCCGGCGGGCGACGTGCTGTTCACGTCGTTCTCGTTCGACCCGGCAGAGGCTGCGGCCGAGGCGCGTCGCTCCGGCGTCTGGACGCATGCTCCGCTGATCGAACGGCTGTGGCCGCCCGAGGAGCGCCGCGTCCGGCCGCTGATGCCGTTGCGCCGCGGACACCTCGCCGTGATGGTCGCGGCGGGGTTCCTCGACAGCATCGTGCTCGACTCCGGCCGCCAGCGGCTGCTCGTGAAGGGACGGACCTACAAAGTCTGGGTCCCCGTCTACTCGCCCGACCCGGAGGTCGAGGTGGAGCGCGAAGTGATGCGCACCTCGGTGACGGTGCTCGACCTGCGTTCCGGCGCGGTCGAGGTGGTCGACACGGGCGCTGCTCGGCCGTGACGACCCTTCCCGAGCTGCTCTCCGAACACG